>JABMOS010000020.1 GCA_013203185.1 Fidelibacterota bacterium | reverse complement strand
GTAGTGAGTACTATGCATGGAACCTGGGTTTTGGCAACTATGATGATTATGACTGGCCAAAACAAATCCAGGAATGGGCTCGCATCGACTAAGATCTGATCCACCCCATCTATAAATTTTTAAGAGCCCTGTTTCAGGGCTTTTTTTTTGGCCAATTTGAATGTCACCTGGGCTAACAGAGAGTGAATATTTCACCTCGCTAATATGAGCCCAACTATATAAAACTATAAACCGGATAAATATTGTCATCAAAATATGACGTAAAAATTTGAGTTATGTCACATATTTATGAATGAATCGTAGTTCAAGTTTGTCAGTGCTTGATGTGAGGGGAGCTAGAGGTTATTATATTATGTGAGATCATAATATATAAATGTATAAAAAATAATAAGATAAGTATAATATGTATCAGGATATGATGCGAGATTATGAAGAGTCTATAAGGAGCCGGATCTTTGGCATATATGTTGTAAATATGAAGGGTTGGCCTAATTTCACAGTAGGAGCAGAGTATTAGAAAACCGGAAAAAATAAGGTCTCATCCCAAGAAACAATCGCATCTCCGGTTGGCAATACTGCTCATCCTGTTCTCAACAGTTTTAATTGCTCAACCAGCTGGATATGAACATCGCAAATTAATCACACTAAATAGTTCACAGATTAGCGGATCTACTGATCATACCAATTTTCCAGTTATGATCAAGGTTACTGAAGTTGATTTAAAATCTACATCAAATGGTGGAGGTGTTGTCAACCCTTCTGGATATGATATACGCTTTACTCAATCTGATGGCTCAACATTACTGAAACATGAATTGCAAAATTACACTGCATCCACTGGTGATTTGCTGTGCTGGGTTAATCTACCATCACTGACACCCACAGTAGATAGCACTATCTATCTTTATTATGGCAAAACGGGAATCTATACAGATCAATCGGATACGTTGACCTGGAACAGCAATTATCTTGGTGTATGGCATTTGGAGGACCTCAGCGATGCTGCAGGTGCCTATATACTTACGGATCATAATACTGCTGCTAACAGCAGTGGGTATCTGGGCAGCGCCAGAGAGTTTGATGGGGATGGAGATGATCTAGAAGAATTAAAAGCGGGATCATATCTCAATGGTCTCGGGGCATTTACTGTTTCACTTTGGGCCAAGGCAGATGCCCTGGGTACTGATAAAGGTTTAATCTATTCAGATGACCCTGATGCAAACGATCGGCGCATAATGATCCGGCAAGACGCTGCAGGTGAAAAGGGTGGTGGCACCAATGTGTTTCGAACCTCATCTCTCCTTGGAGCAAATAACAAGCAGCGACATGAATCCAGCAATGGATCGGCCACACTAAATTGGCAATACCTCACCATGGCCCAAACCGATGGAATTGCTACCAACTTTTATATAGATGGCAGTCTGGATACGCCCTCGTGGTCCAACTCAAGAAGTGGAACCACTAATAAAGCGACCAAACTGCTTATCGGAAAAAGTTCCAAGGATGGTGCAACCAGCTCTTGGGCTGGTCTCATCGATGAGGTAAGGATTTCCAGTGTAGAATTAACTGCCGACTGGATCACCACTGAATACAATAACATGACTGCCCCAGGATCATTCCTTACTGTTTCAACCTCCAATGAGCTCCCTTACATTTCTGACTTTGAAACCATTGCACTTTCCTACCAGGCAAATGATGCTGCCACAGCCATAACAAATAGCCTTAGCTGCCACGACTATAGTGAGTTCAATCTGGACAGTGCCCTCGTCTGGATCAGTACCAATTATTTAAGTAGCGAGGATACACTAACCTTCGCCACCGCTTATGGTATTTCAGGAATCTGGAATGAAAGTATTGGCACACTCAGACTTACTGGGAATGCATCCCTGGCGGATTATTCTAATGCACTTCAGGAAGTCTACTACCAAAATTTAAATGCAGTCCCATCCACCGCTACACGCACGCTCAGTTTTAAAATTAGTGATGGAACTGGCTATAGCGCTACAGTCACAAGAGACATAACTATTGGTGCTTCGAACAATGCTCCCGCGCTGGCAAGTATTGAAGGAACAACCCTGTCCTACACGGATGGTGATCCAGATACCATACTGACCTCCACCCTGGCCATTACAGATATAGATGATTATTATTTAGATAGTGCCTGGGTCAAAATATCCACCAACTATATAAGTGGTGAGGATAAGCTGGATTTTACCTCTGCATATGGTATTACACCAACCTGGAGTAGCCTGAATGGTGAGTTACTTCTGGTGGGAAGTGCAGCTAAAACAGATTATGAGATCGCCCTTAAGTCAATAACCTACTACAATCTAAATCCTGACCCTGATGAAGCCACACGAACCATTTCATTTATGGTGAGCGATGGCCTAGCGCACAGCAATTCACAATCGAGAAATTTAAGTGTCACTGCCGTGAATGATGCACCAGTGTTGAGTGGTATGGAAGGAGCTGGCCTTGTATATTTTGCTGGTGACGGAGCCATCGCAATCACGGACTCCGTTTCCATTAGTGATGGCGATGATACCAAGCTCGACAGTCTCGCTATTCAAATTACAACCAATTATCATACTGCAGAAGATAGCCTCGGGTACACAAGCATTTATGGAATTACCGGGACCTGGTATAGTGGAATCGGCAAGCTTCTACTCTCCGGTAACCAGACCATAAGTAACTATGAAACAGCTGCTCGAACGGTGATATATGAAAACCTGTTGGCAACACCGCACACGCCAACCCGGGTGGTCACCTACATTGCTTATGATACATCAGCTGCCGTGAGTAACACTCAAACCCGCTCAATAGCCTCTGGTGAGCCTGCCACAATTTCAGGGCTTGATCTCTGGCTTAATTCAAATGAAGGTGTTTATACTGATAATGGGGGCAGCGTACTGGCCATTGATGCAGATGATGTTCAAGTCTGGAAGGACCAAAGTGGTAATGGTAGAGATTTTATCAATTCTGGTGGCGCACCATTGTGGCGAGAAACTGTAGCAGGTCTCAACGGAGAAAGTGCCATCGAGTGGTCAGGTGGCGGAGAGTTTCTAACAGATGGAGATGGCCAGCTATACATTGATGGCCTGACTGAATTCACCACATTTTTTGTAGTAAAATCAGATATTACCTCCACAGATAAAGGAATATGGTGCACACGAGCAGCAAACGATGGAGATTATTCGTTCTCAGTGCGCTATGATGCAGTCGGGGACAACGCCTCTGATCTGAATGTGATCAAGGCCGCAGTCGGTGCAGATGTAGCGGCGAATGAGTTGGAAAGTTCATCGGATCAACAGAGTACAACTGCTCAAATTATTTGCCTTGATTGGAAAGCCGGAGAAGTCTGGAACCTTTATGTCGACGGTGTCCTTAATAATCCATCATATGCAGGAGACCCACCAGACCAAACAATCACAGAGGCCACCAGGGCCATATTAGGACAAAGTGCCGGTGGTGGATGGGATGGTATGATCGCTGAGGTAGTGCATTATGGTCGCCACCTAACTGAATCCGAAAGATATGGCATCGAGCACTATTTTTCAGATAAATATGCAATTAGTGTCCATTTACTTGCACAGGCCACAGGGGGTGAAGCCATATCCGCTGATGATGCCAATACAACATACACTACACTTACCGGTCCACGCATCACCGAAGACGTAGCAGGTGAGCTTACCAATGGTGGAACCCTCATATTCACGGCTCCCTCTGGTTATGAATGGGATACTTCAGGGACACTCCCGTCGGTAATTGCCCAGGAAGCTTATGGAACCTCAACTTCATTGGTAGCCTCGTACACTTCGCGGACAAGTTCACAGGTAACATTCACCGTCGATGCCATTTCTACGGTAGCTAGCCAACCAGGAGAATTGGTATTCAGTGGATTACAGATTCGGCCCACTTCTGGGACGGTTCCTAATACAGGTAATATTACAAACAATGGGACGACGGGTCCAAATAACACAACAAATTTTGGAACCATGACAATGGTGGCTGGAACCCCAACCAAGGTTGTCTACATCACAGAGCCCGCTAATGGAACGGTTGATGAAACCTTACCTGCAATTGTGGCAGAGATTCAGGATACCAACGGCAATGCAATGGAGATTGCCGGAACAAGTGTTTCAATCGCCATTACTTCGGGTACGGGCACCCTATCGGGTACTACGAACCTCAATACAAATGCATCAGGACGAGTATCTTTCAGTGATTTAGCAATTAATGCCGCAGATGATTTTATCCTCACTGCGAGTAGTTCAGGTATTACATCGGCTGTAAGCAGCACATTCTCCACCAGTGTGGCTGGTCAATATACGACATTTCTTCTCGAGAAACTCAGTGGGGGTAATATTTTAACCCAAACTGCAGGTGTGAATTTCAATATAAAAGTATCGGCGGTGGACGGTACCCAGACCGCTGATGTTAACTTTGATACCACGGCTACTATCACTTCCACTGGTACACTCAGTAACGGAGGTGGCACGACCGCAGCATTCACAGCTGGTGTGCTCTCTGCTTATACAATGGCTATCAGCAGCATTGGTAGCTACACCATTACTGCAACAGATACCTCTGGCAATATTTATGGTGTTAGTAATACGTTTATAGTTGAATCTGGACCAGCCAGTGCAGGAATGTCAATAATCTCTGCCAATCCAACAGTGTTAGAGAATGATGCTGTTAGCACATCAACCATTACGGTTCAAATTAAAGATGCTGGCGGCAATAACCACTCCAGTGGCGGAGAGACTGTCAATTTGATATCAACAGCAGGAACATTGCTGGGATCAGTTGCAGATAATGGAGATGGGACCTACACACAATTGCTTCAATCCTCCTCTACTGTAGAAGAAGCGACCATCACTGGAGTACTCAATGGCAATTCCATGACAGATGAAGCCACGGTGCAATTTAATGCTTATACCAATATCTGGGAAGGTGACCCTGGGAACAATACTTATACCACCAGATGGGACACCATTGTGAACTGGGGTGCCAATGCCATACCTACACTGACTGATGCTGTCCTCATTCCAGCTATACCGGCAGATGGCACCCGATATCCACAGATTACCACTGACAATCAACAGGTCGCGTCCCTCACCATAGAATTGGGAGCAGATGTGGATCTCACTGGAAGCATCAGCTTAGATGTTCTAGGTGATCTCCTGGGTGGAGGTGAAATTACTGGCGGTGCTAACGATACTGTTCGCGTAAGTGGTAACCTTGGTATCGCAACCAGCAGTATCAAATATTACGAAATGAATGGATCATCTCAGCAGGTTCTCAGCAGTCCCTCGACTCTTTACAACTTGACGGTGGATAACTCGTCAGGTGTTCGCCTTGGGGGCAACACTGAGGTCACATCTACACTTACTCTTACCACGGGGAGTCTTATCGTTCCATCAGGCTATTCCTTGATCGCCAATACAAAATCCATAAGCTCAGGAAATATCCGCTCAGAACGGGAGATATCAGGAAATACGGGCTGGCGCCTCCTGGCCTCACCAGTGACATCAACATATGGTGATCTGTTTAACAATATATTTACCCAGGGCTACACTGGATCAGATTCTGCTACTGGCTCGCCCTCAGTTCTGTACTATGATGAGACCTACGTAGGCACAGACAATCAGCGTTGGCGGAAACCCACGAATTCAACAAATACCACGGTAGCGGGCCGAGGGCTCTTCGTCTATGTCTTTGGTTCCATTGCTGGAGAATCAGCCTACAGCGATCCCCTGCCAGTTATCCTGGATGCAAGCGGGACTGAAGAAGAGGGAACAGCAGGTGTTTTCGATTTTGGTGTTACCTATACAGCTCTGGCTGATACGGGATGGAACCTTGTGGGGAACCCCTTCGCTGCAAGTATCGATTGGGATGATATAGGTTGGACCAAGACCAATATGGACAATGTGATATACATTTGGGACCATACTGCAAACTCAGGTGCTGGCGCTTACCTGACCTGGAATGGCACGGCAGGTTCTTTGGGAGATGGATTGATTCCTCCCTTTCAAGGATTTTGGGTGAAAGCCAACGCATCTAGCCCTTCCTTAAAAGTTCCGAAAACTGCCAAGACCACAGGTGGCGTCTTTTACAAGCAATCCAACGAATCAAATCCGTTGATTATGTTTCTTTTAGAGGCTGACACATTGGGAGCCACCGCTCATATACAGTTTAATGAGTCAGGATCCATAAATAAGGATAGTAGAGATGCCTACTATTTGGTTCCACCTACAGACACCTATATTGAATTATATACTGTGGGTTATGACAACAGCTACCTATCTATCCACTCCCATCCCTATCGCTTCGGACTTGTCCGCCAAATACCAATCTATGTGAATGGATATGTTGGAGGCATTCCACTCTCAGGAAGCTACCGTTTATCGTGGCCAAGGATCCAGGACTTGCACCCCGAGTGGACGCTCACCCTGGAAGACCTTGAGACAGGTGCTGAAGTTGATTTGAATGGACAGAGTTTCTACGAATTTGAGCAAACCAGTCTTTCTAAAACGCCCTTGGAATCGCTTGTACCATCCAAGAATCTCACCCGGACGAAACCTTTTCAGCTGTTGAAAAAGAGTGGGGGAAGTACTCCAAGATTTTTGCTCAGGATCGATCCAGGAGATGCCTTCCCTGAGCTGCCGCGAGTTATGGCAGTAGGGAAAAATTATCCAAATCCTTTTAATGATGGAACAATCCTTCCATTTTCAGTGCCTCTGGAAACCAAGGTTTCAGCCACGATCTATGATATAAGGGGTAGGGTAGTGGATGAGCTCCTGGATAAAAAATCTTACCAGGCAGGGCACCATCAATTAAACTGGCAAGCAAGGGGCCGAAGTAGTGGTATTTATTTTTGCCATTTCCAGATAGGGAATAAACATTTCGCAGAGAAGATGATACTATTAAGATGAAATATTTAAAGCTGATTTGTCTGATTCTGGTAATCTCAGTGGTTGCTCAAGGGCAGGATGCTGCAGTTAAGGCACGTATTGAGGCCACCGTAATTGAAGCTCTGGAAATGATCATTCTGGCTGATATCGATGTGGGAACTGTGATTCCTAGTGAAGGTATCCTGAGATTGAATCCCAGGACTGATGCAGGAGCTGGCATTGTCAAACTGCAAGGTCGTCCTAACTCAGCAGTTCAGGTGGCATTTTCAAGTCAAATTGAAATGGTGAATGTGGCTACCAATACGACACTATCTGTTACCTACAAAGTGAGTGGCCATGAGACTAATGACCAATCAGGTTCTGACATATTTGTAACAAACCCCCAAAATATATTCTTAAATAATATTGGAGAATTCTACCTGTGGGTTGGTTGCGAATTTAGCATGGAAAATCTCGTGTCTGGTCAATACGATGGGGATTTTGTAATAGATGTGGATTATAACTAAGATGTATAGTGTGCTTCAAATACATTTATCCAAACATCTGAAGCTTCTAGCTCTATGGGGACTGCTCATTGGTGTGGCCTCGGGACAAACTATCCAGTTTAGCCTGAATGTATCCAGTACCTTGGATGCCACCAAGGACCAGGATATGCAATTCGAAACCATTGTTGCAGGCACCGGTCTCACCCAGATCAACCTGGGAGATGCAGGTATGGGCGTTTTCGGAATCACCGGCGATGATGATTTGGATGTCATCGTTACCATGATCGCTCCTGCAAATCTGACCCACGATGGAGCTTCACCTGACGTAATCCCCTTCACGCTAAAAATTGCATATGCCAATAAAGGTGTCAATGATGTGAATCAGGCTATTGAGGTTACTGGCTCGTCGGTGAGGTTTCAAATAAGACAAAGGGAAGGTGGGCCTGCCGGTGCACCGCCAACACCACCCAGTGCATTTCATACGCCCAGTCAGAGTACTGCGTACATATATATTTATGGTTCAATGAACGTTGGATTCATTGATGCTGGTTCATATTCAGGAAATGTTGATCTTTCTGTTATCTACGATTAATCTGATCTATGACATCAGGGATAATTTGCCAACCCTGGACATAATAGACCCACATCCTCATCAAAAAGCTTTTATACCCTGCGCTAGTGGTGATTCACATATATGTTAACCAATGTGGGGATAATCCTGGCAAATGCTTGGGTGGGAACTCCCCAAAAAACGCCTAGATACCTTCAGCAGCATAATGAATTTGAGCTTGGTGTAATAATAAATTAACAGATTGTCAATTTTTGATGTCATAATAATATGACTAAAGGTGATTAAAAAGGTAACCAATATTCGATAAATTTTGTATAAAATGTTGTAACTTGCTGTGCCACAGCACATTAGACATAGATCACCAGCTTTGGCACCATTGTTGAATATAATGAAGCCAGTTCGACGGAGAAACGGACAGAAAAAAATTGAAAAAAGGATGATAAAAAAATGAAAAAGATTACAACCATAGTTTTAATGACCACACTAGTAGCAAGCGTATTTGCTGGCGACAATGCCACTGCAACCGTTGACGCTGTAGTTCAGGCTAACCTGGCACTTACAAATACTGCCTCAGTTGATTTTGGAACACTTCAACCAACAAGTACACCAATTATCGACCCAAAAAATGCAAGTCATACAGATGTAACCGCTCCTACTGTGGGAACCTTTACGCTAACTGGTGCTGCTGGTCAGGTTGTTGCAGTTACTGAAGGCGGTGCTGTCACTCTGGGTGATGGAACAAACACCATGACCTTTACTCCTGATCTGGAAGGCCACGCAACAACACAGGGTTCTGCAACTGATGTTGGTGCCACAATTACACTTGACGGCTCAGGTAACTTCCTGTTCTGGTTGGGTGGAGATTTGGGAACACTGACAAATCAGCCTGCTGGTGCCTATGCTTCAGATAATGTTACCAATGGTAGTGGTGACTGGTCACTGAGTGTTGAATACAACTAAACACTATACAGTTTAAAAGTTATTGAAAAGAGGCCATGTGAATGGCCTCTTTTTTTATACCATCGCTGAGACGAAACAGCATGGTTTTTTCCTCATACATTATTAATATGTATTGATATATCAGGCTTTGAACATATTAATTAATAGATCCCATGAGAGAGTATGCCAATGTTGAACACCAAATCAATCCGAATTAGCCTTCTCACTTTACTTATTGCAAGCTTCGCACTTGGTCAGGTTACTATTTCACCCACCTCGTTGTTTGTAGATAGTCAGAAGCGATTCCAAACGCTACTCATTATGAATCCTTCCCCTGTAGCACAGGAAATAAAATTGAGCTGGGAGTTTGGCTACCCCAAAACCGATGAGGCCGGTGATATCACCTTCATCTATAATGATGAAGAAAAGGCAGCCGTGAACTCTGCAGCTGAATGGATTCGTGGATTTCCTAAAAATTTCATTTTAGAGCCAGGGACTCGGCAAACGATTCGTGTCACCGTCAAGGCACCTCGCGGATTGGCAGATGGCACCTATTGGGCACGTCTGAAAACAACATCAAGCCCCATGAGCCCACCTGTTGGCAGTAGTCTCGATGGGGGAGTCTCTGCAAATATCACCTTTCAATTCAACCAGATTACCGGTGTGTTCTATCGCCATGGAGATCTCAGCACTGGGATAAGCATCGCAAGCGTCCGCGCTGAGGTTGAAGACAATAAATTACAAATTTTCTCAAATTATTCTAAATCCGGGAATTCTCCATTCCTTGGGACTATGGCTGTAAGTGTTTTTGATGCCAATGGTAAAAATGTTCTAACCGAACAAAATCTGGTTTCAATTTACTACGATGGATTGCGCCGTCTGGATATGGATGCTCAGAATTTACCTGGGGGTAGCTATGAATACGAAGTCACATTCTCAAGTGGTAGGGGGGATATACCTGATAGTGATATTGTTTCAGCCCCTACTGTGAAAGCTCGGGGTAGTTTTATAAAGCCATAAGTGAAACGTTACCTCCACTTCGTTCTCCTTCTCCTATGCTTTAATTCCCTCCTTGGAATGCCCCTGTTCCAAAAAGATACAGTGGAAGCATTCGAAGAAGAAGTTTATCTCTCAATCAGATATCAAGGTGTAATTGATGAAATTGTTGTTGCCTATTACACCGGTGATCAGTTCTACCTACCCCTGACAGAACTTTTTGATATCTTTGGTATTAACTATGAATTTGATCCTTCCAAGCTGTCTATCGGCGGCTTTTATCTCACAAAGGATATTCGCTACAAGCTGGATTTTACTAGCAGACAGGCGATGGTTGGGAGTCAACAATTTCAACTCGATGTCAACAATTACAAAATCAAGGAACTGGATTTTTTCCTTACCCCTGAAATATTTAATGAGGTTTTTGGGTTGGAACTAATTGTCGATCTCTCGAGACTCTCAATTCGCCTGGTTACCAAGAATCAACTCCCAGTAGTAAAGCGACATACCCAGCGTAATAATGATAAGCTCAGGGCAAGGTCTAATCCTTCCGTTGAAGAACAGTATGACCTCCTTATGGGCAGAGATCCCAGGATTCTTGATGGGGCGCTTTTTGACTACTCATTACTGACTACTGTAACCTCCCAAAGACAGTATGGCAGCTTGAATCTAAACTTAGGGGGAGAAATCCTCTATGGAGATGTTCAAGGAACCATGATTTCCACGGTAAATCAAGATACTACTTCCCTCACGGGGACCAATCTACGTTGGCGGTATGCCAATGAATCTCAACCATGGTTTTCAACTGTGACTTTGGGGCAGCAGAGTGCATCAGGATTATCAAACCTGACTTTCCAGGGTATGACGGTCACCAACCAACCCCTGATTCCACTACGAAGTTATGATAACTACTCCATTGATGGCACCA
The DNA here is from genome assembly GCA_013203185.1 of Fidelibacterota bacterium. Classification (GTDB taxonomy): domain Bacteria; phylum Fidelibacterota; class UBA8477; order UBA8477; family JABMPR01; genus JABMPR01. Next base: position 15,477 of record JABMOS010000020.1, on the reverse strand, counting down.
CCGACCCTGAAGCTGAAGTCGAGCTGTATCAGGATGGTCGCCTGGTTGAGGTAATCCAGGCAGATGATATTGGTTACTATCGCTTTTTGGTTCCCCTGAACTACGGGACCTCTGAGTTTATGCTGCGGATTTATGGCAAACAGGGCCGGGTGATTGAACTGGAGCGGCGGGTACAGATTCCTTTCAATTTTTTACCTGCTGGCGAGTTTCGCTATGATCTTTCAGGAGGAAAAATTGCCTCGGAAACGCTTGATTGGGGTGACCAACTGAATACTTCCTCAGGAAATCTATCGTTTGGTATGACCAATTGGCTGACTGGAAGTCTAGGGGTTGAATACTTCGAAAATAGCAACCAGGATAGACCCGCTTTTAATACAAAGTTATCTTCTAGAATAGCTGGCGATATGCTGGTGAGTCTGGATGCTGTGCTAGAGAATTTTTATCGTCTATCCGTTCGAGGGGTTGGTCCCAATGCCTCTTCCTTTTCACTGGATCACACCTATTTTAGTAAGCAGGATATCTACAATCCCCTGGGAATAAAACAGAATTTAAATATGAATCTTTTCTATCCTCTTCGTTTGGGAAGTATGCGCTTTACTGGCAGAAGCGCATTTAGATGGGTCAAGAGGGAGGATAGCGATCAACTGGATATCAAACTGGATATCAATCAATTCCTACGCGGTTTTCGATTTCGCTATGGCTTAAACGAGCAGCACAATTTCACTCCAACTGGTCATCAAATTAACAGCGAAATCATTTTGGGAGCTGTATATATTCTTCCCAGATTACCAAGTTATCACCCCCTGCTTCGAGGAAGTTACTTCCGTGCTGATCTCAGTATTAATAGTTCAATCGGGGAAGCAGAAGAACTCAAATTTCAATACATCAAACAGTTTTCATCCAAATTGAAGACTCAGGTGCTCACCACGTATAACTTGCTACAGAGCAGCGTATCTCTGGAAATAGGACTCACCTGGGATCTAGACGCAGCACGCTCCACCTCTACTTTTCGAAGCACACGATCATCTCCTTCCTTTACTCAAACAGTACGAGGGTCTGCAGGGCTCGATCGAACCAATGGTGAAGTAATATGGGACAGTCGACAGCAAGTGGGCCGATCTGGTGTGAGTGTACGGATGTTTCAGGATGAGAACAATTCAGGCACTTATGACATGGATGAGGAGATTATTCCTGGCAATGCTATTATCATTGAGCGTTCCTCAAGCCGAATGGTAACCAAATCCGGGATAACCCGACTCACGCAACTGCAACCCTACCGCAGATATAATTTCCGGGTGAATGAAGCCAAAATTAACAATCCAATTTTAGTCCCCAGCAAGCCAACATTTTCTGTCATCATGGATCCCAATCGAATTAAACGAATCGATGTGCCATTCTATACAACAGGTATTATTGAGGGACGTGTGGATCGAGCCAGAGGAGATCACCTCCTTCCTGTGGCTGGACTTAAAATTATCCTGAGGAAAGTAGATGGATCCTTCGAAACCATATTGCGCACCTTTGCTGATGGTGGCTATTACTCCATGGAAGTCCCACCTGGTGAGTACGAAGCCTGGGTGGATGAAAGCCAATTGCAATTCCTGGGAGTCCGGTCAAGTCCTGAGAAGCTCACTTTCTATGTCCTGGGTACCTCAGAAGGGGACTATGTGGAAGGTCTTAACTTCATCCTGGAATAAGTCTACTAGCAGTTAGAACTGTGGCGGAGGTGCCGGTTTATTCCCCAACACAGATTCAATCTTATCCATCACCTCAGTTGTCAGAGCAGACAAGGCATCCAGTGCTTTTAAATTTTCAGTCAATTGAGACATTTTTGATGCACCCAGAATAACCGTACTCACATTGGGATTGGATGCACACCAGGCCAGCGACATGTTTGTCAGGGAATGCCCAATTTCGTTGGCTATTTTTTGGAGTTTGGCAGCTTTCTGAATTTTTGCCTTACCCTCTGGAGATTCAACCATTCTTTTCAACCAGCCATATCCTGGAAGATTTACTCTGGCGTCGTCAGGGATGCCGTCGCTGTATTTTCCTGTGAGTAAACCAGATGCCAGGGGCGACCAGATGGTTGTTCCCAGGCCGATCTCAGTATAAAGCCGTCGGTAGTCTGATTCTACATACTCTCGACGGAACATATTGTATTCAGGCTGTTCCATGGTCGGGGGTATCAATCCATATTGCCGGGCAACCCCATAAGCTTCCATGATTTGTTGTGCGCTCCATTCTGAAGTCCCCCAATAGAGGACCTTCCCCTGATGAATGAGATCAGTCATGGCACGAACAGTTTCTTCAATGGGAGTTGACTCATCGGGCCTGTGACAGAAAAATAGATCGAGATAATCGACTTTGAGTCTGCCCAGTGCAGCGTGACAGGCATCAGTAACGTGCTTGCGGCTCAATCCTTTCTGGGTGGGAAGTTGTCCACCCCAGAATGCCTTGGATGAAACGATGAATGAATCTCTACTCCATCCCAGTTTTTTAAGCGCATCTCCCATAATCTCCTCTGAGGCGCCATTGGCATAAGCTTCAGCATTGTCAAAAAAATTCACCCCTGCATCATAGGCTGTCTTCATCATTTCTTCAGCCAGTGGTAAGTCAACCTGGGCCTGAAAAGTGACCCATGAACCAAATGAAAGTGTGCTTACTTTTAAACCGGAGCTTCCTAATCGACGATATTCCATACTCAATTTCCTCTATTTATTTTAATAAGTAATAATGGGGCTAAGAATAAATAGTGGTCTCCCATTTTCCTAGTCCAAGAAATATAAAAAGCAATGCTGATCTACTCATCAAGCAAATTTGATCGGTGCATATTTTCAAATTGTTAGAAAATGGTATGATTTCTGCTTTTCACTTGACTTGTGTGCGGCAAACGCTATTTTTTTCGAAAGTTAATATCGTGTGGCTTTATTCAGTATGAACACACATCATTCTTTCCACTTAAGGGGTATCAAATGAGCAAATTCATGACACTTTCAATTTTACTTGTTTCTCTTCTTCTTGGGTCTTGCTCTACCATGAGCTTCATCCCAACTGAAGGTGGTGCATCAAAATTTAATCTGGCTACTGTGGAGTACGTTCAAGCTCAAAATGTAGCTCAACAAGACGCTTTGATGTCTGGCCTGGCTGAAAATTTGAGTGTAATGTTAGACTCTGTTCTCATGGCAGATAGGGCCGCTCTTCTGGCAATGACCGCCGAGTTAGATTCCATCAATTCTCTTATGATTGAATTCACTGCTCAAATGGACTCATCTCAGATGTATCTGGATAAGTCCATCAATACCATGCAAAAAGAACTGACAACTGTGAAAACCAATGCCAGCAGCACTCGAATGGTTATCCGCCGTATTAATGACAACATAGACAACCTTCCTGTAAAGGCCCTTGAAACCTTTAACGAAGCTATTAATGATTACTTGAAAAAAGACGAGGCCCCAACCGAATAAGCTTTCCTTTTTTTGAAATCATATCTTTTAAGTCCCCTGGCTGATTTCAGCAGGGGGCTTTTTTATTCCATTTATTCTCAAGTCATGAGAAGAAGCGTTCTGGAGAAAGCACATGCGTAAATCGATAATATTGATCACAGGTGTAAATGGTGAAATAGGTCATGGACTGGTTAGGTCCCTATATGATCAGGGTATTAGAAATCTCATAGGTATAGATCTCAGTGTAGCTGATGAATTCGTCCAGGAACGTACCATGGATTGCCTCATGGGAAATATATTGGACCGCAATCTCCTGGAGCGGATAAATGCCCAATATCAAATAGAAACAATTTACCACATGGCCGCTCTATTAAGCACTCGGGCGGAGTTTTCACCAGTGATTGCCCACGAAGTGAATGTGGATGGGACCCTAAATCTTTTGGATCTGGCAATGGAACAGGCCCAGAGCCATGGGCAATCTGTTAAATTTTTCTTCCCCAGCTCAATTGCTGTGTATGGTATCCCCACCCTTGAAGAAAAGACCTCAGTTGGTGCCATTCATGAAGACGACTACCGCTATCCCCAAACTATGTATGGCTGCAACAAGCTTTATTGTGAAAGTCTGGGAGATTACTACAGCCATTATTACAAAAGACTCTCCACCACCGACACCGCTGGCCTGGTTGATTTTAGAAGTATTCGCTTCCCTGGAATCATCAGTGCCCACACGCTCCCAGCAGGTGGCACCAGTGACTATGCACCAGAGATGATTCATGCCGCTGCCAAGGGAGAACAGTACAGCTGTTTCGTGAGAGCGGATGCCACCATCCCATTTATGACCATGAGTGATGCCATTATAGCTATCGAAATGCTTATGGCAGCCCCACATGACGCTTTGACCCAAATGGTTTACAATGTCAAAGCCTTCAATCCCTCAGCTGGAGAGTTTTTAGCTGCGGTTAAATTATACTACCCGAATGCAAATGTAGATTTTGTTATCAATGATAATAGGCAGGGCATCATTGACAGTTGGCCTGCAGATATAAATGATGACAAGGCCAGAGCAGACTGGGGTTGGTCAGCTAACCATGATCTGGATAAAGCCTTTTCAGAATATTTAATGCCTGTGATCAGGAGCCGATATGAACACAACTAAAATCCGCCTAATTAATGAGCTGAACGAGATTAAAGCTGCCGGACTATTCAAAGCAGAGCGAGTTATTGAATCACAGCAAAGTGCTGAAATCCAGGTCGGTGGTGCATCTGTTCTAAATTTTTGTGCCAACAACTATCTCGGTCTGGCCAATCATCCCCGCCTGATAAAGGCTGCCCAGGAGGGGCTTGACAAATGGGGGTTTGGCCTCAGCTCAGTAAGATTTATATGTGGTACCCAGAGTATACATAAAGAATTGGAAGGGAAGATAGCCGACTTCCTGGGCCTGGACGATGCCATCCTATACAGTTCATGCTTTGATGCCAATGGTGGGCTCTTTGAGACCATTCTGGGGCCAGAAGACGCAATCATTTCAGACCAGCTTAACCATGCTTCCATTATTGATGGTGTTCGCCTGTGCAAAGCCAAGCGATATCGTTATACCAACAACAATATGGACGAATTGGAATCAATCTTGAAAGAATCTCAGGGTGCCAGGACACGTCTTATATCCACAGATGGTGTATTCTCAATGGATGGCTATGTGGCCCAGGTGGATAAGATTTGTGACCTGGCAGAAAAGTATGATGCGCTCGTTCACGTTGATGATTCACATGCCACTGGCTTTTTTGGTCCCAATGGAAGAGGATCCTACGAATTTCGTGGTGCCATGGGGCGTGTAGATATCATCACCTCAACCCTTGGAAAAGCCATGGGTGGCGCCAGTGGAGGGTTTACCGCAGCCCGCCAGGAAATTGTTGATATGTTAAGACAGCGCTCAAGGCCATATCTGTTTAGTAATACCCTGGCCCCCGCCATCACAGCAGCCAGTATTGCTGTCATTGATCTCCTGTCTGAATCTTCAGATTTACGTCAGAAGCTAGAGGACAATACCAAATATTTTAGAGAGAAAATGACTGCTGCTGGATTCGACATTAAAGCAGGGGAGCATCCCATTGTGCCCATCATGCTTGGCGATGCCAAACTGGCTGCAGACATAGCTGCCGCAATGCTGGAAAAGGGTATTTACGTCATTGGGTTTTCATTCCCTGTTGTGCCAAAGGGAGAAGCCAGAATTCGAACCCAAATTAGTGCCGCCCATACACGGGAGCATCTCGATCAGGCCATTCAAGCATTTACCGAGGTTGGCAAGAAATTTGGAGTTATTTAAAGCCCCCTCAAATGGATTCGCTACTCCTTCCAGGGAGATTGAGTATTCAATCCCTGCAAGGAGTATGACCACGAAATTGCCCAAAAACTCACTAACAGTTCATATCAGTTTATGCTAAGTTTTACCCTACCATGTTAGGGCATAAAACTATGAAAAAATTGTATATCATCAGGCATTCAAAGGCCGTTGAAATGGCACCGGATCATTCTGATTTCAATCGCTGTTTAGCTGAAAGTGGCATCGCAAAGGCTATGGCCATTGCTTCTCATCTTGCTCAAGGTCTGACAGAGGTTGATCTCATCCTTTCAAGTCCTGCTTGTCGGGCCCTTGAAACTGCAAACATCTTTGCTGAAAAATTGAATTACCCTGCGTCAGGTATTATTCTGCAACAACCTCTCTATCATTTTGGAGGGGTTGAGTATGCTGTTGACATCATTTCCCACGTGGATGACGATGTAGAAACCCTGATGCTCTTTGGACACAATCCAACTTTCAATGCCTTGAGCTGGAACTTATGCAATGAATTTAGAGAGGGTATGCCAACCTCATCTGTTGTGGGCATCACCTTTAATACCAAAACCTGGGCTAAGGCCATAAAAAAAGGTGGTAAATTGCTCACCTATCTCACACGAAAGAACCTGGGTTAATTTGTTCACGGCCAAGTCGTCTAAAAAATTTCGAGTGACACAAAGAGATCCTGAGGTCAATTGGGCACCAGACTCTGAACAGAAATATGCAGCCATTGATATTGGCTCTAATGGGGTTCGTCTCCTCCTGTCAAAAGTGCTGACCACAGGAGAATATTGCGTTTTTGCCAAGGAATCTCTAGTGAGAATGCCCATTCGTTTAGGGGCTGATGTCTTTAGGAATGGAACCATCTCTCCCCAGAAGGAAGAGCAACTGGTTTCCACCCTCATAGCATTCTCCCATCTACTAAAAGCCTATGAACCGCTGGACTATAGGGCCTGTGCAACCTCGGCCATGCGTGAGGCCAAGAATGGTGATAGAATTGCAGCACGAATTCGAGAAGAGAGTCAGCTGAATTTGGAGATTATTAATGGCGGTGTGGAAGCAGAAATGATCTTTGCATCGCATGTTGCTGAAACCCTCCATCCTGATAGAGGATATCTCTACATAGATGTGGGAGGTGGGAGTACTGAGTTGACTTTCTTTGCCAGGAGTGAACGCTTGATTTCACATTCTTTTCCTATTGGATCAGTACGGCTATTGAACGGGCAAGTAACTCAGGATGTCTGGGATGATATGCAAGCCTGGGTCATGGAGCATCGCCCTGCTGATATCCAGCTAAGTGGTATTGGCTCAGGGGGTAACATGAATAAAATCCTCAGACTTTCCAGTAGCAAAAACGATCAGCCCGTGAGTTTTACAGAATTAATCGAAATTGATGCTTCGCTTAATTCATACACCATTGAAGAACGCATCAGACTGCTTCATCTACGCCCAGATCGAGCAGATGTTATTGTCCATGCTTCAAAAATATTCAAATCCATTATGCAGTGGGGCGATATTGATGAAATATACGTTCCCCAGTTTGGTCTGGCAGATGGACTGGTGCATCACATGCACGATGAATATGTAAAAAATCAATAGGGGAACATCTCATGGAATCTGAAATGTCTTTGCTGGATGATTTGAAAGCCATCCTGCCAGAGAATCGGATTAAAGTTCGACTCATCGATCGTCATAGCTTTGCTCGAGATGCCAGCTTTTATAGACTGATTCCAGAAGCCATTGTGCAGCCAGCAGATGAAAAAGAAATTATCGATCTTTTTGCATATTCTCAACGATCAAAGATACCCCTTGTATTCAGAGCGGCAGGAACGTCCCTCTCAGGTCAGTCCATCACAGACGGCATCCTTGTGGATGTGAGTAAAAATTGGCAGGAATTCTTTTTCGATGAAGAGCAGGGAACCATTCAGCTTGAACCTGGCCTGATTGGGGGACAGGTTAATCGCCGATTAGCACGTTTTGGTCGAAAAATTGGACCGGATCCAGCCTCTCTGGATGCCTGTATGATTGGTGGCATCGTTGCCAATAATGCCAGTGGGATGTGTTGCGGCGTGAAGGACAATGCCTATCACAGTATGGATTCGATGAGATTTATTCTACCCAACGGCCAGACTTATGATACCCTGGACAATACGAGTGATGACAAACTTTTAAAACAGGCTCCTGAAATTCATCAGGGTCTTTTGGATCTCCGGAAACGTGTCCTTACTGACAAAAAACTCCATGAACGAGTCAGGGACAAATACACCCGCAAAAATACCCAGGGATATTCTCTAAATGCCCTCATCGACTATGAAAAGCCAATTGATATACTGAGTCACCTGTTGGTGGGCTCAGAAGGAACCTTGGGATTCATTTCAAAAGTACGCTTAAAAACCCTGTTTGATGATCCCCACAAATCTGCCGCCTTACTCTTTTTTAAGGATATTCGATCCGCTGCTGAGACAGTCATTCCTCTGGAGAAAGCTGGGGCTCAAGCATTGGAACTCATGGACAGGGCCGCTCTCAGATCCATTCAAGATGAACCCGGTATGCCTGATAAAATTAAAACCCTTCCAGAAAATGCTGCTGCATTGTTATGTGAATTTCAAGCTTCTGCTCCTGAACAATTGTCTAAGAAGGTGGTGGCAGGTCACAAGGCGCTTAAGTCTGCAAAATTGATACATCCAGCCGAATTCACAGAAGATGAACCCACCCGATTGCTATACTGGAAAATTCGGAAAGGCTTATTACCCTCGGTGGGCGCTGTTAGGAAATCTGGAACCACTGTTATTATTGAGGATGTCTGCTTTCGCTTAAAAGATCTGGCTGATGCAACCCTGGCACTTCAGGGATTATTCAAAAAACATGGTTACACCGATGCTATTATTTTTGGTCATGCCAAGGATGGAAACCTCCATTTTGTCATATCTCAAACCTTTGCTGATGAAGCAGGTAAAGTTCAGTATCAAAACTTTATCAAGGATGTCGTGGATATGACCGTTGGCACCTATGATGGCGCGCTGAAGGCTGAACATGGCACCGGTCGCAATATGGCGCCTTTTCTTGAAACAGAGTGGGGAGAGGTCGCTGTTGAAATCATGCGGGATCTCAAAACACTCATTGATCCTGATTTGCTGTTAAACCCAGGAGTGATCATCAGTGATGACCCGGAAATTTATCTCAAGAATATCAAACCGACACCCACTGTGGAAGCTGTGGTGGACAAGTGCATCGAGTGTGGGTTTTGTGAAACCTGGTGTCCTTCCAAAGATGTGAGCATGACACCCCGACAACGCATTGCTACCTGGCGTGAAATTCAATTTCTACAGAGGGGTGATTTCACCGATAGGGAAACCGCTCAGGTACTCCTTAAGGACTATGCCTTTGAAAGTGTTGACACATGTGCTGTGGATGGTCTCTGCGCCCTGGGGTGTCCAGTGAAAATTGATACCGGAGATTTAACCCGTCATTTCAGACAAGAGAGTCATGGCTTAATTAGTCAACGTATTGCCTGGTGGACAGTAAAGTATTTTAGTTTTGTAGTGGAGATGATCAGGCTCGGTCTCAATCTGGCTACTCCCATTGCAAGATTTGCAGGCAGTCAAAGAATCGTCTCCTTTTCAATGAAAATCCATCAGTGGAGCGGGGGAAGAATTCCAGTGTGGCACAAGTTTATGCCAACTGGTGGGAAGGGATTGCCAGTTATCAGGATTAAGAATTCTGAAGAAAAAGAGGAAATGATTTATTTTGCCTCATGCCTCAATCGAGGGATGAATAAAACTCCTGGTGAAACCAATAAGCTCAGTACAGCGGAAGCATTTATTCAACTCCTCCAGGAGGCAGGCATACATCCCATTTATCCTGACCACATTGAAGATCTTTGTTGTGGAACCCCCTACTCATCAAAGGGTTTTGATAAAGCTTATAAGCTCATGGCAGAAAACGCGGTGCGCTCCCTATGGAAGACATCACAGGGTGGAAAATTGCCCATTGTGGTGGATACATCACCTTGTACCTACAAGATGCTGCATTATGATACTATCCTGGAAGGTGAGCTCCTTGAGCAGTGGAAAACCCTCAGGATTGTGGATATTATTGCATACCTGAATGATACCCTAATCCCACGACTAGAACTCAAGAGTAAATCAGATAAGATTATTCTCCATCCTACTTGTTCGTCAAGGAAAATGGGTCTGGAAGGCAAGATGCTGGCAGTTGGCCAAGCCTGTGCCGAAGAAACAGTTATCCCAGAGGATGTGGGCTGCTGTGGGTTTGCTGGAGATCGAGGTTTTCTGGTTCCAGAACTCACTGAACATGCAACAAGGGCTGAAGCAGTTCAAGTTCATGAACACAAGGGTGCAAATGGGCATTACTCTACCTCCAGGACCTGTGAGATGGGCATGTCAAATGCCACGGATGAGAGTTATTCATCCCTGATTCACCTGGTACACAGAGCGGTATTCGGGTAGAGAAGGCTTGATTATATAGCTATGTAAAACGGAGTTGAACTCTGATATTGCATAATTGTACCAATATACCCTTTTCCCCTTTTACCCTCATACCCTTATACCATATTCACCTCCAAATGACCCTTTAAACTGAGGAGCCATTACCCTTCGAGAGCCTCAGGGAGACAAGCAGAAGTGTCTTGCTGAGGCTCTCGAAGCATGACACGTTACGTGCAACATGGAGGTGCAGTTGGTATTGTACCTTTCTACCTCTATACCGCCTAAAAAAAGCCACTCCTTCGAGCGATCGTCTTTCCACAAAAAATATTTGCATCGACTAGTGCTTTATATTAACTTACTACAAACGTAGGAGAGTGGCGATATGAGTAGTAGGATAAATCTGGATGCTTTAAGTAAATTCGAGTGGCTCATCATGAATCACCTGTGGGTCAACAACAAAGCTTCTGCCCGTGAAGTTATGGAATCTATGCCAGAAGAAGCCCAGCGGGCCTATACCACTATCCAAACCTATTTGGAGCGATTGGTGGATAAAGGTTACCTGGCGAAAGAAAAACTTGGAATGGTAAATTTCTACTCAACCCTAGTACCCAGGGAAGAGGTCGTGGATGGGGCAACCAATAGCTTTATCGAGCGGGTTTTTCAGGGGTCAGGGTCAAGCCTGGCTGCCTATTTACTCAAAAACAAATCTATGGATCCCGCTGATCTCCAAAAGATCAGAGACATATTAGAGAAAGGGGAAGACCATGATTGACCAACTGATTAGCATACTCATTCAATCGTCCTGGCAAATTCTCGGTTTATCTCTCATTGTATGGCCACTTAGCAGATTAAGCAAAAGAGCCTATCCCAAATTTGCCTATATCCTGTGGGTGGTCATCCTGATCAAGGCCTTGATTCCCATTAATATTGCGATACCCACACAACAAATACCTGTAGTTGTCCTATCTCCAGTCATTACAGGACAGTTCATCCAGGAAACCAGCATGTCATCAGGCAGCAGTATTTCTCTGAACATCATACTTGCTGCACTTTGGGGCTTGGGGGTTCTCTTTCTGGGAATGAGGCTATTTTTGTCAGAATCTACACATCGTAAACGGATGCGTAGGGCAGAAAAACTAAGCCCTGAACCCTGGTTCGAGGATATGAAAGCAGATTTGGGATTAAGACGACCTATCCATCTCTATATGAGTGAGAATATTCAAAGTCCTTTGATGCAAGGACTCTGGAATGTCCGCATTTATTTGCCTCAAGAATACCCATCATGGGCGCTTGAAGAAAAACAAAGTCTTCTGGCCCATGAACTGACCCATGTCCAGAGACTGGATATCCTGGTTATCTATCTCCAGGCCATTGTTAGAACACTTTATTTCTTCCATCCAATCATCTGGTTGGTGAACGACCAAATTGATCTGGAGCGGGAGAAAATATGTGATGATGAAGCCATAGAGATATCAAGAACAGACCGTGGGGCATATGGAGAGCAGCTATTCAAACAATTGTCCTCAGAGAGAGGTGAGAGACCAGTACCTGTTTTGGCTGGGGGCTTTTTTATGAGCGATAGCAGCCTCATTAAACGCTTTAGATATATCAAAGAAAAGAGGGGGAATATGACAAACAAATTAAGACCTTACCATCTAGTGCTCATCACGGTGGTTGCAAGCGTAGCTATCATCATAGCTTGTAGCTCGGAAAATCAACCAATGCCAACAGATTCACAATACATGGAGAAAGGGCCAGCCCTGAATGACAATGTCATTATTCAAGCATATGATGTTCCACCCTCACCAGTGGGAGGCTATGCAGTAGTTCAGGAAAATGTTGTTTATCCGGAGCTTGCAAAGGAGTCTGGGGTTGGAGGGACTACTATTGTCCAAGTAGTGATTGATAAAGAGGGTGTGTCTGGTAATGCCATAGTTCTGAAAAGTGCAGGAGATGCATCATTAGATGCAGCAGCCATTGAAGCAGTGCAAAAGACAATCTGGAATCCCGCCCAGAATGAGGGTCAACCAGTTTCTGTACGTATTACTATGCCCATAGTATTTAGGCTGAAAACGGGTGACAATGAAAAATCCGTATCAACAGTTAAACCTGTGGGAAGCCAAACCTGGGATGAATCTCCTAGACCAGCTGATTGGAAAGCAATCAGTCAAAATATTATCTATCCTGAACAGGCTAAGAGGGATGGAATTACAGGGACGCTCACCATGCAATTTACTATTGATGAAAAAGGCAATCTCCTTGATCCCACTGTGCGGAGTGGTCCTGAAAATGCAGCACTCATAGAGGCGGCTATATTTGCTCTTAAGTCAACAGCATGGATACCAGCTTCCAAAGCTGGTGAACCTATCTCAGCTAGCATGGAGATGGGTATCGGGTTTGGTACCGAAGATGAACAAAACAAAACCCAGAAAGTTGCAGATGGCGTGCGACCATTGGATAGACTGGAGAGTGTTCCCGTCACCATCAAGGGACCTAATGCTGCTGAAAAAGCCAAGGATGTATCGTACAAGATATATATCAATAGTTCGGGTGATTTCGAAGCCATCAGCGGGACTATTGGCTCCAGTGGTGAGGATGTGAAAGTGGATGAGGAAGCATTGGACCGATGGATGAAGAGTAAGTGGGAAGCGATCCCCAGGGGAGACAAACTGGAGGGGCGATGGATAGATGTACCCCTGAAATTTACTTTAATAGATTAGGTGCCTGTAGAAAAAATATGGAGATATGGCAGCCTCACAATTGTGGGGCTGCTCCTTTTTAAGCTAGCATCCAAAATACCCAGAGCACTCCCAGGACAGGTCCAAGTATTCCCATTAAGAGACCACCTCTGACAAAATCAGTGGTTTTCAGATCACCTGTCGCGAAGGCGATGGCGTTTGGCGGGGTGGATATGGGCAAACACATGGCTGAGGATGCCCCCAGGGCCAATGGAATGACCACGATGGGTTCAAAACCCACAGCCACGGCGATACCCAGAGGAGCAAGGATATTTGTGGCAGCCGTATTACTCATGAAATTTGAGAGCACGGTAGTTACATAGGCCAACACAAATGCAATGGCCAGTAATCCCAGGGAATCCATGGGAATGAGACCCAGCATCCAGGTGGCAAGACCACTTTTTTGAATGGCCACACCTAATGACAGTCCGCCTGCCATGAGCATCAAGACATCCCACTGTAATCGTCTCACTTCAGCAACATTCAAAATACCCGCGACTGCAAAAATTGTGATGGGTATAAATGAAACCACAGCTGTGGGCATGCCGTGTATGGAACCGGTCATCCACAATAAAATTGTGACCATAAAAACAGGAAATACCAGAAGCCGTTTCCACATGGGTAGCAAAGATCCTGTCCTGGTTTCCCATTCCAGTCCACGGAGATCCAGGGTTTCAGAATTTGAGGGGTGTGCAAATCGTAGATAGAGCCAGGCAATAAAAAAGAGGACGATTGCAGGCGGTAATCCTAGGGTCATCCATTCCACAAAACTGATGGCATGTGTCTCGCTGAGCAAACCAGCGGCAATGGCGTTAGGTGGACTTCCAATGATTGTTCCCATCCCACCCACATTGGCAGCAAATGGCACACCTAGAAGCAGGGCCTTGACAAAGGGGTCTTTTTTGTCGATGCTGGCAATCACCGGTGCCATAACTGACATCATCATGGCTGTGGTAGCTGTATTGGACATAAACATGGAGAAGACAAAGGTCAAGCCCATGGCGCCCAACAACACAGTGGAGGGCCGAGATCCAAACCATTTCAAAACAAAGCGAGCCATCATCCGGTCCAGACCAGTGGTTTGTGCCGCCTGACCTAAAACAAAGCCACCCAAAAAGAGCCACATAATGGGACTGGACCAGGGATTCACAAACATCTGCCAATCCTTGGGTCCGGTGGCATATACACCACCTGGCCTGCCGAGAACCAGAATTTCCAGACCAATGATGAGTATGGCTACTGCAAAGGCAGGGATAGCCTCTGTCATCCAAAGTCCTGCTGCAAAAATGAGGATAAATAGTGTCCACATAGCTGCTGGTTCCAATCCGGAGTAGGAGGGAACGAAGGCAACCGCAGCTGCAAAAAGTGCAGTCCCAATCATTTTTAATAGCCGTCTTGCAGAAGAGATTTGCAATTTGCCCAGGAGGCGACCTGCCTGTCTTCTCGTATCGAGCATATTTTTCTTACCTAATTCCTATTTTCGCTAAGATATCTCTACTTGTCATTGCGAAGGAGTGAGAACGACTGCAGCCATCTCTGAATGCTTGGAATGCGTGTAGGCTGAGATCGCCATGCGGAGCCTGTACTGAGGAAGTCGAAGTGCTCGAGATGACAGGTCGTCTGTTATCAGATACATTCTTCATTTCTTTTCGTGATCGATGATGACTTCAGCAACGGCGCGTGAACAATCTGCCAGATCCTCCAGATTATAACCACCTTCCAAGCCCAGCAGGAGGTGGGGTGTAATCTCGAGGCAATAGCGGGTAAATTCAGCGAAATGTTCAGGTAACAGTCGCATACCTCCTAAAGGATCATTCTGGCTGGCATCAAAACCAGCGCTCACAATCAGCAATTCTGGTTCCCAGGCTCTGAGAAAAGGCAATACTTTCTTATCAAAGGCGCTAAAATATTCATACTTGCCTGAACCAATTGATAGTGGAATGTTCAGGACATTATCATAATTCCCAGCCTCATACTCCGCACCAGTACCAGGGAAGTAGGGCCATTGGTGGAGAGAACAGTAGGCCATATTGGGATCCGTTTCCAGAATATGCTGGGTGCCATTGCCATGGTGAACATCCCAATCAAGAACCGCTACTCGACTTACTCCCTTAACAGTCATGGCATAATTAGCCGCGATGGCACAATTGTTAAACAGGCAAAAACCCATGGCATGATCCCGTTCAGCATGATGTCCAGGGGGGCGGGAGATCACAAATGAAGATTCATGGTGATCCACGATACGATCAACGCCATCCAGCCAGGCACCCGCGCTTTGCAGTGCAATATGGTAACTTTCCGGGCTTATCATGGTGTCTGGATCCAGACTGAAGCCACCACGGTGAGCGGTGTTGCGGACATTGAGTATGTGAGCGGGAGTATGAACCAGTTTTATCTCTTCCACGTCTGCGTGACGAGGTTCTAGCCACTTGATCTCATCCACAAGTCCGCTTTGGCGAATCCCCTTGTTGCATGCTGATAGTCGCTCCGGTCGTTCGGGGTGACCGAAACC
>JABMOS010000019.1 GCA_013203185.1 Fidelibacterota bacterium | reverse complement strand
CTACAGGTCTGGCGCTATGATCCCGATATCTCTGCCCAGAATGGCTTGGTGGATCCTTTTTCCCTCTACATCTCATTGAGGTCAGAAAAAGATGAGCGCGTCCAAGGTGCTTTGGAAGAGTTGATTGGGGGGCACCAGTGGTACCAGGACTAGACCGATTTCAGCGCTTTTTCAAGGACTTCCAGGACCAGTACATTCTCATTGGTGGAGCCGCATGTGATACGCTTATGGAAGCTGCTGGGTTGGGGTTCAGAGCTACCAAAGATCTTGATATTGTCCTATGCGTGGAGGTCTTGGATTCAGTATTTGTAAAACATTTCTGGGATTTTATTCAGGAAGGACAATATGAGCATAGGCATAAAAAATCCGGAGAGCCCTGTTTCTATCGGTTCACCGAGCCGGTGGATGATTCGTTCCCGTATATGCTGGAATTGTTTTCTAAGAAGCCAGAGTCCCTTGAGTATAAAGATATGGGTCATCTCACCCCGATACCCGTAGAAGATGATCTTTCAAGTCTCTCAGCCATCCTGCTGGATGAGGAATACTATGCATTCTTGCATTCGCATAAACTGGAATTGGATGGGTTAACCCTTATCGATGAAGTTGGTCTCATCCCACTCAAGGCGAAGGCATGGATGGAAAACACGGACCGAAAGGCGGCTGGACAAAAAATACGAAGCTGGGATATCAAAAAGCATCGCTCGGATATACCTCGCTTGTTCCGGTTATTGAAAGCCGAAACACAGATTCAACTGCCTCCAGGTATCAAAAAAGATATGGAAGAATTTTTCCTGCGTATGGTGGATGAAGAATCCAGAGTTGATTTAGTACGCCACGAAGTTACTGGAATTACCTATTCAGAATTCTTATCTACGTTAAAAAAATATTACGGTATTGCCTGACGAATGAGACAAACAGAATGACAATTACCCAAAGACTGACAGAATCACTGAAAAGTACTGCAAAGTATAATCCGGAAACCCAGGTCGCTCCAGCTTGTATACTCAGGACAGATACTGAGAAGGACTTTACCAGCATAATGCCGCGTCTCATGGAATTGTTGCCGTAGCTTGCGGGAATAATAATTTACCAGTATTGAAAAACCGTAATGTGACATAAGTTAATATCTAATAACATATTATGATGTAGACTTTTGAAGATGTTCAGACAAAGCGAAATTTCGTCCCTGTATTCTTCACACCACAAATAAAAGAGCCCCCAGTGATGGGGGCTCTTTTGATTTCCATACTGGCCATTGAGCTTCCCTGTGAGGTCGTAGCTCTGGGAGCGTAGACTTTTGGAAATGCCCAGAAAAGGGAGGTGTAAAGTTGGAGGTTTCCAAAAGCTCAACCTCCGTGGTCCACTTAAAGGGACTTGGTAAGCACCTCGTTCAAGCGCTTCACAAAGTCGGCTGGATTTTCAAGCTTCATGCCTTCTAGCAGAAGCGCCTGCTCGTATAGCAGCTGGGTAGCATTGTCGAAATCCTTGGATTTGCGCATGCCCTTCATCTTTTTCAAAATGGGATGATCCATGTTAATCTCCAGGATAGGCTTGGCATCAGGCCCTGCGGCCTGCCCCATGGCCCGCATCATTTCCTGCATCTGGAAAGTTGGGTCATTGGTATCAGCAACCAGAACTGATGGTGAGTCGGTGAGGCGTGAAGAGACTTTCACATCTTTGACTTTATCTCCCAGAACCTTTTTGACCTTGGTGATAAATGGTTTGACTTCTTTTTCAAGGGTCTCTTCATCTGGCTCATCACCATCCTTTTTTAACTCATCCCCAGCATTGCTGCGATTGACTGACTTGAAGTCGTGATCACCATACTTGGCAGCACCAGGAATGATGATTTCATCAATCTCGTCATCAGCTATTAGGACTTCGATATCTTTTTTGGTATACATCTCAATTAACGGGGAGCGACGAAGCGTAGCTTCATTGTCTCCAGTGATATAGTAGATACCTTTTTGGTCTTCCTGCATCCGTTTGACATAATCAGCCAATGTGGTATAACCATCTGCTTTGGTAGATTTAAAACGAACCAATTTCTCAAGGAGGTCGCGATTATCACGATCCTGGTAATAGCCTTCCTTCAGGGGGCGACCAAATTCCTCATAAAACTTGATGTATTCCTTATCCTTTTTGGCCAGCGTTTCAAATGATTTGAGGAGCTTCTTGACTGAGGCTTTACGGATATTATCCAGAACACGATTCTGTTGCAGAATCTCACGACTCACATTGAGGGGAAGATCTTCTGAATCAATAATGCCCTTTACAAATCTAAGATAAGTAGGCAGAAGCTCTTTTTCATCATCTGTAATAAAGACACGCTTCACATATAATTTTACACCAGGTTTATAGTCTGCATAAAACAGATCTTGGGGTGCCTTTTCTGGAACATAAAACAAAGTAGTGTAATCCATGGCACCCTCTGCCTGGGTGTGGACGTGTAGGGCAGGGTCCTTAAAATCGTTGCTAAAGGTTTTGTAGAATTCGTCATAGTCCTTTTTCTTCAGCTCTGCTTTCGGTTTTTTCCAAAAAGCAGTGGCATCGTTGACCTGTTCAGTCTTCTGCTCTTTTATCTCTTTTTTATCGTCACCTTCACCATCGAAAGTAGTCTCTTCGTAATGGAGATAGACAGGGAAGGCGATATGGTTGGAGTACTTCTTCAAAATCTCAGTAATTGACCAGCGATTGGCATATTCTTTTCCCTCATCATTGAGATGCAGGGTGATTTGAGTGCCTGGCTCTTTTTTCTCGGTTTTATCCATCTCAAAACCAGTTTTACCATCACTAACCCAGCGATAAGCCTCTTTTTCACCGGCCTTGCGGGTAATTACTTCGACCTCATCGGCTACCATGAAACAGGAATAAAAGCCCACTCCAAATTGACCAATCAAATTGGAGTCCTTTTTTGCATCTCCTGTGAGTTTGCCAAGGAAATTCTTTGTACCAGAACGGGCAATGGTCCCCAGATGCTCGATGAGATCTTCCTCATTCATACCAATACCAGAATCTGAAATGGTAATAGTGCGACCATCTGAGGAGTCATTAAAGACAATATCGATTTTTGGATCAAAGGATATTTTCTTGAACTTGTCTTCTGTAAGAGTCAAATATTTAAGCTTATCCAGTGCATCTGATGCATTGGACACCAGCTCACGGAGGAAAATCTCCTTGTGTGAATAAAGCGAATGAATGATGAGGTGTAAAAGTTCATTTACCTCAGTTTGGAATACATGTTTTGTCATTTTTTATCTCTCTCCCAATTATCAAAATTTCGTTGGGTTAAATGTGTAAAAATCGTTCAGGTTCCACTCTAAAAATAATCACTGGAAACATATATAAGATGGTTCCACATAATGATTTGTTACAAAAAATTTAAAAAAACCAATCGACTAAAAGCGGGGCCAATATACTTCAGATAGAATGGGGTTCAAGTTGGATTTAAGAACAGATTGCTGAGGCAATATTTGCACGAGTAATACTGGCTCTGCTAACCCAGCGCAACATCTAAAATCATCATCAGTGTGAAACCCAGCATGGCACCAATAGTCGGTTGATCCGTATTACCAGCTCTCTGGGATT
Source organism: Fidelibacterota bacterium (assembly GCA_013203185.1). Taxonomy (GTDB): domain Bacteria; phylum Fidelibacterota; class UBA8477; order UBA8477; family JABMPR01; genus JABMPR01. The sequence continues at coordinate 69,304 of JABMOS010000019.1, read as the reverse complement.
CTGGGATGAGTTCCTCCACAACCACAAAGATCATGGCGCCTGCTGCAAAAGCCAAAGCGAAGGGTAGAATAGCAGTTGAGGTGGTAACGATGATGGCGCCAAAGACCGCGGCGACGGGTTCAACCATGCCTGAGAGTTGACCATACCAAAAACTTCTACCCCGGCTGAAGCCCTCGCGTCGCAGGGGCATGGAAACAGCCAGGCCTTCAGGGAAATTCTGAATTCCAATCCCAATAGCCAGCGCCACAGCTCCTTGTAACGTAGCTGAAGGGATATCAGCGGCCAAGGCTCCAAAAGCAACACCAACAGCCAGGCCTTCTGGAATATTGTGGAGGGTGATGGCCAGTATTAACAATGTGGTTCGTCTCCACGAGGTAGGAACGCCTTCTGCATCTTCCATGGGTGCTCCCAGATGCAAATGCGGTAAGATTTTATCAATGCCATAGAGCACGGCCCCGCCTGATAGAAAACCCAGTGAAACTGGGACCCATGGCGGTAATGAGCGACCCTCTGCCATTTCAAGCGCTGGAGCCAGTAAGGACCAAAAACTGGCTGCAATCATGACTCCTGCAGCAAATCCCAGCATGCCATCCATGTTTGAAAATGATTTTTTATTGTGAAACAAGACACCAGCGGCACCAAGAGCTGTAAGACCCCAGGTGAAAAGCCCAGCAAAGAGAGCCAGAAGTACAGGATGAATATTGGCCAATGTTTCCATAACAGCTTCCTTCAAATTATAAAAGGACCAGCAAATGGTCCCAAAAAATTATCAACAATGTGAAGAAAAGGGGCAGATAAGTCAAGAATTACCTGCCCCTTAATGGTTTGGCTTCTAGAGGGAGGAATCTACGCCAGTCAATTGCTCTTTTGCCAGATTGCGAATATCCCGGACCTCCAATATTTGCCTATGAGAGCCCTCAATTGCTACATGAATCATCGCTAATCCAATCTCCTTGAGGGATGACACATATTTTGGAAATAGTCTACGGAGGATAGGTGTCACGGGTTTGAGGTATTTGTAGAATTTGGCACTGTTTTTCAACCCCGGCGTGGGCTCGAGAAACCCTGGACGAAACATATATGCCTGCTTGAAGCCCATGTTTAACAAATTGTTTTCCGTTTTCCCTTTGACGCGAGCCCACATCATTCGTCCTTTCTCAGAAGAGTCTGTGCCTGCTCCAGATACATAACATATTGTCATTTCGGGATTCAGTTTTTTTAAGGGTCTCGCCAAAGCCATGGTTAAATCATAGGTAAGGTGTGTGTACCGGTCTTCGCTCATCCCTGCTGCAGATACACCCATGATGAGATAGCCGGTGTTGTAACCTTTGAGTTCATCTTCAATTGAGGAGAAATCCGAAAAATCATTGTGGATGATCTCTTTCACTTTTGGATGCTCAACACCACAACTTTTACGGTTGATCACCAATATGGATTCCACCTTTGGATGATTTAAACATTCATGAATTACACCTTCACCAATCATTCCAGTTGATCCTGTAATAATTGCTTTAACAGGCATCATTCTAGACCCCTCATCTCCTTAAGGTGTATCAATTTGTGCATTGGGTTCAACATCCATCACAGTTGGCCTCTCAGGTAAGTAGGGCGCCCACCATTTTTTGGTCTGCATTCTACCAGGATACTCGACAACTTGGCCAAATATGGGGGTCAGCAAGCGTACACCGTTTGCTTCAGCAGCAATGGTAACTCGCTTCATGGGATCGAACCAATCATGGAGAGCCAGGTTGAAGGTGCCCCAGTGAATGGGCCAGACATAATGGGCCTTTAGATCCAGAGAGGCTTGAACGGTCTGCTCTGGAAACATATGGACATCTGCCCACTCCTTGTTATAGGCTCCACACTCCATAAATGCGATATCAAAGGGTCCGTATTTCTCACCGATGGTTTTGAAGCCATCGAAATAGCCAGAATCTCCACTGAAGTAGATATTGTGGTCCAGGCTGGCAATGACATACGAGGTCCATAAGGTTTCATTACGATCAGCAAGTCCTCGACCGGAAAAGTGTTGGCTGGGGGTAGAGGTGATGGTTAGCTTTTCATCGTAATCAAAGGAATCCCACCAATCCAGTTCGGTAATCTTCTCACGGGGAACGCCCCATTTTTCTAGTTGTGCTCCAACGCCTAGCGGGACGATAAAGCGAGCAACTTCAGGGTGAATGGTCTTGATGGAGTATTTGTTGAGGTGATCATAATGATTATGGGAAATAACCACCACATCAATATTCTTTAACTCGGTGGGATCAATTGGGATATCCTTGTTAAAACGAGTGGGGCCTACAGGCGTGAGTTTAGCCTCATAAACCGGGTCTGTAAGGATGCGATATCCATCCATGTGGATGAGAAGGGAGGAGTGTCCTGCATTGGTGACTTTTAGATAAGAGCTGTCAGCAGATTCGAGGAGAGTGAGGTCAATTTTATTTTGAGGAAGGATTTCTTCAGGGGAGCGCTGTTCCTTACCAAATAGGTACTTTTTTATCATGCCAAAGCCAGGATTCATTTCCAACACTTTGGGATTTGTGAATTTCCCGTCCTTGTATTGAGGGGAAGCTTGGATTTTTTTCAAAGGATTGTCTCCTTGATCATATTTGGCCGCCGAGAAGACGGTATTGATGGTAAAAACGGAACCAGTAAGGATCAACAATAAGCTGATGATGATCTTTCCTGTTCTTTTTAGTGATTTATTTAAACGAATATTCATTCAGTTATCCTTGTAAATTTTTTTTATCCGACTAATTCACGATCTGGGCGGGATATGGTTGAATCGTTGAGGCGGATAACCACGGCGTAGCTAAAACCCCGCCAACAGCGGCGGGTGAAGCGAAGCCTGGTTATAGATGTTAGTGTACCCCGAATCATACTTTTATAGCATCCCAGGCCATGGACATGACTGCTCTAACATTGTCTGGTGTAGCTTTAAAATCCGGATTTAAACGTGGATTTGCTAAACCAAAGATGGGGTAGTACAGGTGGGAGAAGATGAGCTCAAATGGCACGTCCTTGATGATTTTATCTTTAATACCCTGCTTCAGGACATCCAATAAAGGTAGGAAAGCGGCTTCAATTTTTTCCTTATCCACCAGATCGTTATAGGGTGAATTAGCAAATTGCTCTGTAAAATAGAATAACTCAGAATTAGCAGAGATATAATTGAAGAGGTTGACACCTGTGTTCATCAAGGCATCCTCCACCGGGAGCGAGGCATCAAAATCTGCCATCAAAGCATCGCCGAGACAGGTCTTAATGGTTACATAAGTGGAAACCAGCAAATCATCTTTATTTTTGTAATAGATGTAAATAGTTGCTGGTGAAACTTCAGCCCGTTTGGCGATCTTGGATACGGAGCTGGAGGCAAAACCTATCTCATTTACCAGGGCAATAGTTGCACTGATTATGGCCTGTTGCTTATGTTCGTCTTTAACTCTCACTCTCTATAATAAACGATCATTCATTTATTCCAAATCATTCTTTTCTTAAAATGTAATCATGCTGACACGTAAAATCTTTGTGAAGCCTATATTGTGATCGAATAAGTCACAATTATAACTGAATTCAAGGGCTGAAATGATGAATGAACGAGTAGAAACGATAGACGGTTTAACGGATACCGGAGGGGCGAGAGCAAAGTCGCTCACCGGGGGTGGTGATTTTGGTCCTGTTGTACTATATCAGGGGCAATCCTTCACTCTAGTGGGTTTTGGTCTATTTGTAGGTGTGGGAACCTTATTGGCCGCTCTCCATGTCATCTTTTACCTGGGGGCCTACCAGATTGTACCTCAAAATTTCCAGATTAGTCAACTCGCCTTATTCATCGCACTGGTGGCACCCGTATCTGGATATATAATGACAAGATTTTTAGATATAAAAACTTGGCTCTCAGGTGAAAAAACATTTATTGAGTATATCCGTACTGTAAGTTTTGGATTGTGGGGTAGTCTTACGGGAGGATTGCTAATGATAACAGCTTTCGCCTCTTTTAACAATATCCCCATGTTGGCACTTCTGGATGCCTTCGCACTGGGTGTCCCATTAGCTCAAGCATTTGGACGATTAGGATGTCTGAACTATGGATGCTGCCATGGAAGAGAATGTACTACTGATCATCAGCCAGGAATTCGCTACTTCGATTCCAGGACAAAGGTGTTGCGCTTTAATCCAGAACTTAGAGGCAAGCGATTGCATCCGACCCAACTGTATTCAGTGCTGGTCAATACAGCTATTTACTTATCGATACTATCGCTAAGCCTATTCTGGGATGGCCGGCCAATTGGTATGTTGGCTGCTATCTATATGGGACTATATGGAATAAAACGCTTTACTATTGAGTTTTTACGGGGTGAATTTCCCAGAGTTTATTTTTTCGGGTTGACTATCTGGCAATGGTTTAGCGTATCATTTATGGTTCTGAGTTTCGGGATCATGGTCTATGTATTTATGGGCGGGTTTTCAGTAGCAGAAGTTAGTCTTAGCAGCGGTTTCCAGAGTCTGCGGGCTAGCCTTGGTGTGCTCATCCTGGCTCCAGTGATAATGGGGTTGGCCTATGGAACCCATGGCAGAAAAATTGGGAGTTGGTGACAATATGATTCCAGTATTAATCGTGGGAGCAGGACCATATGGCCTATCCCTGGCGAACTACATGTCAGAATTAGGGTTGGATTTTAAGATAATTGGCAAGCCCATGGAGCTCTGGAGAAATCATACTTTCACAGATGCCTCATTACGATCAGAAATGGCAACTTCAGAAATTGCTCATCCACATCGCACCTATTCCATACAAAACTTTCGCGCAAAAAATGGCCTCCCCATAGGTATATCAAGTGAACGCATAGGTGTAAAGGAATACCGTCAATACGTTGAGTGGGTGTTGGCTCAAGTACCCTATGATATTCAACCAGAATATTTGGCGAATCTGTCAAAGAAAAAGAGCTATTTCCAGGCAGAACTGGAATCTGGAGCAGTCTTGGAAGCCAAACAAGTGGTGATTGCCACTGGTGTGGCACACCATCTTAATGTTCCAACAGAATTCTCTGAGGCCAGTGATGTCATTCACAGCTATTACACCCAGGAAATCGAAGCCTTACAGGGAAAAAGGGTATTGGTTGTTGGTGCGGGGCAATCCGCAGCAGAAGCCATGGAAGTTTGCAGGAAAAATGATAACCAGGTTCATTGGTATGCCCGAAAAGAACCCCGGTTCTACTCTGAACCATTGGATCTGCCTAAATGGATATTCAACCTGGTTGTAAAAAGTGCAGGTCTCTTCCGACGCTTACCTCATCGTCTCGTTCAATATTTGTTCTCGATATTTTCTGCAACCACCATGACGCCGGATCACAAAATTAAGCTGGCTGATGTTGACAGGTTTTCAAGCTTACCGGATTTAAATAACTATGATCATGTCATTTCTGCTACAGGCTACAATTACACGCTAAATCATATGAGTTTTTTGGCTGAAGATTTGCGAAATAGCCTTGAAATGAGAGCTGCCATGCCCCGTATTGACAAAAATTTTATGAGTTCCATGCGGGACTTATACTTTATCGGACCCTCAACAGAAATGTTCTTTGGGCCCCCAATGAAGTTTATGATTGGTTCTCAATATGTAGCGCCAAGGCTGTCAAAACTATTAGCAAGATGACCACGCTATCGACTCAGATCGAGTTTGACCAGAAGTTAGCACGATGGTTGAACGTTGAGCAAGTAGCCCTTGTTCGTGAGGATTTACTCCCAGATGGTGGCGGTAAAAAAAGACGCGCTCTTGAGCAATTTGTACAAGAACTTGAAGATGTAAAACACATCCACTTGCTTTCTTATGCAGGTTCCCATACTGCCTATACGCTATCCAGCCTCTTGCCTGAGGTGATGATCCATCTTTATGGTACCCACTATGGAGGAGGACCTTACGAAAAAGCCATGACCACATTACTAGATTCTCGAGAGAACATCATCCAAAAGGTGGATTCTTCATGGTCTATGAGTTTGGCGTTTAACAGGCAAAAAAGAAAAGCTAGATCTGGACATCATTTTATGAGCATTGGCGGGAGCCTTGGATCTGATCTTCCCACTCAAAATGCCGTGAAAGAAACGATCAAGACAACTGGCGAAGATTTTCACCATGTGGTGGCAGTAGCTTCTGGTGATCTCCTCACAAGTATTGCCCGGCAAACTGATGGTGTAACCGGTGTATTAACGCAACCCTTGGGGATACGAATTCTTAAATATATGAGTCTAAGGAAATCAGCCGGTCTCTGGAAACCAGGCCTAAAGGAGCGCATAAAGGTGATGAGGGATGTGCGCAAAGTGACTGGTCAAACTTGGGATCCAATTTTTATGGGTACCTTATTCAGTTACTTGAAAAAGCAGCAAAAACTCCCGCCCAAATTGTGCATCTGGATTACCTGTCCAGGAGGAATTGACTGGTAAAGATTAAAAAAAAGACCACCTGGTGACAGATGGTCTTTTTATAACGATTAGGGCTTATTTTTTAACTATTCAGTGGCCTCGGTATCTTCTGCAGCTTCTTCCATTTCCATGGTCTCATCAACTTCTTCTTCTGGTGGAGGGGGGGGGTTTCTCAATAATTCAATTTCAACATTGATCATAGCGATCATCTTTTTGATATCATTGTCGGAAACCTGACCATCCACACTAAAAATCACTCTCCCTGTGGGATCAAAAACGACCATGTTGTTTGAGTCATTTGCCAGACCCCATTTTTCGCCCACCAGGTTGTCATTGTCGCGTACATAGACGGTACTGGGATAGTCCTTCTGTTTTCCTGTAAGAATCAGGTTGATGGCAAAATTTGGTTTCCAGGTTGCGGCCATGTTTATCAGGGCAACAGAACCGTAATAGTCTAAATCATAATCTTTAGCCTTTAAAGCTTCTGTGGCTGCATTGTTCATTTCACTCTCATCTGGATCGGCATGGACAACCACCCAAACTTTTCCAACTAGTTCACTGCTGCTCCATGCAGTATCATCCACTCTACCTCCAGCGTCACCGGAGAGCTCCAGGAGAGGTGCATTCTCACCAACAGGAAGACCTGCAAAGAGGCCAACACTTAACAAAACAAACAAAATACTAAATGATACTTTTTTCATGCTGTTTTCCTTTTCATTATGATTGATCTGAGAATTGTTACTCTCAAATACCTGCTTTTAGAGAACTGTCCTGCACTTTAATTCACCAATAGAAAAATATTGATGGAGTAAATCAGCAGGACCAAGATACGATTATTAAAGCGTGCTCATATTTTAGGGATGATTGAAAGCTGTGCAAGTACTATCCAGTCTATTGAGGACTACTGGATAACTTCGACACCCTTCCAAAAGGCAATATGGTCTTTGATAGGTTGAGCAGCATCTAAGGGGTCCGGGTAGTACCATGCGGCATCTGGGTTATCCTGGCCATCTACTTCAATGTGGTGATAGCTAGCAGTTCCTTTCCAGTGGCAGATAGTATGGGTTTCACTGTCTTTGAGATATGTGGGATTCACTGATTCAACAGGGAAATAATGATTCCCTTCGATGATGATGGTTTTGTCACTTTCAGCAATAATTTTGTCGTTCCAAATGGCTTTCATTTGATACTCCTTTATAGGGCGCGCAATTCAGCCGCGTTAGTTTGGGGTTTAAAACAATTCAGACTAAACCAGCCGGAATCATCCAACCATTGTTGCTCCAGAAAAAAGCCTGAGGCTTCTGCGAGAGCCGTAATTTCAGAGTGTGAATACTTATATGAATATTCAGTCAAGATTTTCTCATCCTTATGGAATGAGATTTTGGCTCCAATATTTTTGATTTCTGTTTCCTGGTCGATGTCGCTGACCAGATACATTTCTATACGACCTTCATCGACATTATAAACAGCCTGATGGTGGAAGTTGTTACGCTTAAAAGTACCACCCAACTCAGAGTTGATACGATCAAGTAAATTCAGGTTGAAGTCAGCGGTGACACCTTGGGCATCATCATATGCTGGTTCCAGAATTTCAGGTCCTTTACGGAGATCAATTCCCAGGAGCAAGCTGTCCTGATCACCCATGGTTTTGCGGACTTCACGCAAAAATTGTGCTGCTTCAATTCGGGTTAAATTTCCAATACTGGAACCTAGCCACATAATACATTTGGATGAGGTGCTGTTTTTAAGGATATAATCCATACCAAACTCATAGCGGCCTGCGATGGCTTCCAACTGGAGATCTGGATAGCGCTGGTTGAGATCTTTCACGGTATCTGTCAGGATTTCAGCTGAAACATCGATGGGTGAATATTGAGTAGTGCCAAAGCTTGCCAGGGCTGCTTCCAACAATATCCTGGTTTTTGTTGAGCTACCACTTCCCAATTCCACGAGATGGGTGTTGGGAGGCAGTTTTGAAATGATTTCTGCTGCAGAACGCTGAAGAATTTCAGTTTCCTTTCGTGTGAGATAATATTCCTCGAGATCGCAAATTTCTTCAAATATTTGGGAGCCGCGTTCATCATAGAAATAGACAGAAGACAGCCGCTTGGGTGATTTGTTTAGCCCTGTAAGTACGTCCTTGGCAAAAGCCATAGTCGGGTTTTCAATATGATCTTGAGCCTTGATAATCTGGGGTGAACTAAGTGTTTCAGTCATGATACAGAATCCTGTTTCCTTTGTAATCCAGGTGAGAGTAAAGTGCGTTCAGCAAAATCAAAACTCCATTGAACAAGCAGCGCAAGAACCGCAGCCGGAATTGCACCTTCGAGAATGAGGCTGGTATCGTCCAGTCTAATTCCGGTGAGTATAGGTTGGCCATATCCACCTGCGCCAATCAAAGCGCCCAGCGTTGCCGTACCGACATTAATAACTGCTGATATTTTTATGCCTGCCAGAATCGAACGAGCAGCCAGGGGGAGTTCGATTAGTCTTAGTTGAGCTGCTGGGGGTAGACCAAGGGCTCGAGCTGATTCCTGTACCGCAAGGGGAAGTCCCGTTAAACCACTTAAAGTATTTCGTACGATAGGAAGCAGGCTATAGAGGAATAAGGCTACCAGTGCAGGTGGTCCACCAATTCCCAGGAGAGGGATCATGAAAACCAGCAATGCCAGTGAAGGTATGGTCTGTATAATACCCACTATACTAAGAATAATCTGACCTAGGGTTTCATTCCTGGCGCCCCAGATCCCCAGGGGAATGGCTACCAGAATGGCCGCGCCCAGAGAAATACAGACCAGGAATAAATGCTCTGATGTGGTTGCGATTAATCGGTCAAGTCTTGTAGAGACTTTGATTTTGGAGAGCGTATTAAACTTAATATTCAAGAAACTCTGTGCTACTTCAGCCTCACTGTGACCATCCAATTTGACGGCAGAATTCATCTGGATCATCTCAGTCTCTGAAATACTTCCACTTAGCTGAGCTAAATAGTTTTGAACCCCTGGGGAGCGATCTAGCAGATCAGTTCTATAGAGTATTACTGCTCGGTAATCAGGGAAGTAGCTCTTGTCATCTTCCAAAACACTTAATTGATAATAGGCGATTTCAGCATCCGTTGAATAGAGATCAATGAGGTCAATGGAGCCTGCCTCCAGCCCCTTATATGCCAGGTCATGATCTAAACCGCGGACTTCGGTTTGGGGTAGTTGGTAATGATTTCTTAGGCCGGGCCACCCATCCTCACGATCCATAAACTCATTGGTAAAACCAAACTTGAGTTTGGGATGTTGTTCTAAATCGCTAATCTTTTCGAGTGAGAACTTTCTAGCAGTCGGCGGTGTAACCCCCAGGGCATAAGTATTATTGAAACCCAAAGGATCTGTCATACTCACGCCATACTGAGCAAGAGCAGCCTTGATATCTGCATCTGATGAAATCTCATTACCTTGCAGTATTTCGTATATAATCGTGCCTGTATAGTCGGGATAGATATCCAGTTCCCCCTGGACCAGAGCATTCCAGAGCAATCGGGTTCCACCAAGTTGATCTTTGTGTGATGCTGAAACATTGTTGTTTTGGAGGTGTTGGGTGATAAGTTCACTCAAAATCACTGATTCAGTGAACTTCTTTGACCCTATTCGAATCTCTGAAGCAGATTCTGCCTGTGCAATATCTGCGAAAAGCATACTCAAGAGCAGATAAGTGAAAGTGACCAGACGCTTCATTTTATCTGATCCTCAAGGAGCTGCCAGGGTTTTCTCTGGGCATTTATAAATTCGGTAACAAAGGGATCTGCAGGCTGGGCTGAAAGATTGGAGAGGGTATCATATTGAAGCAGATAACCATCTTTCATTATCACAATCAAGTCAGCAAGCGAGGCAGCTTCCCCCATATCATGGGTCACCAGGACCACAGTTTTCCCCAGTTGACTAAAGATACTCTTCATCTCTTCCTGCAAACTGACCCTATTCAGGGGGTCCAGCGCTCCCAATGGTTCATCTAAAAACAATATCTGGGGATCCAGCATGAGAGCACGCATGAGGGCGATCCGTTGAACCTGACCTCCTGATAACTCAGTGGGATAGTGTTTTAGCAGGTCTGAAGAGATATGGGTCAATTCACATAATTCAGCAATACGATGTTCAATTTTCTTTGGATCATGATGTAAATAGTCTGCCATAAGGCGCATGTTCTGGACTGCAGTCAAATGGGGGAACAATCCACCATCCTGGAGTACAAAACCTACTTGTTGGCGCAGTTTTTCAACATTGGTTTTGGATAAGTCCTGTTGAAAAAGAGAGATATTGCCCTTGTCAGGCCATAACAATCCGATCATGAGTCTCAGGAGTGTAGATTTTCCACATCCACTGGGACCAATGAGAACCACCGTCTGGCCTTGAGGTATCTCAAGAGAGAGGTCATGAATGACCTCATGCCCGTTAAAACTTTTGCTAATGTCCCGAAGTTGTATCATACGATATGGCGGCTTACTCAGTAATCTCTGTTGCGTGGTGTAGGGAGTCCTTTAGAAATGTTTCCACTATTGATTTTTGCGCTTCGGGTTTTTTCGCATTATCGATTTGATCCAGAGTTAAGACCATGCCCTTCCAGTCTTCGGTGTGCCACTTACCAAAGGTGAGAGGTCTATCATTCACTTGATCATCAGATGGGTAAGGCCAAGTATTTACATAGTAGTAGGGTTTCGTATAGCTGGCATCTCCAGGTGACATACCCACACCGATGGATTTCCCCTCGCTGGGAGTCATTAAAACAGCCATGTCAAAATGATGGGGCCATGTTAACAGAGTGCTAGCCCTGCTATCTTTGTGGGCAATTTCATTGATCATTGGATATGCGTTGGCATAGGCATTAGAAAGCACATCAAATGCAGCCTGATCCGATGTATCGAAGGGACTGGCCCAGCGATCTGGATAGGCTGGCAATTCAAAATGTCTCTCCATGGTAAAGACATTCCTGGTGAGGCCGTGGTCTTCCAGAAAGAACTGTAAATCTGAAGCAACCTGTTCCAGCGTTGTTCCATTCAATCTCAGATTTAATAACATCTCATTATTTTGAAAGACAAGGCACGCTAAATCCTCCGGACGTAAGCCGATCTGAAAATTATTTCCAGGTCCAAAGGGTTGACTCAAAAAAGTCAGGGAGTCAGAATCCCACAGAAGTGCTGTATGGCTATCATCAGCCTTGTGCTCAACAAAAGAAATATTCACAGCAGTCAGGAGTTGAACAGCCTGGTGGAGTTGTCCTCGGGCCTCTAATAGTCGATTGTCATTGAGGGGTAGCAGTTGCTTCCAGGGCGTTTTCGGTGAAGTCATAAGGAGGTCCTATACATCCCTGGCTAGGCGAATGCCCATAAACTGCCAGCGTGAGTGGGGATAAAAGAAGTTACGGTACGTGTGTCGCAAATGGTCACAGCTGCTAACGCAGGAGCCACCCCGCAATACCATTTGGTTGGACATGAATTTCCCATTGTATTCACCGACAGCACCACTGGCAGATTTAAATCCAGGATAGGGAGAGTAGGGACTGCGGGTCCATTCCCAGACATCCCCAAACATTTGACTTAATTTGGTGGGTGAATCTGATGGCGCAGGCTGAAATAATTGGCTCTGAACAAAGTTGCCCTGGATTTGGATATTTTGTGCAGCGCATTCCCACTCATGTTCGCTGGGTAGTCGCGCCCCACTCCAGTTTGCAAAAGCATCAGCTTCATAATAACTGATATGAGCGACGGGGTTGTCAAGATGAAGCGGAGAGAGACCGCCAAGGGTAAACTCAAACCAATTTTCATCATTTTTAACCCAATATAAGGGGGCTTTCCAGTTGTCTTTATTGATCAATGCCCACCCATCAGAAAGCCAGAGAGCTGCCTGACTATATCCGCCATCTCCCATGAACGACAGATACTCGCGGTTGGTCACAAGCCGATTGCCTAATTCAAAAGGTTGAATGAGAACATCATGTCGGGGTGTTTCATTGTCAAAACTGAAGCTGCCTCCTGAGAATCCATGTTGAACCCGCGCGCCTGGGAAAGATGACCACTGTAATTCTTCGGAGCTGTGTGACCCATTTACCTGAACAATTTGAGAGTAGGACGGGTAAAGCGGATTTTTAAAAAAGACATGCTTGATATCAGTGAGCATGAGTTCCTGGTGCTGCTGCTCATGGTTTAAACCTAAAATAAGAATTGATTCAAGCGCCGATATTTTGTGTTCATCTAGCGTCTCAAAAAGGCGAAGCATTTCCTCATCGACATGATGACGATAGGCAAAAACTTCCTTAACGGTTGGACGGCTCAGGAGTCCTCTTTGAGGCCGTGGGAACTGTTGACCAACTGCATTATAGTAGGAGTTGAAGAGATAATTGTAGAGCTCGTTCGGGGTCTTATAATTCTTGAGTTCTGGTTTGAGTATAAAGGTTTCAAAAAACCAGCTGGTATGGGCCAGGTGCCAGCGTGTTGGGCTTACATCAGGCATGGATTGGATGACATAATCTTCCTTCTCCAGGGGCTCACATAGTTGCTCGGTAAATCCTCGAACCCTATTGTACCTGTCAATAAACAGCCCTCTTAAATCCTGATTTTCCCCTGAAATTGTCATAACTGATTCAAAGCCTTAGTATTCTATTTTCTTTGTGATTGTAAGGTGGTTCAACTTAACAAAAGCACCCTGAATTAGTATTAAAAACAGGGTGCCCTTGAACTTACAATTGAAAAATGCAGCTAATAGCCTGCTAAAAAGTAATATCCAGGTCCAAATTTACTTTATCAAGCACTTTCATGGGGCCCATTCCAACCAGGGGTAAATCAAAATCAGTCGGTATGATGAGAAAACTGCCAGTGGCATTCCATTTTCCTGCTACCTGGTTCAGATTCAGCATCAACGTATAGGGCTTTGTTATCCCATTGACTTGAAGATTACCAGCCAGGGGAACCTCGCCAGGCTTAAATTCAGGTAAGTTCACTTCAGATTTAAAGGTTATGAGAGGATGCTTTTTTCGGTCTAAAACCGACATACGCATATGGGAATCACGCATGCCATTCCCTGTATGAAGGTCATTCACCGATACCTCAACACTGACGGATCGGTTTCCGCTGGTATCAGCATCACTCACAGCAACTGTGAAAATTCGGGCTACCACAGGGAAGTCGTGCGTTCTGGCGTGGCCCAGACCCTCAAAGGTCCCATTGGCCTCAGTAATGGTGATATTTGCCCAGCTTAGTAGTGGGAGAAGGGTGACAATCAGGGTACTCAAATATTTCAGTTTCAAAATTAACTCCTTTCAACGAGTTTTAACTTCTGCCATGAGAATACTCAGCACCTGAAATACTTACTGTCATCTAAATGACAAAGCGTACATCTGGAAATCCACAATTGTAAGCGGAGCAAATTCCTATTCGGCTCACAATAGTTATTGCATGTCTTCTCTGGAGAGATAGTTTTTGCAAGCGCGTATAACTTTAAAGGATCAGATTTGAATCGATGGCTAAAGATAGGTAGCTTGTTTTATTTGGGACTAGTTATGGTGGCATGTGAGGATGCTGTCATTGACTACACCTCAGATATTGTTGGAGATTATATTGTTCAAACTGCAACCATTGAGGGGACAACCACTGACTATAGTGCAAAACCCCTTGAAGAGGCCTGGATAATTGACATCTCTGAAGACAATTATTTATCCTATGAAAACGAAATAAATCAATGTGACTCAACCTTTAATCTGGATATAAGACTAATTGATTCAGTAACAGATACATCAATTGTTTTTGAAGATGGTACGGACCTTTACTATAGTATAAGTGATGTGCTGCTCACCCTAAATAGTGACAATGATGTGCTCACCCTTATTGAATATGGATCCGATATTCCCCCTCCCTCATGGTCGGATCTTTCACAGCTCACAAATGACACGTATGAGCCAGATGGAACTTTAAGTCAGGCGACCTCTATTTCTGCTGCTGGGACCATACAAAATCACTACTCGGCCTTCTGTGATGATGAGGACTATTACATTTTTGAAGCGCTTGGGGGAACCAGTTATATCATTGAAGCTGAGGCAGGTCCAAGTACGGATATTGATTTGACCATATCACTTTATTCTGAAAGTGGTGATAGCATTAGCTACAATGACGACCAAACCTCGTCAAACGTAGACCCCAGACTGGAATGGACCTGTGGGGTTTCAGGTAATTATTATTTTATTGTAAAAAAATACTGGGACTACCTGGATCCAGGTAATTCTGAAGATGATGAGAAGGGTGCCTACACCATAAGAGTTGATGTGACAAAAGCATTGCTTACGGCACCACGAACTAATACTATGAAACGTCTTAGACCTGTTCAAGCGACTTACCAACGTCCCAGGTTTCTAGACTAAACTCACCGCTATTTCATCAAAATAAGAGTGTCTACGAAAATCAAAGTTCTGGAACTTTCGAGGTAGGTATTTTGCGAATTTTGCATTGGATTAATTGAGTTTATTAAGTAAAAGGGTTTCCTTGACTTAGAGTGAAATAGTATTAAGATAAAACGCGCATATCGCACATTTTATGATTGACGAATAAACTTTATCCCCAGTGGATGATGGAAAAAGGAAAAAAATGAAACGCAAATTAATAGTAGTATCACCTGTGATTGTCTTGATCCTCGCATTTCTGATCATGAAGGTACTTGCGTCTTTTAAGGATGATCAGCCCAAACGTACAGCCATGGTTAAACCGCGTCTTGTGGAAACACGGATCGTAGAGTTAGGGGATGTTCAAGCCAGGCTAACAACCTTTGGAACCCTTGCTTCGAGTCAACCAGTGAGTTTGATAAGCGAGGTATCTGGGACACTCAAGCCTGGTACTATCAAATTCCAGCCGGCTCAATCCTTTAGAAAAGGAGACCTCCTGCTCAAGGTTGATGACCGCCAGATCAAGTTGCAGCTGAATAGTACAAAAAGTGATCTACTCACTGCTCTCGCGACCCTCATGCCAGAGATTAAGGTCAGTACCCCTGAGATCTTTCAAACGTGGCAAACCTATTTTGATTCCATCAATTTTGACAATTCTATCGGACCTCTCCCAGGCGCGGATGACCAGAGATTAAAAGCCCTCCTGGCTCGCTATAACATCTATAAATTATATTTTGCTGTTCAAGATCTTGAGATTCGTGCGGCCAAGCACTATTTCTATGCTCCATTCAACGGCTCCATCGTCAGTGCCCAGCTCAGAGTAGGAAGCACTGCTGCCCCTGGAACTCGCCTGGCTGAAATCATCAACCTGGATGAACTGGAAGTAGAAATACAGGTCCCTGCAGCTGATATCGCCTGGATCAAAGCCAATTCAAAAGTGAATCTGACCACACCAGATGGCTCCATCAAGTGGCTGGGTCATATCGACCGGATTGGCAATGTTATCGATACAAGATCCCAGTCAATATTTGCCTACATAAAATTGGATGACACTGCAAATGTGACACCTACCGCCGGCATATTTCTAAGAGCTGATATCGTGGCCAAAAACATTCCTAATGCGATGAAAGTTTCTCGAAAAGCGGTTTATGAAGAGTCCTATGTTTTCTTGGTGAAAGATTCAAAGTTCGTCTATCAGGAGATTGGAATAGCCTTTGAAGAAGGGGACTTCTATATCCTCAATGACGGATTGGCACCTGGCGACACGTTGGTTTCAGAGCTCCTCCAGGGTGTCTCAGCTGGTATGCCGGCCAAACCTATACCAAGTCTTGATGTAGAGATCTAGGA
The DNA here is from genome assembly GCA_013203185.1 of Fidelibacterota bacterium. Classification (GTDB taxonomy): domain Bacteria; phylum Fidelibacterota; class UBA8477; order UBA8477; family JABMPR01; genus JABMPR01. Next base: position 53,125 of record JABMOS010000019.1, on the reverse strand, counting down.
TCGAACATGAGACGTGTCATTGAATTTTTTGCTCGGTACCCCATCTGGACCAATGTTTTGCTATTTTCGGTATTGTTGTTTGGAGGGATCGCTCTCAGTAATCTCCGATATTCAACATTTCCGGAGATAGAACCAAGTCAGATTTCCATTCAAGTTCTTTATCCTGGGGCTTCACCTGAGGAAGTTGAAGAAGGTGTGATCCTCAAAATAGAAGAAAACCTGGATGGACTGGATGGGATTGACAGAGTCACTTCCACCTCAAGTGAAAATGTTGGACTTGTAAGTGTGGAAACCATCAGTGGTGCTGATATGGACAAGGTCCTAACTGAAGTTAAAAATGCAGTGGATCGTATCAGTTCCTTCCCTCTTGGCGCAGAGAAACCTGTTGTATTTCAGCGAAAATTTCGGAGTCGAGCGCTATCAATCGTCCTCTTCGGAGAAACAGACCTTCGAACAATGAAGATCTATGCCGAGGATTTACGGGACCGTCTCATTGCAACACCTACGATTTCCCAGGTAGCTATTCAAGGATATCCAGGTGTTGAGATTTCAATTGAAGTTTCTGAAGCGGATCTGAGGCGGTATAAACTCTCCTTTGATGAGATATCTCGTAGAGTACAAGCTGAAAATGTCAATCTATCCGGAGGTAAATTTGAAACCCTGGATGAAGAAATTCTCATTCGAGCCTATGGAAGGGAATACACAGCTGCAAATCTTGAAAAGTTAGTTCTTAGGGGGGATAGTGATGGCAATCTGATCTATCTCAAAGATGTAGCCACTGTTCGCGAGCGCTGGGCAGACACACCTGATAAGACCTATTATAACAATCAAACAGCTGTTGTTTTGAACATTGACAAGACCAAAGAAGAAAATGTGCTTGAAGTGGCTGCCCTGGCCAAGCAGATGGTCATAGAATTTAACGAGGAGAATACGGTCATAGAAGCCATGGTGCTGAATGACAATACTATCAGCTTGCGGCAACGTATTGATCTCTTGATTAATAATGGGTTTATCGGATTAATTCTGGTGGTTCTGAGTTTGAGCTTTTTCCTCAATCTACGGATATCTTTCTGGGTCGCCATAGGTATTCCTTTCTCATTTGCAGGTATGTTCCTGGTCTTAAGTTTTGCCGGGATTACTCTAAATGTTATCTCCCTTTTTGGGATGATCATTGTCATCGGAATTTTAGTAGATGATGCAATCGTTGTCTCTGAATCAATCTTCTCTCAATTTGAGCAGGGTAAAAAGGGTATACGGGCTGCCATTGACGGAACTATTATCATGGTGGGTCCAGTCACAACTTCTGTAATGACAACCATTCTGGTCTTTCTTCCCTTCTTTTATCTGGATGGTTTTTTAGGTCGCTTTATCTGGAATCTGGCTGCAGTAGTTGTTGCAGCTCTCATTTTTTCACTCATAGAGTCATTTCTCATTCTTCCGGCCCACCTGGCACACTCCAAAGGGTTACATGATCACGCAAAAGATTCGGCGGTGAGAAAACGGATCGAAAAAATCATTCATTTTATGACCCATGGGATGTATGCACCCTCCTTAAAATTCGCCCTTGATCACAAATGGATCACTGTTAGTGCACCGATTGCTACAGTACTGGTTACTATGGGGCTTTTCAGCGGCGGTTTCATCGGTTTTACATTTTTCCCTTTTATTGATGGAGATACCCTGCCTGTGAATGTCAGCCTTGTGGCTGGCCGACAAGAGGCAGATGTGGATCGGATATTAAGGAAGATTGAGACCGTGGTTTGGGAGGTCAATACGGAGATGAGCGCTGAGCGCGAGGATGGGGAGCAACTCATTCTGGGCATCAAGCGTGATATAGGCGCCAATGATTTTGGGGATAATGGGAGCCATGCTGGAAAATTGACTTTGCAGTTGCTGGATGGCGAGAAAAGAGGTATGGATAGTTATATCATAGGCAACAGGCTTCGAGAGGCCATCGGATCTGTTCCAGAGGCGCAAAAGATATCATTTGGCCGGGCCAGTTTCTTTGGTAAGCCAGTCCAGGTAAGTCTGCTGGGTAGCAATATTGATGAACTTAGAAAAGCCAGTGTTCTTCTTACTGAGGAGCTTGAACAATTCTCTACTCTGCAAGATGTCTCCCTGGGTAGCAAAGAAGGCAGGCGGGAGATCGATATTTCCTTGAAACCCCGTGCATATTCACTGGGCCTTACTTTAAGAGATGTGGCCGGGCAGGTCCGTCAGGGTTTCTTTGGCCAGGAAGTTCAGCGTATTCAGCGTGGTCAGGATGAGGTGCGTGTCTGGGTTAGATATTCACCTGAGGATCGCTCCTCTCTCGGTTTTCTTGACCGCATGCAAATTAGGACTCAAGATGGGTCTGAATATCCCTTTGGCGAGCTGGCCGAGTATACTTTAAAGCGGGGTATTACCTCGATCAGCCACCTGGATAAAAAACGAGAGCTCACCGTTGAGGCTGACCTCTCAGACGCCAGTCTGGATCTTCCTCCCATTTTGGCAGAGATTCGTGAACAGGTGATACCAAGGGTTCTGGGGCAGGTTCAGGGTGTAACGGTCTCATATGAAGGTCAATCCCGGGATCAGGCAAAGACAGGTGCCAGTTTTCAGCGAACTTTCCCTCTGGCGTTTGCAGGGATGTTCATTCTCTTGATCCTGGTCTTCCGATCCTATATCCAGGCCCTACTCATCTTTGGCTTAATTCCCTTTGGGGTTATTGGTGCCTTCTGGGGCCACGGATTGCATGGCATTCAGGTGAATACGCTTTCCATATATGGTATTCTTGCACTCACGGGTATAATTGTAAATGATAGCATTGTTCTAGTTGATAAGATCAATCGAAATCTGCGAGAGGGGATGCTGTTGTATGATGCTGTATTTGATGCCGGTGTGAGCCGTTTGCGACCTATTCTACTAACCACTTTCACCACTGCATTTGGATTAGCCCCATTAATTTTTGAAACCAGTCGCCAGGCCCAGTTTCTGATTCCCATGGCGATTTCCCTGGCCTACGGCCTACTTTTTGGAACCTTCCTTATCTTGGTGGTTTTACCCGCCGGTTACCTTGTGACCAATAAGGTTAGAGTGCTGTGGATGAAGCTTTATCACGGGGTAAGTGTTACTCCAGAGGATATTGAACCTGCCATGCAGGAATTAAAGGCGCAGGGAACAAGCTGATCTGGGGTTTCATGGAGGAGCGAATGCGTAAATTAGAGTCAAAAGTTGCGGTTATTACTGGTGGTGCAGCCGGAATTGGCAGGGCGACTGTGGAAAAATTCCTGGCAGAAGGCGCCATCGTATCCGCATGGGATATTAACCAGGAAATGGGTGGTGCTCTCATAACTGCACTTCAGACTCCGGATAATCGACTTGAATTTCGAGCAGTGGATGTAACTGATGAAGATTCTGTTAATGCAGCTATAGCAGATATTGTTAAAAAACATGGTCAACTGGATATCCTGATCAACAATGCCGGTATCACCAGAGATGCAACACTCCTTAAAATGGAAGGAGCTGCATTTGATGAGGTTATTGATGTGAATTTAAAGGCGGTATTTATCTGTGGTCAGGCAGCTGCCAAACAAATGGTTACCCAGGGCTCAGGTGTCATCCTGAATGCCAGTTCAGTCGTGGGGCTCTATGGGAATTTCGGCCAGACTAATTATGTGGCTTCTAAAGCAGGCGTCATAGGAATGACTCAAGTTTGGGCCAGGGAGTTGGGGTCTAAAGGCGTCCGAGTTAATGCTGTAGCTCCTGGGTTTATTGCTACAGAAATGATTAAAAATGTTCCTGAAAAAGTCATACAAATGATGGTGAAAAAAATTCCCATGCAGCGCATAGGTGAGCCCTCAGAAGTGGCTGCAGCCTACGCATTTTTGGCTTCAGACGAAGCTTCTTTTATTCATGGAACCACGCTCTCTGTGGATGGTGGATTAATTTCCTGAGGGTTGAATTCCTCATCGTAAATACGCTATTAATATATCTCTAATATTTGGGGGGATTTGCAGGCCAGGGTCGCTGGCTTTCCGCATCAATCCAGGCTTTAACCCAGTCAGGTAATTCACCCGTCCAGGTATTACCTGGAAATTCTTCCATGACCTTCGCAGCAGGAACCAATCCATTTTTTGAAACGACCCCAGCCTTGATCAGCGCGGAGGAGCAGATAGTTTTTCCCTGACACAATTTTTGGAGAAAGTAGAACCATCGTCCATCGTGACCGATGACTTCACTATGCAATTGGAACTTTTTCCACAGGGTTATTCTGCGGCGATAGCGAATGCTTGACCCGCCAACTGCAAACCCCCATTTCTTTTCTGAGATGAGTTCCATTAAACCACCCCGAACCCCAAGATCATAACGTCCCAGATCCATGAGAGTCAATTGCCTTCCGTTATTGATTTCGCCATAGTGGTCAATGTCAGTTAAGCGCGCTCGGAGATGTAAAATACCGGTGTCACCAAAATTCAGTGAGTTACGATATTTGGCTGCGATTATGGTTTTTACAGTTCTGAGATAGGGGTACATGGTCGTTTCCTTTAAGACATTTCTGACCCACGCATGCTAACCACCATGCACCAGAACTCAAGAAATATCTATAAAATAAAAGAAAAAGGTAACATATTACATAAATATGCAATATATTGCATAAAATGGAGGTGGTATGATCGCAGATCAGAGTTTAGAACATAAAAAAGAGATTTTTGGAATGATATTTTTGCTGGCACAGCGGTGGCAAAATTTGGGGGATCAGGAATTGGCCAGCATAGGGGTTACCACCAAGCAGTGGCTACTCCTCGTGACCCTCCACGTTTTTTTTAAAGTACCGCCAACCCTGAATCAATTGACTCAGGTCATGGGGTCTTCGCGGCAGAATGTGAAACAACTGGCTTCCAGTCTGGAAAAATCAGGCTTTCTCGAGATTTTCCAGGACGCTTCAGATAAGCGCATTCTCCGTTTCCGTCTGACTCAAAAGAATGCCGATGTCTGGGAGTCCAGAGTAGAACAAGATGAAGGTTATATCAGCTCTCTTTTTGGGGATGTACGTCTTGAGGATATCATAACCACCCGAGACACTATTGCAAAACTCATCAGCATCAGCGCTGAAAAATTGGGTGTATAATCATGAAAACTAAAGGTTTAAAAATTGTCATTTTAACCCTCATGATCAGTCTAACGATCTGGGGAAGGGGAAGTCATATGGAAGACAATCGAGGAATTATTCAAGTATCAGATCTGGAAAAACTGCCTGAGCCGGTAAAACGCTTTATGGAGTATAGCCAGGTCGTGGGAACACCCTACATCAAAAAGGCCACAATCAAGCAGACCGGATTGTTTAAAATGGCTCCAGACAAATCCTGGACTCCCTTTAAAGCAACCCAGATTTACAATATAGCTGAGGCATCATTTGAGTGGAAAGTTCGAATGAAAATGGCCCCTCTTGTAATCGTTAAAGGCACAGACGCTCTTAGAGATGGGTGCGGTAGTATGAAGATTAAACTTTTTGGACTTATTCCACTGGTAAATGCCAAAGGACCTGAAATGGACCAGGGTGCCATGACACGCTACCTTTCTGAGATAATCTGGTTCCCCCAGGCATTACTGGATGATCACATTTCCTGGGAAGCAGGGGACTCCCTTTCAGCAAAGGCAACTTTTACCATAGATAAAAAATCTGTTGAAGGAGTCTTTTACTTCAATGAGATTGGTCAAATCACCCGTTTTGAATGTGATCGCTATGCTACTGAAGGTAAAGACATGGTTCTGAGACCCTGGGTGACACCTGTTGATAAATATGAGGAGATGGGAGGGCTACGCCTGGGAGTCAGGGGACGGGCAATCTGGAAATTTCCCAAAAATGACTTTACCTATGTGGATGTAGAGATAACTGATGTTGTTTATGAGTAATCGACTAAATCATTGCCAACAGTTTATTTTTTTGTTTCTTGTACTCTTTTTCAGTGATGAGTTGTCGTGAGTGCATCTGGTGCAATGTTTCGATTTGTCCAATCAATTCTTCAGTAGTTGCTACTTGAGCATCTGGATTCATAGACATACCGATGCGGTTGAGAAGTGTCTTCTTGGCTCGTTCAAAATCCTTTTCACTAATCACACCACGGGTCACCATACCATTTAATGCGCCAATATCTTCGGCCACACTTTCGGCAGTAATTGCCACCAGATTAGTTGGATATGTGGTAGTGGATTGGGTGGTGACCACAACGGGTCTAGAATAATAGCCATAGTATCCATATGCTGAATAGTAGTTGTTGTAACGATGGGGGTAATAGGAGTGATGATAATTTCTCACAGGGTGATGGTGATTTCTTCTTGAGCGGGGGCTGGCCTGTACAGTTATTGTAAGGATAAGTACCAGTATAATAAGTTTGCTAAATTTCATATCGCACCTCTTTGTATTTAACCTCTTTGACCCCAGAAGTTCCTGAATGGTTAAATTGAATCTGCTTCCAGACTGTTTTGATAAGTTCTACGGGCTATATGAGCACCGCCCAGGGCACCCACAGTCTGTGGGTTTTCTGGAATATTTAAAGTAAGGCCCAGTTTCTCCTCCAACAGTGCTACCAGACCCTTATTATGGGCAACCCCTCCAGTCAAGGTCACTTCGCCTTCAATACCAATTGAGGTGACCATACTCCAGATCCGGTTTACGATTGAACGTTGCAGACCATGTACAATTTCTTTGCGCGGGGTGTTTTTGGCCAGCAAGGAGATGACCTCACTCTCAGCAAAAACAGTACAAGTGCTACTGATAGGGGCGGAATCTCCTTCAATATTTAGAGGACTACTCAATTCATCCAGATTAAGATCCAGGCGGTTGGCCATGACCTCGAGAAAACGACCTGTTCCAGCGGCACACTTATCGTTCATGGTAAAATCAAGCATGCGACCCTGCCTGTCAATTTGAATCACCTTACTGTCCTGCCCGCCAATATCGATTACGGTGCCTGTCTTTGGGAACAGGTGATGGGCACCAACACCATGGCAACTGATTTCAGTCGTTTTCCCAGTGGCAAAAGCCACAGAAGCGCGTCCATAGCCCGTGGCGGTGATGCCTGTGATGCTATCCCGGGTGAGATCGGCTAGTTTCAGGGCAGCGTTAAATGCTTGTTCAGCTGCTTCAGAACCGTTGACACCTGTGGGGATGACAATTTCAGAAAGCACCTTCCCTCCATGATCAATGATGGAAACATCAGTACTGAGTGAACCTACATCCACGCCAGAGAAATACAGATCAGCCATATTTTGATCCTTCCAGGGTTTCACAAAAGGCTTCCAGGCGAGTTTGAATCTGCTGCTCTGACCAGACCCTTTCGTCAGCGATGTCAGCATCCAGAATAACTGCAGGCAGATCGAGGTCAGCCGTGATGGCTTTGCGTAAATCAAATTGACCCACAGAATAGGGTTTACAGCTTCGGGTTGAATGCATGACCATTCCATCTACTGCATAGGTTTTGATCATTCCTTTCATCAAATCCAAACGATGCTTTAAATTGTTATTCAGAATGATTTGTCCATAGGTTTTAGCCATTGACCTCCAGGGATCTTTTACATCAAGATATCCTGTTGTCTCAGCCCAGGCATTGGTATAGGTGGCGGTGACAAAATTCATTTTTCTCTCAGCAAAAAAGGTAGCCAAAAATCGAACCTTGTACCAGATGGCAATATTGTCCCAGATCAAGCGGTAGCGCTCATCACTGATGGCCCCAATTCCCTGAGTGACTCGCGTATTGATCTCATCCATCAATATATGATAGTAATCCTGGGCAACGGGCAGTCCACGGAGGGAAACGATGGGCGCAAGATGACCAAAGGCATCAAAGATAGTCATGGGCGCAGGTTGAGCCTTCATGGCATCTAGGATGGCACCCCAGGTCTTTGAAGTCTCCATGGAGCGCTCTAGGATTTCTTCAAAAATATTCAGATAAAATACCCGTCCTGATACCCGCTCAAGGATAGGGATCATATCCTGTAGTTGCTGAGCCATATAATTAATATCAGCTTCAGTCTGCTCCGTGGTAACAAAGGGAGCATCAAAATGGATCAGAGGAATATCAAGTTCATGAGCAATGGCTTTGTACCAATACAGGACGGTTTGACAGATGTTGTTTGAGCAAAACAGCAGGTCTGGTTTGGGAAGCTTTCCAGCCGGCGTTTTCCCGGACAGCATATGTCCCAGATCGATACGGGCATAGGAACATAAATCCTGGCTAAAACCATCTCCTTCGGCAATTCCACAGTAGTCAGCACCCTGTTTTTTGGCTCCCACCAGAGCCGAATGGTTTTCAGGATATATGGTATAGAAATCAAAGGCTCGCAGGAGTTCCACTGGAGCGCCACTGGTTACCCAGGCTACTTTTTTGACACCAGGTGCATACCTGGAGAGAAAGTAATGACGACTGAGAATTTCTTTTAAACGTTGATTTGAATCCAAAGGTGATCCAAATGCCGCTGGGGTGGGACGGGGTTTCCGCCTCCTGACATTCTGAAATGCCATGAGGACCGGAGCACCATAATCTTTCATGATTTTATATTTTAATTCTGCTCTGATACTCATGTTGAAACTATCTCAAAGAGACGCTCAGTAAATGCTTCTATTCGCGTTTTATCCTGACCAGAGATGTGGTCCTCCAGCTCAGTTTCCAGGGTTAAGACAGGGGTTTTTCGTTCTCGAAAGGTTTTCACCAGGAGACGATGATCAAACAATTCAGGTTCGCAGAATTTTACCATGTCGAATAGCAGACCATGAGCTTTACTCTCTTTCAAACGATTACTCAGGTAATGTACTCTCTCATCAAGATCTCCCCCACGGGTAGAGCAGGGTGGCAAAACAAAGAAGCGATCTGTCAAATAGTCCAGAGGTGAACCAGGGGGATCCATGGCAAATTTTGGAATGCGTCGACTAACAGCCAGTAAATCATCTGCTACGATACTCACGCCTAATTCATCAAGAAACACCAAAATTTCTGGCAGTGGTGGTAAGATTCCCGATACCATCAGTCTTGCTCTTGAAAATTCAGCAGGTTTCTCGAGAATATTCACCTGTTCAAGTAAACTCAAATAGTCTTGAGGGAGCAGGTACTCCTGAGCTCGCATGAGAGTGAAATACTCATGGTTACTCAAAGAGAGGTGATCTGTCATACGGGCCTGTTGGATTACCATGAGGTAGGTATCGATTTTATGACTCAGAACACATGCAGCCTTCAGTTTCTCTGGTTCTAGGGGTCCATGGCTTGCTTCCAGTATAGATTGGAAATTTATGAGGATATCCTGGTAATATTTTATCGTCGTGTTGTTAAAGCGGCCTTTGGGATTGTAAAATGTGTAGATAGGGAGGGAAACGCCGATAAGGTCTTTGACCTGAGTGCCCAGGTTTTGAAGGGAGTCACAAGTATGGGGGAAGAGGTACCCTGCATTAATGGTCTGCGGTTCCTTGAGGATAAATTCTAGACTTTTTTTTACGACGGGGCAGATAGTCGTCTGCAAATGGGCATTGGCGTGGAGTATTTCTCCTGGTGGATCCCAAATTTCAGCTGCATGAATATCGAAAGCCCAGAGTAGCTCTCTGGGATAGAGGGCAGGTAACACACCCATGATTTTCTGGCCTGTTTGGGCAAGTCCCTTGAGATATTCTGATCGGTCTGGTATGTTCATATTCTTGATAATTTCATTAATGGTAATCTCATGCTTCGAGAACCTCAGCATGACGCAGGGTAAAAAGTTTGTCTCCCTGCCAGCCAAGTCGAAGCTGAAAAGCGTAGACTGGAGGCCCTCGAAGGGTTAATAGACAAATATGCACTGGCTATTTCCTGAATTTACGGACAAAATTTTCAACCTCAGGCACACCACCCTGATAAACAAGATAGCCATTATAGGGCTCTCTTTCAGTAATATCATCATTGATAGGTGTGAGCATGATTTCTTTGATTTTGATGGGATCCTCTGTTTGGCCCAATGCCCACCCCAGTTTGACCCAGGCGACCTCAGGCAACATGTTCCCCAGGGGTGTCACACCAAGGGCCATCATGTCCCGACCCGTATCATAGACGAACATGTGAGCATAACCCCAGATAGTCTGAAGGGTCATAAAGACTGAGACGCCCTTGTCTCTGGCTCTCTCCAGAGCAGGATAAAGCTCCCGGTTAACATGGCCTAGACCTGTTCCCACAATCACAATTCCCTTATACCCAGCGTCTACCAATGCATCGACAATATCACCTTTCATGTGTGGATAATAGTAGAGCATGGTAACCTTCTCATTGAAGGTGGGAATAATTTTTACTGTCTTGTCTTTGCGGCGGTGATTGTATTCCGTTTTAATCATCTTGATACCCTGGCGGGTGACGGTGGCAGCCGGTGTATCGCCAATGGTGCGAAAGGTCGAGCGATAAGAACTATGCATTTTTCTGACTCGGGTTCCGCGATGGAGGAAGCCATATTCATCTGAAGTAGGACCGAACATACACACCAGGGTTTCTGCAATATCGCCATGCCCGGCTGCATAGGATGCGTGTATCAAATTGAGAGCTGCATCTGAGGAAGGTCGATCCGATGAGCGTTGCGATCCTACAAGAATAATTGGGATGGGTGAATCCTGGACCATAAAGGAAAGTGCAGCTGCTGTGTGGTGGAGGGTATCGGTTCCGTGACCGATGACAATACCATCTGTGCCGTTGGCGATTTCCTTGCCAATGCTTTCTGCCAGAATCATATACTGATCAGGACCCATATTTTCACTGAAAACAGCAAATAGTTTTTCTGTGTCGATATTACAGATATCCGCCAACTCGGGAACAGCACCATATAATTCACCTGGAGAAAAGGCTGGGATAACAGCACCGGTTCGATAGTCCAGACGTGAGGCTATGGTCCCGCCTGTGCCAAAAAGTTTCACATTGGGTTTATCATCTGAGTAGGGGAAGGCTTTTTCGGGAATTTTATAATTGGCTTTCTGGTAGCCTGTTTCAACCATTTTCTCAATGGTCACAATATCGATACCAATGTTGTAGCCCGTTTGGATTTTCAATACGATATGCTGATCATCATCATTTTCAGAGCGGGGGAGCACGGTTCCATCAAAAGTGCCTCGGGTGGTATGGATTTCAACCAGACCCCAGACACGAACACTGAATTTCTGCAGAGTCGCCAGAGCATCCCCTTTATACCCCTGAAAAATATCATCACTCATAGAATCATTTCTCTCTCAAATTCGATATTAAAAACTCTTTTACCGCAGCGTTCGCGAAGAGCGCAAAGGTTTTATACACAACTTTCTTGGCGTGCTCCGCGCCCTTTGCAGTTGATCTGGATATCATTTAATTATTGTCCCGATCTTTTGTCTCAGATCAGCCATTTCCACATTTCCGATAGCTTGATGATGCACCTGACCCATAAGCCAGTTTATATCATCTCCTGGCTTCACTTCTGGTGTATTCTCTAGATACTTTTCATGCAAAAATTTTATCGGAGTTATAATGTCTGTCATACTGCGCTGTCTGAATTGGATAGAGGTAAGTACTGAGCTAAACTGCATGTCAGGAAATTCATATATCACTGGCATCATATACTTAGCAATACCTGGCTCCAGCTTCTTCTCCTTGATATAGCGAAACAGCTCATAGGTTTTTTCATAGAAGAAGTTTTTGTGCAATTCGCGTTTTCCCTCAATGTTTTTGAAAGTATGTCCCAGGAAGGATCCAATGAATTTGTGGGTATAGCCATGCCCCTCACAAATTTTCTCGATGAGGGGGACCATATTTTTACTCAGGAGATATTTCCAGGTATCCGATGGAATGCCCCACGCCTTCATCTGCGCATAACGATCAGCAATATCTGGGGGTAAATTTTTACCCAGCTTATCAATGAATTCTACAGTGAGAGGAATGGGTGCAGAATCTGTGTCGGGATACATGCGATCACTTCCAGGGAGAACTCTTTCAAAGATGGTTGTACCATCAGGCAGGGATTTCCGGGTTTCCTCAGGAACGCCCTCAAAGGCCATACGGATTCGTTCTTCCACGGTTTCCAGGGCAGTGGGAATGTCCTCAGCGGGTCCCCAGAGCACAATCTGAGCATCGTCTTTCTTAGCTCCCAGCCATTTTGAAATTTTGCCCAGCTCCTCATCACTAAGAAGTGGATTAAAGCTTTCAGAATGGGTCATATTGGGACGCTCGATACAGGCGATTACCTTCAAGCGATGACTAATCTCATGAGCAAAACTGTGGCCAGGTTGCATAAAGTGAGAGAGAATTCCTTTAAGTTTCGGAAGATTAATGGCGATGACTTTCATTCTCCGATTCAGTTTCTCTCTCAGAGGAGATGCCAAAAGTTCTGGCATTGAATAATCGATCTCTTTGTGGCTCATTACCCATTTATTTTGTTGGATACCCCGATCATGGATGAGCCTCTTTATGTTCAGGAGTGCCCATTGACGGAATGCTTCATTATGGGAAAGTTCAGGGATCCATTTGTTGTGGGCGACTCCCTTTATTTCGACCCTGCTGCCACCGGCACAACTCACATTGACATCTTCCCGACCTGCCCCCATACCCGTACGAACTTTATCGGTACTGCGGTTTAAAAAGCGGATGTATTCCGCTGCTTCAGCCAGCTCATCTGGTGTTTCCAGCTCTGGCTGGGTGACAGTTTCGATGAGAGGCATACCGAGACGATCAGTTTTGTAAATCCTTTCATGACCAATATCAGAAATTTCCCGGCATGAATCTTCTTCTATGCTGAGCTGGATGAGGCCCACTTTTTTATTTTTAAGTTGAATCTCTCCCTCCACACCAAGAATTGCTGTCCTCTGGAAACCGGTTGGGATACTGCCATCCAGATATTGTTTTCGGGTGATGTGAACTTCACCAACAATATTCAGTTTGGAGAGGAGTGATATTTCTATGGCAATTTCCAAAGCTTCCGGATCGATGTGGAAAGGGGGAGTATCATCTACTTCATAGGTGCAAGCACTCCTGTTGTTGAGACGATAGGTAATATTCTTGCGGGTCTTGAATTCCATGAGGGCCGTGCCATCATATTCACCCAATTCACTCAGGGTGGGGCGCATATGACGGATAACCTCAGCATCAAAATCATCATCTGAATGGTAGATGCCAGCGGGACAGCGACAGAAAAGTTTGCTCTTGGTCTTGAGTTGCTGATGAACTTCCAAGCCTGACTTAAAACCGATACGTTTATAATCTTTTGGTTTGGCTTTTTGCCGCTCCACATAGCCAATGGCTTTGCGGGTGGCTGCGTAATTTTTTAATGCTTCAGCTTGTTTCATTTTCACCATTTATCTTTTTACTGGACTGCTACTCAGCGGTCTCAATCAAAGCATGGATAGTGCCATTTTCATAGATTCATGAAGTGAAAGAAGATAAAGGAGGAGGTGATTGATTCAATAAGATGTTATCCCCTGTTTTTGAAATTTAATAATTGAGAAATTCAGTCAATAGCTTTAGGTTGATCTCCCATATTGCATGATTTATTTAATTGCAGGCAAAACAAACTGGAGATTCATCCGCATGACATTCAAATTTTCACACCTACTTCTGGGAGCTCTGTGTTTCTTAGCTACCTTGAACGCACAAACCTCTGATACTACTATGACCATTGCTTTTCAAGTCACCACATCCTCTCCTGGGGGCAACTTTTCACCACGCAACGTCGGTGCAATCTGGATTGAGTCAAGCTCGGGCAGTTTTGTCAAGACGCTGAGGGTATGGGGAAATAACCGGCGTCAGTATTTATACACATGGAACCTTATCTCTGGTGGCAATACAGTTGATGGAGTAACAGGAGCAACATCCTCCAGCCATGGTACAAGGACAGCTCAATGGGATTTTACAGATGTTAACGGTGATACAGTGGCTGTTGGAGATTACTCCCTGACCCTGGAGTTGACGGATCAACACTCTCAGGGTCCGCTATATTCCTTTGTATTTCCTTTTATGGGATCCACAGAAACTATTTCACCACCAGAGCATGCTAATTTTCACAGTATGCAGCTTAGCTATGACTTGACCATCATTGTTGGTATCGATGGAGAACCAATACTGGTTCCAAATCAAATTTCGCTGGAGCAAAATTTCCCCAACCCTTTCAATCCATCTACTTCAATAGAATTCACACTCCCAAATTCCGCACTGGCCGAGGTGACCATATACGATTTGACGGGTCGCCATATCCAGACACTGGTGAAACATACATTGCAAGCAGGTCAGCATCAAATCAGTTGGGATGGCAGAAATAGCAGGGGAGAATCAATTCAATCCGGAGTGTATTTGTGTCGATTGACTTCAGGGGGAGAGTTCCAGACAATCAAAATGGTCTATTTAAAATAGAGTGATGTGATTGGCTAGGCATCTGCATCTCGCGCGCATCACCTCTTTCGGAAAAGATATGTTTAATAATTAATCAAAAGATGAGACCATCCAATGACTGACCCAGAGCGAACAGAATCGACACCAACGTATAACCCCAGATTTATTGGTCTCATTATCCTGGTGCTATTTTTGTGCTCTGGAATGACCGGCCTTTTCTATCAGGTTATCTGGTCCAGGATGATTGTCAAGGTGATTGGGGCAGCACCTTTCGCCATCAGTATCGTGCTTACCGTTTTCATGGGGGGGCTTGGGTTAGGGAGTTACCTCGCAGGAAAATACATTGATAAGATCCAAAAATCCTCGCAATTGATCCAACTTTATGGTCTCATGGAGATTGGTATCGGCGTCTATGCTCTGCTTTTAGGCGGGTTCATAGCGGCTAGCCAGTCAATATTTAGCGCCATCTATAATCAATCCTCAGAACATTTACTCATATTCAATGCGGTCATCCTCATTGGAGCATTTGTTCTATTCATTATCCCCGTAACACTTATGGGTGCCACCTTGCCCATTCTGATTCGTTTTTATGTAGCCAATTTGGGTCACCTCGGTGCCCGGGTTGGTCGCTTGTATGCTATCAATACAATTGGTGCAGCAGTGGGTTCAATTCTTAGTGGATTTTTTCTCATTAAGTTATGGGGAGTGGATGGCACCCTGCGTTTTGCGGTGGTAGTAAATTTTATAATTGGTGGCGTTGCCTTTGTTCTGGCTAGTTGGGTAGCCAAACGAACCGCATTAACTGAAATTGTTTCTGATGCCCAAGGCGCTATCCATTCTCAGAGCAAAGATGATTTCCAGTATACACATTCCCACCAAATAGCAGCCCTGGCTCTTTTTGCAGTTTCAGGTTTTGCTGCCATGGCTTACGAGGTTATTTGGACCAGACTCTTGGGTCTGATTATAGGACCCACGACCTATTCTTTCACCATAGTTCTCACCACTTTCATTGTTGGCCTGGCCCTGGGAGCCATTCTCTTTGGTTGGCTGGCGGACAGGAGTAAACATCCTTTCCGGCTGCTCCTTATTACCCAGGTGAGCGCAGCCATTCTGGCCCTTTTTGTAAGTCAGTTTTTGGGAAACAGTCAGTTTTTCTTCGCCAAATTGATATTCAGTTTTAGGGATAATTTTATCATACTCTCCGTTGCCAAAGGCATACTCTTGTTTGTCCTGCTCCTGGGACCGACCATCGTATTGGGAGCCACCTTTCCACTGGTGGGTAAGATTTACACCAGTTCTATCCAAAAACTCGGCAAATCAATTGGGTTTGCATACGCCATCAATACCATCGGTGCATTGTTGGGATCCTTCTCTGCGGGATTCATTCTGATTCCCCTGCTGGGCAAGGAAAATAGCCTGAGCCTGGTTATTGGTATCCAACTAGTTACTGTTTTGGTTATTACTGGTCTTCTCTATCCCAAGGGCGAAAAGTCCAGAACCAGGGTCATACTCCTTGGCGCCGGCATCTTTGGACTGCTGCTCACATTTGCATTCCCACACTGGGACAGGGAGCAATTGGCTACAGGCAAATATTATAGATTTAGTGGCTACGCAGACATGCTGAAATCCACCAGCTGGTGGGATGCCCTGGTAAAGCTCCCCCGTGATTTCATGCCAAATATCAGTGGAACAGAGGTGGTTTTTTATGGGGATGGTATCGGTGGTTTTACCACAGTGGAGCAGGATATCGATCCATTTGGAAAGCCCCAATATGTCCTATACAATAGCGGCAAGGCAGATGCTTCATCTGAATCGGACATGGCTACTCAAACCATGCTGGCACATTTGCCCCTACTCTTCCACCCCCAACCCAAGAATGTGATGATTTTAGGTCTGGCTAGCGGGGTGACGGCTGGGGAAGCGCTGTACTATGATCTCGACCGATTGGATATTCTTGAAATTAGTGAACAGGTAGTAGAAGCCAGCCATTTTTTTAGTGAAACAAATAATGATGTCCTTTCGCATCCGGCTACAAATCTGATTATTCAGGATGGCCGGGCTCACCTGGAATTGACGGATCAAATATATGATGTCATTACTTCAGAACCCTCCAATCCATGGATGGCCGGGCTGGCAAACTTATTTACTGAAGAGTTCTTTAGATTAACAAAAAACAGACTGAACTGGGATGGTGTATTCATTCAATGGTTACCTTCTTATCAGATGGACTGGACCACCTTCTCCATGATCGGAAGGACTTTTACAAAGGTCTACCCCAATAGTTTATTAATGAAATCTTTTCTTGGCGGGAATGATTATTTATTGGTTGGCTTCAAGGGACTGAAGCAGCTTTCCCTGGAAAATGCGTTCAAAAACTTACCACTGCTTCAAAAATCTCCCAATTTGATTATTGAAGATCCCAGGATATTATACCGACTTATTGTGAGCGATAATCTGCCTGCTCTTTTTGGCTCAGGACCTGGTCACACCGATGATCATCCTGTTCTGGAATTTATGGCGCCACAGCGGATGCATCTTGTGGATAAAACGGTTGAGAGAACCCTGGCTGCTAGACGCACCCTCAGTGATGAGATAACCAATGTTATGCGGGAAGTCCTTGATGTAGACGGCCAGCTCAAATTTGCCAGGTTTATGCTCTCCGTATACTCCCCTTTCGAAGATATGGTCGATTTATCTGAAGCCACAGCAGAACAAAAGACTGAGTATGCCGAGATGTTGGTGGAGTACGGCAAGAACAATACTGTCCATGATTACAACATGTTTGAAAGCATTGGATTGAGAGATACGGTTGTCCAAATGCAAATAGATCAACTCACAGAAATATTACCCAGTCTCCCCAATCGACTTGCATCCTTTTTCATTCTGGCCAATGCTCACGCCGAGTTAGGTGAGTTTGATGAGTCTATCAAATATTGTCGGCAAATCATTGAAATGGGCAGCGACCCCATAGAGGCAAATCTCAATTTGGGATTATTCTGTATGAATGCTGGACGAAATGAAGAAGCCATTGTTGCGTATCAAACCGTCTTGGAGTTAGATCCAGAACACAGCCAGGCCCTCAATAACCTGGGGACAGTTTTTGAGCAAACGGGTGAAAAAACCCATGCACGAGCTGCCTATGAGGCTGCTGTTAAGATTGATCCCAATCTGGCCATGGCACATTTCAATATTGCTCGTCTTCAAATGGGTGCAGGAATCATGGATTCGGCTTTGATTTCCTATGGAAAAACCATAGCGCTGGATCCAGGGTATTATCCGGCTTATTACCGGATAAGCCAGATTTATTCAATGGGTGGCGATTATGAAGAAGCTATTGCTGTCCTGGAGGAAGTGCTCAAAATTCGTCCTGGTTTAAAAGAAGCTCAGGTTGAAATAAAAAATCTTACCATGGCCATGGATCAACCCAAGGTGTCTGTGCAGATGCCACCTCGCACAGAAAAATCAGACAAAAGTACGGATCCCAGATATTTCTATAATCAGGCAGTCATGTTGATCCAGAAACAGAAATATAAAGAGGCGATTGTTGATTTCCAGAGGGCAATCAAATTGAAACCTGACTACGTCAATGCAATTATTGGATTGGGTGCCATGTATCAGAACCTGGGTGAATATGAACAAGCCATTGAGGAATACAAAAAAGCGTTGACCATTGATCCAGAACATAGTGGGACACACAACAACTTGGCCATCCTTTATTACACAGTGAAAAAGAATAAGCTGGCCGTTGTCCATGCTGATAAGGCTAAAGCTCTAGGCTTTAAGGTTCAACAGGCCTTTTTAGATGAATTGGCACAATATCGATAGATCGGGGACATTACATTTGTCTTTTTCACAACGAAATAAACGAAAAGAACGAATAACCATAACAAGCTGCGTGACCTTCGTCAGATTCGTTGTAAAATAAAAGATATATCCTTATAGCTCGGGCTATATCCACGACCCTGAAATTGCCACGGTCGTTCAGACCTCGCAAAGACTTGCCAACAATCTTATGTTCCCCTCAATCCTTGATAAGACTTTGGGCTCTGGACAAAATTTCAAACGTGTCGATTCGTCTGCGATGATTTTCATCTGTATGTGCAAAACGGATAATGCCATCCTTTCCGATGATGTAGACACTGGGAACTGGTATAAGATGATGATCCTGGCCTGATGCCGTCTCAATATTCTGATTGTTTAATTTATAGGCTGCTACCTTTACACTACCAAATCGTTCTGCAATCCCCAGGGATTTGGCACCTCCCATGGTGCTGTCAGATAGCAGTGTATAGGTTAATTCATTTTTGTCGATGGTCTTTGTAAGCTCTGCAGGACGATCAGGGCTTACGGCGACTATACGATATCCTAATTCAATCAATTCAGCCTCTATTTCTAACAGTTGACCCAACTGTAAATTGCAGTATGGTCACCAGCCCCCGCGATAATATATCAACAGAACCGGTTGGCTTTGGAAATAGTCGTATAAATCGACGGATTGGTATTCCGTGTCAGTTAGCTGGAAGTGGGGGAAGGTATCACCGATACCAGGTGTTTCCTTTATTTCTGATACCTGATCTTGAGCACAGACACAGGTCGCCATAAATGCTGTTAACAGAATTGAGAGGAAGTAGGATCTTGAAAGTTTGAACATGGGGTCTCCATTAATTATTCTCTGCTACAAAATAGGTTATCCCCTGATTGAAAATGTATTCTCCACGACATTTCTGATAAGAAAAAGGGGCTGATACTATCAACCCCCTTTGATTTAAGGTTAAAAAAATCTGTCTAGCTAGGCATTTTTCAACTGCTTCCTTTCAGCTCTTCGAATCCCTGCGTCTGCAAGCAGACTGTAGAGCGAAGGAACTACAAACAGTGTGAGGAAAGTTGCTGCCGTCAATCCACCAATTACAGTGATGGCCATGGGGGCGCGCATCTTGGCACCTTCACTGGAATCTAAAACCATGGGAAGCATACCAAAAATAGTGGTCAGGGCTGTAATGAGGACAGGGCGAAGTCTTGTGGATCCCCCTTCTATGATTGCAGCAGTCGCCTCGATGCCTTTTCGTCGCAATTGATTAATGTAATCCACCAACACAATGCCATTATTCACCACAATTCCTGTAAGCAGAATGAATCCAATGAAACTGGTAAGACTGATGGTGACACCGGATATAAGAAATCCAATAACCACACCTATCAACGCCAGAGGAATGGTAACCATGATGACCAGGGGGTGAATCAATGACTCAAACTGTGATGCCATAACCATGAATACGAGGAGGATGGCAAGTGCCAGAGCCTGACCTAAAGTAATGAAGGTGTCAATCATTTGCTCATATTGACCACCATACTCCACAAAATACCCGTCAGGTAAAGTTGCCTGAATGGGCTTAAGGATTTCGATGATCTCCTCCATAACTGATCCCAGATCACGATCCAGGATGCTGGCGGTAACCAGCACCATGCGACTCTGGTTATCTCTAATGATCTTCACTGGTCCCTCTTCCCTGGTAATTGAGGCAACTTGGGCCAGTGGGATTTGAGTTTTCATGGGAGTTGTCAGTTTGATTTGCCCAATATCGCGTATGGAATTTCGCTGATCTTCGCGGAATTTGATGCGCACATTGGTTTCGTCACCAGCAAAACGGTAGCGGGTGGCTACTTGACCCAGGGTGGAGGCTTTAATGGTGTTGGCCACTTGTCCTGAGACCAATCCCATGCGATTAATTTCTTCACGATTTAAAGCAATATGGTATTCAGGCTTTGCTTCTTCCATGGAGGATTTGATGTCGGTGACACCTTCTACCTCGGCGATGATGGAGGCGACCTTCTTGCTGATTTCTTCCAGGACTTTAAAATCTTTTCCGAAAACCTGGATTTCCACATCAGCTCCACCACCACCCATGGCTGCTCCAAAGTCAATGCTCTGAATAGTAACATCACGCATGGCTGGAATTTCACCACGAATTTTTTCACCAATCATGGTAGTAGAAAGAGATCGCTGAGATTTTGGCTTCATAGCCATCATAATCATCCCTTCATGGGAACCAGCATTGGCCATATCACCACTCTGGCCGCGATCTTCTTCATTGACACCATTTGATACAATCACGGTCTGTATGGCATCTTCTGAAAGTGCAATTTTTTCCACTTGCTTCACTGCCTGGTCTGTTTCTTCCAGGGCTGAGCCTACAGGCAGCTTGATCTTCATCATTAACATGGCTTGATCCATCTCAGGCATGAATTCAGTTCCGACGACTGGGATAAGTGCCATGGAAATAATGAATGCCAGAGTTGCAGCTCCCAGGGTCTTCCAGCGATGTTGAAGCACCACAGTAAGTGCTGCAGTATAAATTGCTCTTAATCGGACGATCCAGGAATCATCTGCCTTGAGTGTATAATCCACTTTGCTACGGGGTTTAAAAAAGACAGAAGCAATCATGGGCACCATTGTGAGTGAGACGAAGAGTGAGGCCAACAAGGAGAAGGAAATGGAAAGCGCAAGCCCTCGAACCAATTGACCAGCAGTACCTGAGCCCATGGCCATGGGCAGAAATACGGCCAGAGTGGTCAGTGTGGATGCGGTGATGGCCATGCCAACTTCTGAAGCACCGAGTCGAGCAGCCTCCTTGCGACTTTTTCCCTCTTCCAGATGTCGAAAGACATTCTCGATAACTACAATTGCGTTGTCAACCAGCATACCTATACCCAGAGCTAGCCCTCCCAGCGTGAGGAGATTAAGGGTATAACCTACGGCGTTAAGCGGTATAAAGGTAACGACGATGGAAACAGGAATGGCAATTCCAACTGCCAGTGTGGGTCGAATATTTCTCAGGAAAAAATAAATCATGAGCATGGCAAGAACGCCACCTAATAGTGCGGTCCGACCAGTACTGTTTACGGTGAGCTTCACACTGGAGGACATATCCATCCCGATATGCATCTCAATATCGCTGGGTAAAACTTCCTGCAGTTCAGCCAGCTCAGCCTTAACTGCATCGGCAACTTTAACAGTGTTTGCCCCAGATTGTTTGGTGACAATCATCATGACACCTGGTTTAGACTGAACCCGCATCTCTGTGCGTAAATCTGAAACAGTATCCTTAACCTTTGCCACTTGTCTTAGTTTTATAGGATTGCCTGTGGGAGAGATCCCTACAATCAGGTCCTCTATTTCAGCCAGGGATGCAAATTCAGCCCGGGTTCGAACCAGGAAATCTTTATGATCTTCAACGATTCGACCAGCAGGCATGTTTAAATTTTCAAACCCTATCATCTGGATGATCTGATTCAAGGTTATTCCTGAGGTTTCCAGTGCATGCTGATCGATTTCAACCTGAATTTCCCTTACCTCAGGTGATTGAACGATGACTGAGGCCACACCTTCAATGCGTTCCAGTCGATAACCTGCAGTTTCGTCCATATACTCGGCCAACTCGTTTAGGGGCCGCTCTTCACTGGTGACACCATAAAACAGCAGGGGCAGGGCAGACATATCAAATTTCATGACTAGGGGTGTCTGAATGTCATCAGGTAGGAAGTCAGCAAACATGGCGAGCTGATCTCTGAGATCCTGGGCTGCAAAATCGAGATTTGACCCACTCTCAAATTCCACAGCAATCATGGACATACCTTCCACCGTGGTGGAGACGACGCCTTTCACTCCAGAAACTGAAGCTATTGCCTGCTCAATGGGTTTTGTAACAATTGATTCAATATCTTCAGGGCTGGCGCCACTGTAAACGGTGACCACAGATACCATGGGGAATTCAACATCGGGTAGCATATCCAGACCCAATTTGGTGAATGAAATGATGCCACCCAGGATCACAATCAAGGTGATCATGGTAACGGTGATCTTACGATCGACGGATAGATCAACAATTTTCATGGCAGACTCCTTAGTCCTCAATCTGGACAAGACTGCTGTCGGTGAGAATAAAAGCTCCACTGGTAACATATTGCTCACCCTCAGAGAGACCGGCTCCTATAATCAACTCCTCCAGACTTGTTTGCAGTACTTCAACGTCGCGTTGATAGGCCATGTTGTCCTTAACAACAAACATATGGGATTTATCAATGACGGAGTTCCGGGGAACCACCATGACATTTTCTATTTCCTCAATGGATATATCCACTTGTCCAAAAGTTCCAGCACGTAGATTCCCAGTTCGATTGTCGAATTGACACTCCACAAAAAATGTTTTTGAAAGGGGGTCTGCGGCGACACCCACCAGGGTTACTTTGCCAGGAACAGCTTCATCCAAATAGTCTACTTTCAATGTGGCATTTTGACCTTTTTTGATGCTCATGATTTCCTGAGAAGTAATCTGAAGTTCGACCTTTATGGAGGAGACATCTTGTAGTGTAAAAACAGGCATCATGATGGCCGGACTAAACAAATCTCCTTTATTGAAACCCCTTTGGGTGATGACGCCAGCAAAGGGGGCGGTAAGTGTGGCTTTATCCAATTGCATTTTGAGAAGATCAAGGCCTGCTTGTGCCTGGCTCATCTGTGCCTGAGCAGCATCCAGTCCCAGTTTCATTTTTTCAAACTGTTGTTGGGAAACTGCATTTTCACTGCGCAGGGTCTGAACCCGCTCCCAGTTTTTTTGGGCATCGGCCAGGTTGGCCCGAGCTACAGAAAGACCAGCCTTCGCTTGTTTGTGCTGCAGGGTCATGGTACTGATATCCATTTGAACCAGAGTTTGTCCCGTCTGGACATAATCACCAATCTGGACATAGAGCGCTTCAATTTTCCCAGGAATCTCTGGTATGATCCGAGAGGTTTGAATGGCAAGCAAAGAGCCATTATAAGACAAAGAGCTGACAAAGTTTTGTGCCTGGGCTGTGGCTACCTTAACAGGAACTGCCTTGCGGATCCAGTCATCTGCGGTATCTGCGTCTTCATCTTTGCTGCAACCAATAATTAGAGACAAGGCGAGACTCAGGATGAGGGTCAGTTTTAGTGTTTTCATTAGTTTGTAGCTCCTTCATTTTGGAGAGACTTGCCGACAACTTTTTTTATACTGGCTTCGGCGAGCGTGTAATTGAATAATGCTTGTAAGTAGTTTGCCTTGGCAACCGTCAGATTGATCTGAATCTGATTTGCCTGAAGATTGGTGATGGTTCCTTCACGAAACTGAATTTTAGCCAGACGAGCAGCTTCCACAGCCTGCCCCACTGTCTTTTCCTGGGACAGGATATTTTTTTCCGCTTCCATGAGTCGCAAATAGACCTGCTCCACTTCAAGGAGAATGGCATCTTTCAGAGCATCGTAGCCATAATTGACCTGTCGCTCTGCTATCCGGGCTTGACGCAGTTTGGAAAAACGAATCCCGCCATTGAAGAGATTATAACTCACCCCAACCGCCAGCATATTGCTTGTATTCCAATCAGACATGGTACCAAGCTCATCTCCAAACTTGGAGTAAGACCAGGACAGAGCCACGGTGGGCAAATAGTCTGACATGGCCATTTTAACCCCCAATGAACTCAACGATTTGCTGATATCCAGCTGTTGGAGTTCAGAACGATTCATGAGAGCCTGCTGTCTTAAATCATCCAGACTATAGGTTCCCGGCTTGTAGGACATGGAATCTGTAAGCGTAATTTTGGTTTCAGGCTCCAGGCCAAGAAGCATTCTTAAGCCTGCAGCTGCCATGGTGATCCCATTTTCGGCCTGGGTTTTTTGGGGAAGTAGATTAGCGGCTTGCACTTCTGCCTGGAGCAAATCCAGTTTGGAAATCATCCCTTGTTCGTATAAGAGGGTAGAAATATCAAAAAATTCCACTGCTGTTTCATAGCCCTCATTGGCAACATCCAGGAATTGCTGGGTCACCAACATCCCCAAATAAGCTTGAATGACATTAAAGGATAGATTGTTTTTCTCGTCTTCATATTGTGATTGAATCAGGTTTAACCCGTTTCGAGCCATTAGGGTTCCCAGGGCAATTTTTCCACCAGTAAAGAGAGGCTGGGTAACTCGCAAGTCGACCTGGTATTCATTGGTCATATCAAAATCCAAGGTTGGATTTGTCATGAGAAATGTGATGGGGTTGGCAGGGTCAGGGACCACTCCAGGCACATAGAAGAAGTTATCAATGGGTCTTACGGTTTCATCGAGGATCTGGCTACCCTGGAAACTTGCCGACGGGAGGGCAGTTCCAAGTGCTTGATAAACATTTTGCTTTGCATCATTTATCCTCTCCTGAGCCATTTTTATATTGGGGTTTCTTTCCAGGGCCATGTGAATGCTTTCTTCTATGGAGAGGGCTTTCTGGTTTTGTGCTCCCAGGAGGAGCGGGAGAAACAGGATTAATCTAAATATTTTCATGTGCAGATATTCCATTTACGAATAGTGTGGTGATTTGAGATTTTAAATAATCTACATCCATGGATTCGGGCGCCATGAGCCAGGATACCAGGTGAAGATTAACTGCGCCGACAATGCTTCCAGCGAGTATTGATGCGTGAACAGATGTGTCATCTCTCATTCCCTCGCTCAATGCCTGGGAAATCTCATTGATATGGGAGTGTTGCTTCTGGATGAGCTCTTCCCTGAGACCTGAATTTGAGGAGTGCATGACTTTCGCCTGTTCGGTGATGACCAGTTGAAAAAAGTGTTTATTTTCTGTAAAAAAACTGAATTGGGCATCAATGAGGCCTCTAATTTTTCCCTCTACACCTTCTGAGGCTTTTAAGTCAGCCAGTAGCGCAGCCGAGAATCGATCCAGCTTTTCAAATAAGACTGAGAAAAATAAGTCTTCCTTGCTTTTAAAGTAGAGATAGAGTGTGCCCTTACTCCAGCCGCACTCCTCAGCCACCGCTTCCATGGTGGTGGTATGATATCCCTGACGGGCAAAGATCCGTTCAGCTGTCTGTAGTATTTCCAGCCGGTGTTGTTCTTTACGTAATTCCTTTTTGTCCAAAGTCATCTAAAGTTAATCTCCTATATACTGACCGGTCAGCAATATAATGACTGATCAGTCATGTAAAAGCTTTTGTGAAAAATCTTATCCTATTGGGTTTAAAATTGTCTAACTTGAGTAATAGTAGAATTTCAAATATTCTAAAAAATTGGACAGGTCACAAAAAATAAAGACAATAGTGGGAATCAGAATGCATCAGAAAAATTTAGGCACAATCCTGTTGACTTTCGCAATCATGATCATGAGCTCAAGTATACTTTCTGCCCAGGGAATGGGTGGAGGCGGTCATCACGGTGGTGGTCACGGAGGACCTGGCGATGGCTGGGGGCCTGGTGATAGTACGGGATGTGATTCAACCGGCTATGGCGGTGATCACGATGGCCCGGGTTGTGGTGATGACTCCACAGGATTTGGAGGCCACTACGATGGTGATGATGATCATGGCTGGTGGAATAATGACAGTACAGGTTTTGACAGTGTATTCGTATCAGGCACCATAATGACAGTTATTGATTCTATGGGTTGTGGTGGTTTTGGCCATCAGGGTGACGATGAAGATAATGAGGATGACGATAATGGTGATAATGATCACGATGGAGAATGGTGCGATAATGACAGCTCTCATTCGTTCCGGACGTCATATTTATTGGATATAGATGCTGATGGATTAGCAGAATTTCGCCTCATGCATCTGCAATTCCATTTGGATTCTGACACCTTGCTTACGCTTCCCGAAAATGGTGATCTTGTGGAAATTTCTGGAGCAGTATTTGAGAATGATATTCTTGATTTTCTTTTTGTTTTTGATATGGAAATTCTAGAGGGTGCAATTCCAGATGCCGATGTCTTAGCGCTGGATGGGACGCTTTTAAGCAAACATCATTCAATTGCGACTCAAAGTTATCCAAATCCCTTTAACCCCAGCACTACCATTGAGTTTGCATTAGACAAAGCAGGACTCACTACGTTGAAAGTTTACAATATGAGAGGCGTTGAGGTGGCTGATCTGGCCCACGCATATCTTGAGGCTGGTACGCACAATGTAGAGTTTAATCCTCAGACTTTAAGCGCTGGTGTCTATCTCTATGTTATTGAATCAAATGGCCTGAGAGAAGTAAAACGGATGGCTTATCTCAAATAAGCCATTAACACAATTGAACATACAGAGCCCTCGGTTTTACCGGGGGCTTTTTGTTTTATTGCAGAAAAACTACCGCAAATGAATAAATTTACCTGAGTAAACTGCGGTGTTTGTTTTTACTGAGAGTATTAATAACTGACTCGCCAGATTCAAGCTGGAAGGGATGTTTGTTTTTACAACGCTTCCCGATTCCTGGATAATGCTAAGAGCGGCAATTTCTCTTCCCTGAATGTCATAAAGCGTGGCCATTTCTGGAGCGGTTGATATGGGATTGGACAGTACCATTCGAAGCTCCCCAAATCCACTGGGATTGGGGTAGATCACGCAATTCTTTGGGCTACTCCCTTCCAACTCAGGAAAAAGACTTGATAGATCAGGAATGCCCCAGCCATATGAATTATTGGGGGCAGCGGCATTGTCCCCATGATTCTTAAAAATAGAAATCACTGAATCAGGGGAAAGCTGTGGGTGTGCCTGAAGCAGCAGGGTTGCCAGACCTGCGATTTGGGGCGCTGAAAAGGATGTCCCGTTACCTCGGATATATCCATTGGTTCCTGAAGCCAAGTAGACCAGGCTTCCCTGAGCAACCACATCAGGTTTGATGCGTCCATCATAGGTGGGACCGCGTCCAGAAAAGTAGGAGATGTCTTGTTGGGTGTTAACTGATCCAACAGACAACACATGGGGGCTGTCAGAAGGTGGCCAGATGCTGCTGGCTGAGGAGCCTTCATTTCCTGCGGAGTTTACAACCAGAATGCCTCGAGATGCAGCAATATTGGCTGCCATGGCGCTGATGGTGGTTTGTCCATCCAGAGCGGAAAAAGGGTAATCCTCACTGGGGTCATCAAAATCTTGAAAATAGTTCAGAGAGGTAGAGATGATGTCAACCCCCAGGGAGTCAGCCCATTCAAGAGCCGCAACCCAATTGTCCTCTTCTGCCCGGGATTCACTGAAAGAATCTTCCGTGCGAGCGAGGAGATATGTTGCTTTATAGGCCGGGCCGATGAGTTCGCCAGGAAAATAGCCACCAAGCGCACTGAGGACGTTGATGCCATGCCCATGTCCTGGACCTGAAGCATCCACCTCGTGATCGATAAAATCATATTGGGCTAGAACGTCGAGGTTGTCAAAAGCAGGGTGCTCCGTGAGAAATCCAGTATCAAACACGCCGACAATTATGCCTGACCCATCATAACCCATGTTGTGGATCTCGGGGATATTTAACATCTCGTTTTGGGTAGCAGATGCACCATAGGAAAGGGTTGAGGGCCTGCCAAGACGGCTTGCATCCGAGAAAGACTCGTTGCGGTCACGCGGCTGTCTAGCCACAGGCTTTATGGAGAGGACAAAAGGCAAAGTTTGCAGTGCAGATAACTGCTCCGGGTTGTGAATGATGATACTAACTGCATTGAGAAACCTGGAAGTGTGCCTGATTTGATACCCTGCAGTCCGAAGTTGATCCAGGTAAGATTCAGAGACAGCATATTTGCCGAAGGGGTTTTTTGATCCACGTAATTGAAGTCGTTGTTCTGCCCGAGGTGTTAGTCTTACCTCTTGAGAACCTGGTTCTGATTCAAGAAATATCCAGTAGGGCTTTTCAGTAGCGAAGAGTGCAGATACAAGAAAAAGAAGGCAGATGAGGCGTTTCACAAACATGCCCTAAAACTAGAAGCGGATAGGGGGTTATGAACAACACTTTTTTATTTCTGTGGACGTTTGAAATATTCTGAAATTTTGGCTCTGGCCTACTTTCCTGTATTCAAAGTTGATCTGGAAAAGCAATTTATTGTCGCCATAATCCGACAAAACTCCGAAATAAGCAATATTTACTTAACAAATGTGACTGCTCAGCCTAAATTACCAGATTCTATAGAAGCAGTAGAAATAGGCATTTATAGGTGATATTTTTTGCTGGCACGACCTTTGACATAAATTAATGAAAAGATGTACTGATCAATTTCACAAAAAGCAAATCCCTCAGGGACGGAGATAGGTTATGAATAATCCCATTTACAAGTCATTATTGGTTCTGTTGATTCCAGGAATTCTTTTTTCAAAAAGTATCGAAGGAACCTCCATGGCGAAACTTTCTCCCGAACTTCAGAACGTAATTGGAAAGAGAAGCTCAAAAGATATACAGTTAGTTGATACTCCGCTTTCAAGAGCCCGGACAGTAAAAGGTCCTTCAGAGGAAGTCTTGTATCCGGTAACAATTAGGAGTACAGATATTGAAGCGGTGAAAGCCGCCGGGATTCAAACCAATTCTGACTACCCCGGTTTTTCTACGGCCAGACTCACTCGGGAACAATTGCTTCAACTCTCCGAAATTGACGCAGTCACCAGTGTTTTTCAGGGAGACATACTTTATCCTCTCAATGACCTGGCGGTAGGCTTATCTGGAGCTGATTTGGTTCAGGATGGTTATCTAGGGGGTACGGCTTATGAGGGTACCGGTGTCATCGTATTGGTTATCGATACAGGAATTGATTGGACACACCTAGATTTCCGTGATCCAGATACACCCACCACGAGTCGCATTCTGTATATCTGGGATCAAACCTTAGATTCTACTGGAGCAGAGCAAACTCCTGCTGGAAGAGCTGGATCTGACTTTGCTGGTCTACATTATGGGGTTGAATATACCAAGACACATATTGAAAATGAATTTGCCAGCTCACCTGGTTTTGTTCGGACCAAGGATACCAATGGACATGGAACTGAGGTCACTGGCGCAGCTGCGGGGAATGGCGCTTCAGCATTAAACGGAAAATACAAAGGGCTTGCTCCCAAGGCTGACATTATTGTGGTAAGAGCAGGGGCGGATAGTTTTGAGAATAACAATGTTATAGACGCACTGACTTATGCTAAAGAGATTGCAGCAGATCTTGAGAAACCTGTGGTTGTCAATCTTAGTCTAGGCAGCCAGACCAATGCCCATGATGGGACCAGCACTCTTGATGCCGCGGTTAACACTTTTACCTCTAATGGGACTGCTGCTGGAAGAGTTGCAGTGGTGGCTGCTGGGAACGCTGGGAATGAAAACATTCATGTGACTGGAGTAGTGGCTGATGGTTCAACCGAAAATATTTATATAGAGATTCCAGATAATACAGCAGCTAGTGGCAATCAATTTAAGTTAGAGTTGTGGTGGGATAGTGGTGACAATGCTACTATTACATTGGTCTCTCCAGGCAGTACCTACAGCAAAACAAAAACAAGTGGCACAGATGCAGGGGGATGGCAGGCGATTGGGGATAATCTTGTTGATATGAATAACATCATTACTACTGATCACAGTAATGGGGATAGGATGACCGAGCTGCTGGTAGCTGATTGGAATGCAGATATTTATGCTGGTACCTGGACCTTACAGTTAACGAATGATACTACTACTCCTGCCTCTACATCCGATATGATCTATCATGCTTGGTTGCACTACGATAGTAATATGGGGGCGACCATATCAGATGGGGATGCTGGGGATCATAATTATACGATTGCGTCTCCTGGCAGCGCCAGTTCAGCCATCACTGTTGGCGCATATGCATCCAGGTGGCGGTGGAAGGTTACAGGGGGTTATGTAACACTCGGCGTAGCAGGTGTAGATGAGCCAGACGGAACAGATGACCATGCTTACTTTAGTAGTTTTGGACCCACACGTACGCTGGGGGTTCAAAAACCAGACATCATGACGCATGGCCAAGGGGTGATTACAACCACTTCTAAAGATTATACACCAACTGCTGCCTTCGAAATTGTTGCAGATAAATATCATGTGGAGCAGGGCACCAGTGTAGCTGCAGGATCCGTTTCTGGGGCTGTGGCCTTGCTATTAGAGCACACTTCTTCACTTTCTGCTGCATCAGTCAAGACCCTCCTATATGAAAATGCTGATACTGATACATATACAGGTACAGTTCCCAACACTGAATGGGGATATGGAAAGTTAAATATTTTTGAAGCACTGGCTGCTGCTGGTGGTTCCACCTCATTGAATCATAAGACCCTCTCATATGATGTATGGGATGTTGATACTGCGGCTTATCAAGGATTTGGTAACACTGTGAAAGAAGCGGTAAAATTTAGCACTGGGGAGGCTGGGGCTGGTGATGTGACGGGAGCCTTTTTTTATCCCCACAAAACAGTTCCAAGTAGTGATTCCATATCTTTTGAAATTTGGTCTGATGCCAGTGGGATTCCCGGTACAAAAGTGGGATCTACAGTAAAACTTCCGTGTGCGGATATTGCCAAGTTTACCTGGAATTATGTCTCGTTGACGGCTGCTGGGGTGAGTGTTGCGGCGACAACGAATTTCCACTTGGTTCTGGATAATACTTCGGGAGGCGACTTTACCTTGGTTAAAGCAGTAACCAATATCAGTAACAGATCTTCAAAGGATCAGGGTCCTGGATGGGTGGCTATAACAGAACATGATTTTCGTATGCGGGCTGTAGTCTCAAACAAAGCGGCAGTAAGTAGTCCAACACTTCCATTAGCTGATAATTCGTTACCTGTTGAGCTCTCCTTTTTCAATGCATCCACAGTCAAGGGTCAAATGGTCCTGAAGTGGGCCACTGAGTCTGAAACTGAGAATCTTGGATTCATGCTTGAGCGTCGTAAGTCTGGCACTGATGACTGGACGTTCATCTCTGATCATACCAAAGATAAAGGTCTTCAGGGACAAGGAAGTACCAGCTCCAGAACGGATTATATCTATTATGATAAAACGGCTAAGCCAGGTGTAAAATATGACTATCGTCTTACTGATATTCCTTATACATCCGCTTATACACCAACTTCCATTGTTCTGGAAGATATCGAATTTCGCATAGCAAAGTTTGCCCTGCATAAGAACTTTCCCAATCCATTCAATCCTGCCACAACCATCTCCTACGAGCTGGCTGATGATTCAGACGTTCAGGTTAAGATCTTTGATGTGAATGGCCGAGAAGTTCAATCATGGGATCACAACAGTCAGGAAGCAGGCTATCATGAAATGGTATGGGCTGGTGTGAATCAGTCTGGGAGACCTGTGAGTGCTGGACTCTATCTCTTAAGCGTCCAGGCTGGGAATAACCTCCAGACCAGGAAGTTGTTGCTGCTTAAATAGTTCAATTTTTTGATGAGAAAAACCCCTCACGTCCTTCGAGAGCACTTCGACAAGCTCAGCATGACACCTCAGGAAGACGCGAGGGGCTTTTTATTTGTGATTATCCTAGTGGTTTTAAACGCGCCGTAAAGTGGCGCAACACCTGAGCCTCATATTCGATCTCATAGCCCTTAATGTTTTCTCTATCTTCATATAACTCGATAATATTTTCTGCCACATACTGCATCTGACTATTGGTATAAACCCTGCGAGGAATAGCCAATCGTACCAATTCTAGATCGGGATAAATGGTCTCACCTGATTCAGGATCCTCATGGGCAAACATGAGACTGCCAATCTCCACCGCTCGGATACCAGCATGGGTATAAAGTGAAACTGTGAGGGCAATTCCAGGGAATTGAGATTGGGGGATATGGGGTAGAAAGTTTTTTGCATCCAGATAGACTGCATGGCCACCGGTAGGCCTTAAGATTGGGACACCTGCGTCTATAAGTCGATCTCCCAGTTCTTCCACCTGTGAAATTCTATAAGCCAGGTAATCCTCCTGGAGAACTTCTCCCAGACCAATTGCAATGGCTTCCAGGTCGCGACCAGCCAGACCACCATAGGTGGGGAACCCCTCAATCAGGATCAGGCGGTTGGTGATTTGTTGTGCCAGTTCATCATCGTTGGTTGCGAAAAATCCACCCATATTTACCAGCGCATCTTTCTTGGCGCTCATGGTACAACCATCAGCATAAGAGAACATCTCATTGGCGATTTCCAGGATGCTCTTATTCTCATAACCTGCTTCTCGGGTCTTGATGAAATAGGCATTTTCGGCAAAACGACAGGCATCGATATAAAAAGGAATGCCATGTTTGTGGAGCAATTCAGAAGTTCCTCTGATATTGGCCATGGAAACGGGTTGACCACCGCCAGAATTGTTGGTAATGGTGAGCATGCCAATGGGGATTCGCTCAGCCCCAACTTCTTCAATAAGCCTGGCTAATTTATCCAGGTCAATATTGCCCTTAAAATCATCAATAATCTGGGTGTCCTTGGCAATATCAATCACCAGATCAGCAGCCCTGCCGCCATTGTATTCCACATTGGCGCGTGTCGTATCAAAATGGTTGTTATTAGGGATAACCAGATTCTTCTTATCCTTGAGTATTGTAGAAAAAAGCAAATTCTCAGCAACGCGACCCTGATGGGTTGGAATCACATGTTTGAATCCAAAGATCTTGTTGATCATCGCCTCAAAATGGAAGTAATTTTTACTGCCAGCGTAGGATTCATCACCCTTCATCATGCCAGCCCACTGATTATCACTCATGGCACTGGTGCCGCTATCTGTCAATAAATCGATATAAATTTTTTCTGCAGGAATATTGAAGACATTATATCCAGCATCCTGTATCACAGCCAGTCGCTCCCAATCCGTGGTGCGGGCGATGGCCTCAACAGTTTTAATTCTAAACGGTTCTGGTGGATACTTCATAATTCATTCCCTTAAATTGATGAGCGCAATAGATCTATAGTCTAAAATGTACTGGCAATATGATTTGGAAGGTGACAGGTCGCTCATGGTATTTGGCCGCCACCCAGTTGCTTGTATTAATAGCTTTCAAGGCGGCTTCATCCAGGTCAGGATAACTGGATTTCAATAATTGAACATCAGAAAGCGTGCCGTCGGCTTCGATGATGATCGCAAACCAGCTTACGCCAGTTCGATTCATTTCCTGAGCCATTTCGGGGTACTCGAGGATTTGATAAAACCGTTGCATACCACCCTCAGGCTCAGCCCCTGAATCCATAAGCTTGTAGTCTTTTTCTAAAAATTCTGGTGGAAATTCAGGGTAGGCTTCTTGCCAGCCCTTAAACTGATCTGCATACTTGGTCGATAGTTTGGGATTTGCTTCCATTTTTGCAAAGGCTTCTGGATAAATCCAAGATGAACTATCACTGATTTCAAGCTGATTGTAAACCTCGACTAAAAAGGGATATGCCTCTGGATATAGAATATGTTGATCCCCTTTGATGACCCGCTCAAGATCAAGTTTAGCCTGGAGTAAATCATCTGTCTGCTTGAAGCGGACGATCCTGGCAGCCCTAAAAAAATAATAGCCTTCATCGGCATTGGCAGGCTCAGGAATATCAATCCCAGCCAGTGGATTTTGTGGTGCGATACAGTGACTAAGCAAAACGCTTAAAACTGATATGGTTAGTAGTCGAGATTTGAAATTCATGATCTTCCTATCCTTTCTGAAATTTAGTCTGAAAAAATGTATCTACACGCTCCCAAAACCCTGATTCATGGTGACAGTTGGAATGTCCACGCCCTGGAATTAGCCAATAATCACATTGGCCTGGACGGGCTGCCCTGTTCAATTTATCTCCTTGAGAGGGCAGCACCACTTTATCATCCTCACCATGGATGATCAGGAATGATGCCACTGCCTGGGCAATATTGTTTACAGGGGCGAAGGCTTCATATTTAACACCAATTTTTATTTCGATCTGTTTTAAAATGAGCCATCTGATAAAGGCGGGGAGATGATGCTTTTTAAATTCATGCTGCATGACATCCACAGGATGTGCAGGTGATCCCACGGTTACCACAGCTTTGATGGCAGGCTCTATGGCGGCTGCATAGGTTGAGCCTGCGCCACCAATTGACAGACCAATTACACCGATGCTGTCCGTATCAATATCGCGTGAAAGTGAGTATTGTACGGCCGCTTTGACATCTCTTCCAAATTTGTACATGGAGGCGTGGTCATCCAGGTCACTGGAACCATGATGTCGGGCGTCAAAGGCCAGGAGATTATAATTTAGCGGATGAAGGTGCTGGATATAGCGGAGCATACGTCCCAGGTTTCGACTCCAGCCGTGTACCAGGATGAGTGTTGGTGCGTGCTTTGAATTTTTGGCAGCAGGTATCCACCACCCATACAAGGTTTTGTTGTTTTCTGTAGGGACCCGGACTTCTTCAAAGCCAATGCCAAGTTTTTCTGGGGTATCATCATGTTTATTGGGTTTGAGAGCATACATTTTCAGGGTAAAAAAGCGGGTGATGAAGATGAGTAAAACAAGTATGACGAGTATGCTGGTCCAAAAGCTCATAAGGCTCTCAAACTAAAGTATCTCATATGGAAATGCTAGCCTAGCCTTCCCAAAGTGGCGTAGGAAGTACAGCCTGATCCCAGATGTCAATTTGCATGTGCACGACTCTTTCTGATTTCGGGAGCGTATAAATAATCCGAATTAAAGATGATAATATTAGTCACGTAATTTAATTGATTGACTTTCAAATTGAATTAAGTTGAGCCATTCTGATTAATCCTTCTGAATTCTTCCCAATTCAATGGGAATTATGATCTGAGTCTGTAGAATTATTGAGAAAACCCTGGGAATATCTTTTTAAGGAGACTGCAATGTTAGCGATTAGAAAACCTGCCCTCATTCTGCCCACCCTATGTATCATGGCCCTCGTGTTCTTTTTGACACCAGGCAATGCTATGGCGGCCAAGGACCATGGGAATAATGAATACAGTATGGATGTGACCGCCCTCATGGGGCCTGAGAATACAGAATTGGTGGTCCATTTCATAACCACTGATCCGGTGAATTTTCCACTACCTGAAGAGTTGGAAAAAATTAAAGTAAAAATTCACCGAAAGAAACACTCCTCAGGTCACGGCAGTGGTCACCTCATTAATGAGCGGGATTTGGAAGTAGTGGATAACCAGGTTGTGTTCTCCCTGACAGAAGCTCCCCTTTATGCCACCCTCAAGGTGGATGTAAAATTTCAAGTTGGCCAAACGAAGGTAAAGCTAAAAGAATATGTAGAGGTAACCCTACGCCCAGATCTCATCATAGAGGATGTTGGTTATCCCCTGACTGTTCAAGTTGACCAGCCTTTCAATGTTCATGCGACCCTGCAGGAAGTTCTGGGAGATAACAGTGCTATAGCAAATGTGAACCTTTCTGCAGATGGGGTGAGCATGACAACGCCAGGCGTACATATCTCCCCTGAAATGCCAACAACTGTTATATTTACCGGGTTAAGTTTTAGCGAACCAGGAATCATTTCCTTTACCGTAGATATATCTGATGCCACGCCCGGGGAATTTGATCTCACCAATAATAGCTTCTCCTTTGATGTTGAAGTAATCCCCCCGCAAACACCAGGAGAAACTGAATACAGCATGTCTTATGAGAATTTTGACAATGTGTTCAGTCTTGCAACCATTGAGATGTGTGGGAATGTTGAGGAAATGCAAAATGGTGGTAATAGAGATGAGTTCTTTCTTGAGGGTTCCTCAGAAGAAGCCACACCAGGTGGAAGTCTTGATATCTCCTTCAGGCTTTACGCTGATGGCGTATCAGCCTATGCTTTGGATATTGAAGGGCTGACATCCTATGAAACTGTAGATGGATTTGAGTATTATGATTATAGCGATGAAGCGACAGGTGTATTTATCACTTATTCGCGTAACCCTGGGAATATAGCCTATTTCGAGATTAGTAAATATTCAGGACTCGAAATTTATGTGAATCGTCTTAACGGCGACATCACTTCAAGCGGCATTGAGGATTTTGGTCCCCATATGGATGCAGAGACCAGTATTGACGTCTCAATTCTATTCGATGATGGGTTTTCTCTCATGGGTGGGACAGCAAATATGACCCTGGAACCCCCTGATGTTATTAATGATACATTTTCCTTCACCATACCTGATCCTGATTGCGGTGAGGTGACCTTTTCGAACTATATAAGTTTGGAATATATTTTTGGTGAAAATTATGGGATATTGGATCCCACATTTCTTGCTCGACGAAATCAGGCTGCTGTAATAGCTCCTCTGCTTCCTGAAAGGCTTTACCTGGCAGATAACTTTCCCAATCCCTTCAACCCCAGGACAGCTATTTCATTTGGACTTCCTGAAGACAGCAGGGTTAGTCTAATTCTGTATGATATCAGTGGTCGTGAAGTCTCAAAGCTGGCTGAAGGACACTTTTCTGCTGGCAGACATGATTTGTATCTTGATGGCAGCGAGCTAAGTAGTGGCACCTATTTCTATAGCCTTGAAGCCGGGTCCTTTAAGGAAGTTAAAAGGATGCTGTTGCTTAAATAAGAGTATCAAACCATGCAAAATTATGAGCCCCAACTTCGGTTGGGGCTTTTATTTACCTAAATCTATGGATTTTTCCTGCGCACCACGATCTTGTTTTGATCTATGGCAACAGCTTCGGTGAAATAATTTTTCAAAACTGGATAATTAGAATTGGGGTGTTGAAGTTTTACAAGCTGTGAACTCCAGAGTAATTGGAACCCATTTGTTTGAGACATAAATAGTTTTTGAAATCCAATACCCGGCCCTTTCAGACTCACATTTTTCGGTAGTTCTATTATTTCCCAGTTTGCAGGGAGATTAATTGTAACAGTCTCTCTTACATGAAAGGGGAAATCAAATTGAACTGGAAGTTCACGTTTTTCCGCAGTTAAGTCATTGGCCTCAAACCTGCCGTAATATGTAGTGGGGACATAGCAGAGGTCTCCTGAAAGATCTAAGAATCCAGGTATTTGGAAGTGGACCGTTGTTGTCATGGCTTTATCATGATCCGTTAGAGATGTGTTGTGAGAAATACTATCCACCAGAATTTCCGGCATCAGCCTGGCAAAGTGGGCACTTCTCTTTGCGCTATCTTCTGCAGTTAGCGAGTAAAATTCCCTCATCTCAGCTGCAAAAAAGCCAGTAGCCCGAACAGCAAATGATCCTATAAGATTACCGTCATCATCAATTGTCGCAGTTGTGAGTATGTCTTCTCGACTGGCTTTGGGACGCACTGGGAATTGGTAAAAAATTGAGTCTGGATTCGAGCTTAGAATTAAACCAATACCAGAGTAATTATCAGCTGGCATATAATCGAAGCTGGCGTAATCATTTCCGGCATCAATTAATGTGTATTGGTCGT
The DNA here is from genome assembly GCA_013203185.1 of Fidelibacterota bacterium. Lineage (GTDB taxonomy): Bacteria > Fidelibacterota > UBA8477 > UBA8477 > JABMPR01 > JABMPR01. The sequence goes on along the minus strand of JABMOS010000019.1, from coordinate 15,649 downwards.
TTTCCTTAACCCTTACCAGGGCATGATCTATTTTCTCCAGGGTAGGCGACCCAACGTTTAAGATTCCATTTGAGCGCCTGCTGATGAAAACTGGGTCAGCCTCAAAGCCAGCAACACGTAATAGGGAAATCGTTAAAAAATTCTTCTCAACTTTTGTTCCAGCCCTTTCCTTGAGCACATCTGATAATTCCTCCGTGATAATACCAGAATAATGCTCCCGGTCGAAATTATCCCTTACGAATTGGTAGATATCCTTGGGAGAAACTCCTGAAGCAGAATCCGAGATGGGAACCTCTGCCAGAAGGTCATTTAGTCGATTCCCAGGGTCAAGATAAGAGTCATAATGATCAACCAAAATTTCAATAAGTTTGCTCCATTGCTCCGAAAATGATTTTTCTATTGGCAGATGGCTGGAAACAGCCATCTGCATATGCAGGGAGAAGAGTTGGTCAGGCAAATTATAGAGGTGCTCCACATCTTTGATGGGGTGAAGATTGTTATACTCCCATGTATAGATCTTTTCATACTCATTGTGGGTAAGTGCATGAAGTTTACCCTCTGGGTCTATATAATCTGCAGGCGCATTCAATGCTGCGATGTTATAGGTGTATTCATCAGGAATGCTCAAAACCAGTTTTGAATATTCAGTAAAAAGTTGACTCTGAAAATACTTTGGGCCGATAAAATTGGCATTGGTGTCCCGTACCCTATATTGGTAATCAATAATACAGTTTGCCGCCACACCAGGTAATGCAAAGGTTTTATATCTCCAGCCAGTTTCAACCCCCTTGTCAAATATATCAGCAGGATCCAGCTGGATCTTTCTGCCGTCAGGTAGGATTGTTTGAGCCCTTATATCATAGATCTTATCTGAATACCAATATGGAATTTCAATGTTAGCATGCTCCTTCCCAGCTTCACTGAATATTTGTATACGAACATACCTCTTGTGCAGCAAGTCATGATAAACTGGGTCAACTTTGATTTCCTCTCTATCGAAAATGACGACGGCATCCGGGCTATCTGGAAAGGGTGATTGGGTCCGTTTAAAATTTTCTGAGGGATGCTTATCCCAGATATCAGAATTGAAGCTGGAGCCTGAGCAGGAGATAAGCAACTCAATGAAGAAAAGGACAAGAAGCGATGGTGCAATAAAAGTTTTCATATTACCTCAATTGGGGTGGGAAGTGGGTATGGATTTAGGGGCTCAGTTCTTGAGGAAAACAATCTGTGCTGAGCCTGCTTTTTTAACGGACTGTCGAAATTGGTAATAGTCGGTATAATGTTCGTATGGAATATCCGCTTGAACATCTCTAAACTGGAAGTTCATTTCCAGTGTTCCAGAGTTTTCTGAATATTCCTGGTTGTATGTACCGAAAGCAGTCTCCAATAGAATATCCCTGGGTAGTGATTCAATGGTCATTTCATCACTGAAGTTGAGGATAACATGGGAGGAGTATAGCGAGGGTAACCCAGCATTATAGGGCATGGTCCGACGTGAGGGGTGTTCCCCGCTCCAGCCAATTCCCCCAGGAAGTGAGGCATTCACGAAGTATCGCTTGCCTGTTTTTCCGCCAAAGCGAGGGATATTTCCCACCAATGTGACAATGAGGGGCAAGTCCTTATTATCAAGATTGATAACCTCAAAATCTCCCAGTTCCAAACCAGGAGCGGATTCACGGAACATGGCAATCACGGACTCTCGCCGTTCTTCCAGTGTGCTACGTTTCATGCCCGATCGAGTCTCGCTGGCTTTGACCCCACTGAACTCGATGGTTCCTTCAAGAGATGCTGATCCATTTGATTCAAATGTTACCAACCCCTCGAATTTGATTTGATTTGATTCTGGTGAAAGTATAGGGGTTTGAATCAGTTGCGACTTGTTTGAATTAATCAATACGACATTACAGCCCTGGTCATTCCGTGGTAGCATATTCACTGTGGCTTCATCCGAAGTACAGTCAACCCACAGGGTGTCATCTACCATCGGTACACAGGCGATAGCATGGTTGAAACGACTGTTGGGAAACTCAGGATAGATGACACCATGGCTTCTAGTACGAATCAGGACAGGGTATGCCTCTATTTGATGCATCTTCAAAAGAGAAATAAAGAAGGTGGCCAGATCTTTACAGTCACCATATTTATTCTCACAAACCCATTGGCTGCTATGTGGTTTCCAACCGTGAATCCCTAATTCCATGCCCACATAGCGTGTCGTGTTTTGGACGTAATCATAAATCTGAGATATACTATCTTGCAGACTTGTAGCTGTTTTTAAATCTAAGTCACTGACCAATTCAGGATCCAATTCGTATTGAGTCTGAGCCAGGGACTCATAGAAATCTGCGACCCCCTGCCAGGTCGACATAGATCCAGAGTATTGGTCCAATTTGAAGGTATCAGGAGCAAAAAACACACGGTGCCTATCATACACTTCAGGAGGAACTGCAATTTCATCTGGCCAGGCTGGGATGGCAACTTGACTCCACACATAGGTGTTCTTTGCTGGGTTGGTACTGGAGAGCTCTGAGGGGCTGAAGCTGTTGAATTCATATCCAGGTGGGACTTCAAGTGTATAGCTGGCACTGAGTACTGGAATAATATCCTGAGGGCTCCAGGTAGGCCAAAAGAAGAGACTTTTGATGATCTGGGTGTATTCGAGCTCTACTGTAAATGGTAGGGTGGTTACCGCAGCAAGATTTATCTCATACGTTACATCATCATTGCCAATAATCCCATAAATGCTGGATTTATGTTTGGTGAAGTGTTTTTTCTTGTAACGGCCCTGGCGTTTCCCCTTTTCATTAAACACAGTGGCTTTTACAGCTTTGAGTTCAACATAGTCGCTGCTCCCGATACTCACAGACGCTAGGCCTTTCCCCTTTTCATCGTGAATGACAATTTTTTTGTATACAGTATACTCTGCTTGAGAAATTGACTTGATTTTCAGGGTCTCCCGCGACTCAAGGACCATGCTCTGGTCACCTCCCATACTAAAGGAAGAAAATAGTATAAGAGTTATGGCGAAGCGTAAAGTCATGCTAAGAATCCTTACGTTTTATCACCAGCACGCCTTGATCAGCTGCCACAGCTTCAGTATAGAAGTGTCGGATTTGTTTGTATTTTTCAGCAGGCTGTAAAATCTCCACCAGCTGATGTTTCCAGATGAATTGTACCATCTTTCCAGTTGATTTAACCTGCTTCTGAAAGAAGATTCCTGGACCAGAAATGCTGGAAGGTTTGGGTGCTTCCATGACCTCGTACCCAGGAGGCAATTCCAGGTTAACAATTTCTTGAAGCCTCATCGCGAAGTTAAACTCGATTGCATGTGTTCGATCCTCACTCACCAGTTCATTGGTCTGAAATCCCTGAAAAAAGGTGGTGGGTAGATAGATCATGTCCGTACCAGGGGTAAAATATTCCGGTATCTGAAAGTGGACGGTTGATAATACCGACTTTTGCATATCTTCCAAATTCAACTCAAGGTGTACACTGTCCACGATAATACCAGGAATGTGATCTACAAGTTCATCATAGGCAAATTTTTCAGCATCCTCTATTTCAGCATAAATAGCCCGAAGTCTTGAGGCGTAGAATCCAGTGGATTTAATTTGAAAACTTCCTGTTAAACTTCCAGAGTCATGCAGTTTACAGCTGGTGAGTACGTCCCTTTTGCTAGGTTGGGTTGCAGTGGGGAATTGAATAAACATGGCATCGCCCTCAGCCACAAGAAGTCCAACACCACTGTAGTTATCAGAAGGCATAAGTGTATATGTAGAATACGGGAATCCTGCGTCCAGAAGAGAAAGTTTTTCGCCCTCTGTAAGACGTACGATGACATGGTTAAAATTGTTTAAGTTTGGACTGGAAAGACTAAGCTTTCCATAACTGCGACGTGCAATGAGGACTGGATCAGCCTGAAAGCCAGCTTGACGAAGGAGGGCCGTGAGAAGCAAATTCTTTTCCACGCGTGATCCTTGCCGGTGCTTGATAACATCATGCATGGGATCTGGCCAGATACTGTATGATGATGATCTGGTCAATTCGTCTCGAACAAACAGAAAAACATCGCGGGGTTGAATACCTTGTGCAGGATCCAGGGGCTTAATTTCTGTCAGAAGTTTCTCAAGGGGACCTGAGTTTCTGAAGTAGGAGTCATATTCTTCAAGAACAATCTTGTTCAGATCCTCCCACTCCTCAATAAATGTGATATCATTGTATTGATTTACAAAACGTACCAGTTGCATGTTGATGGAGAAGAGGTGATCCTCTCTATTATACATATAGGGTTCATCTTTGATGGGGGCAAGATCATAAAATTCCCAGGTAAAGCGCCGCAGGTTTTTTGCATAGGGCGAATCATATTCTATCTCTTCAGGTTGAGAATAATCACGAGGAAGGTTTCTGGTTGTGGCATTGTATTCAAATCCCTGAGGGAGGGTCATGGAGAATTTGGAGTATTCTGTTCGCAAGTAGTCTTGAAAGTATTTTGGTTGTACAACACCAAGGGAGGTAGTACGATATTTATATTGATACTCGATAATGCATTGGTCTTCTACTCCCGGTAGTGCAAAGACCTTATATCTCAATTTCTTTTCTGTGCCTTCCTCAAAAATATCATCCTGCTCCAATTTTATTCGACGACCGTCAGGTAGAATTGTTTGGGCTTTAATTTCAGAAACTATATGGTCGTGCCAGAATGGAATTCTCACATCGGCCCATTCTTTCCCTGCCTCAGTAAATATCTGGATGCGGACATGGCGTTCTCTGACGATATCCCACTCGTGTAGATCAACAAGCATTCTTTCAAGATCAAAGACTATCACAGCATCTGGGCTGTCTTCATCGGGGGATGTGGTTCGTTCAAATTCTGGTGGTTCAATTTTGTCCCAGTAATCTGAAAAGAGTGAAGCTGGAGCACAAGATATAATGGTGTAAATGAGTGATGTAAACAATATAAGGCACAGCGAGATGCGACGATTCATGGATTCCCCTCAACAAAAATATTCCTGGCTGAAGCGTATATTTTAGTCCAGCAATACTCTCCAACAAGGATTTCTATTTTTCAAAACAGTACAAATGAATAAAAAAGTCGTGTTTATCTGGAAACAAAATTCATTTTAAGGCATGTATTACAGGGTCATGAACTTACTTATCACTAAATCCACATTGAGTTTATTATTGCTTGCCAGTGTAGCTCTTGGAGAAACACCCTCTCACCAGCTATTGACCTACCCCTTCAGCAATCGTTCAGCTGCCATGGGTGGGAGTCGAGCCGTGGATGCCTCAGGAAATATTGACATCCAGGGGAATCCTGCCAGCGCAAGTTTTGTTGAAGGACTCCAGGGTCAAATAGGTTTTGTGAATCATCTTGTCGGGATTCAGGGGTTCGCCGCAGGTGGCGTGCTACCCATGGAGAGACACCGCATCTCCGCGGAACTGATCTACTTTGATTATGGAATATTTGACAAAACTGATGTTGTGGGTAATAATCAGGGCACCTTTGGATACCATGAGCTTGCTGCTGCTCTGGGCTACGCCTTTACGTTCTCTGAAGGAGTCCGCTTGGGCGGCCGCGTTGGCCGATTTACAAGGCTGGCTGATGGCAATACTGGTGGCGAGTTTTATTATGATCTTGGTGGGGTTTATCATGATCAAGAGGATTCTCTCACTGTAGGCGTCCACCTGGCCTCTGTTTCACTAGGTGAGAGCGAAGAGGATTTCCCGACGCAATTGCATATTGGCACGTCTAAGATTCTCTCACATTTACCTCTGAGACTCAACCTGGAGGGGATATACGGATTCAATGAACAAATCAGTCTCGCCCTGGGAGCTGAGATATTGATTCACCCAAATTTCAGGGTAAGGCTAGGTATGAACTCCAATCGATTTGATCTTCAAACCGGTGTCACAGAATCTGACTTTATCGCTGGGGCATCAGGCGGTTTTGCAATTGAGTGGCAGGGAATGCTCATTGAGTCTGCGACACAGAGTTTTGGCGCTGCTGGATGGATCAGTCAGATATCCATTGGGTATCATCTTTAATTTATTTTCTAGACCTTAAAAAATAGCTCGCCATTTTGGCCCTCTATCGTGGAAGGCTCCTCAATTAATTGATAGCTTTTTAAGCTCCATCCGTTACCAAGAGCAATCAAAAAAAGACCACTTTTTTCCGACAATCATGATTATACTACTCATCTAAGCAAAATCTGATTGTGTGGTGGGTCACCTGCCGGAAGGATTTTGGGGGTTAGCTTAGTGAAATGAAGTTTGTTATGACATATATACGAAAAACCATATTATTCTCACTTCTCATTGTAAATCTTGTTTATGGTGGCCCTGCTGGATTTGTAGAAGATGAACTTCTGGTCCGCTTTGACGAGGGATTAACACAGGCGGATATTGAAATTATTCTCATGGATGGCAATCTTGAGATTGTGAGACAGGTTAGTCGGCCCCTGAATCTGTGGTTGCTGAAAGTTGACTTGAACAAAAATCAGCTCGGTAAGGCCAGGCGTCGTATTGAGGATGTACCTGAGATCAAATATGCTCAGAACAATCACTTTTTAAGTTTACGCAACACACCAGACGATCCCTTGTACACATCTCAATGGAATTTTCATAATACAGGTTTTGATGCCAATGGTAATCCTTCTGGAACCGAAGACGCTGATATTGATGCACCGGAAGCCTGGGAAATTACCACAGGGGGGCAAACTGTTCTGGGCAGAAATATTGTTGCCGCAATTGTTGATGGGGGGTGTGATCTTGACCATCCTGATCTCCAGGCCAATCTCTGGTCAAATCCATTGGATACTTTAGGCAATGGGATTGATGATGATGAAAATGGTTGGGTTGACGATTCGCTGGGATGGAATGCCTATGGTCACAATGGAACTATCCCTCAGACAAATCTAGATGCAAGCCATGGTAGCCATGTTTCCGGTACGGTAGGTGCTCAGACTAATAACGCTAATCAGGTAGCTGGTATCAATTGGGATATACAACTCATGATTGTAGCTGGAGCCAGTACCACCACTGCCATAGCCATGGAGGCATATAGCTACGTACTCGAACAAAAACAGGCCTGGTTGAATTCCGGCGGCTTAGAGGGCGCTTTTGTTGTCACAGCGAATTCAAGCTTCGGTGCCAATTATGTTTCTTGTGATTCACTGGAATACCCAGTGTGGAACGACATGTACAATACTATGGGAGAAGCAGGTATTCTGTCCATCGCATCCACGGCAAACACCAATGTTGATGTCGATGTATTAGGTGACTTGCCAACAAGCTGTTCCAGCCCCTATCTGATTACTGTAACCAATTCCAACAAAGATGATGAAAAAGTAAATAGTGCTGGATATGGAGCAGTTAGCATTGATTTAGCTGCCCCAGGATACGGCGTTTTATCCACAAATTATAATGGGTCCACCTCTACGAAATATGGAACCTCCATGTCCACGCCCCACGTGACAGGTGCTGTAGCACTTATGCACGCTGCTGCCAGTCAGGAACTTGCCCAGTATTATGAAGACAGCCCTGCGCTTGCATCTGAAGTCTTTAAGACATTGCTACTATCCTCTGTTGATCCCCTAGCCTCCTTAGAGGGCATTACGGTCTCAGGCGGCAGGCTGAACCTCCACCATGCCGTATTAGCGGCTTCAATCTGGCCTTCTGGCTCTGGCGATATGAATCAGGACTTTAGCGTCAATGTTCAAGATGTGGTAATCATGGTAAATTTGATTCTGGGGAATATTGAATCAACTCCAGAGCTCATCATTTCTGGAGACTTGAACTATGACTCCTATGTCACTGTTCAGGATCTGGTTCTCATGGTAAATTCAATACTGCGGTAAAGAACACCAACTTACAATTTTAGATATAAAAAAACCCATCGGAGATCGATGGGTTTTTTATCCTGTTTGGAAGTAGGATTAGTACAGGAATTTCATTATGAACATAGCTCCGATTCCAGCCAGTGTAATCAGAAAGGCTCCCATCTGTCGAATAGGTGCTTTGGGATCCTGAAAAACATTCACTTCAAATTCATGAAAGCTTGAGGAGCCCCGCGAGTCAGTCACTTCTATGATAAACTTATTGGCGCCATCGTTGGAACCATCGGGTACCCAGGTAATGAGACCTTCTGCCTCATTCATCTCGGCACCATTCGGCAAAAGGATCTTGGTGTAGCTAATACCATCCTCATTGAGGTCCCTTGAAGAAATTTGGTAGCGATATTCACGATCCATGAGAACCACCGGTGAGGGCGTTGAAGTAACTTCAGGCAATGCATTGACAAAAAGTTGCACATTCTGCACATTTGTGATGTACCCGTCAGTAACGCTTACCTTAAATTGAGCCTGGTTTATCTGGTCAATTCCTGGCGTCCACTTAATGACTGAACCATCGACGAGTTGAACACCTTTTGGTGCATCGTAAACCTTATAAACCAGTTGCTGGTCTGTATTTAAATCCAGTGCCTTAATATTATAAACGTACTCCTGGCCGGCGATAGCCATTGTATCAGCTTTCGATACGATCACAGGAGGTGCATTGGCATAGACGGCAAATTTATAGGTATCTGAACTGTACTTGTCTGAGACTTTTACAAAAATTTCATTCCAGCCCTTTTCTGCCTTGGTTGGGGTCCAGGTGATCTGACCTGTGGGTGAAATTTTCATTCCCTTGGGAGCAGTTAAAAATGCAAAATTTAATTGCTGATCCTTATTCAGGTCTGTAACGGGCAGAGTGGTGGTATAGGGTCTGGCCACAGTTGCCAGGGTGTCGCTCACACTACTCAGCACAGGAGCACCGTTCACGTAGACTGACACCTTTTGAAGATCATCTCTCAGACCATCAGATACAGATATGGTAAATGTCTGCTTGCCCAGTTCTGCCTCGGTGGGTGTCCAAGTAATCTGCCCACGACGACTGATGGTCAAGTTGGGTATGCTACTCTCTGATAACAGAAAACTAATATCCTGATTGTTGTTGGGGTCATTAACCTCGACCTTGTAGTTCCAGGGTTTACCCACTGGTACATGCTCTTCATATTTTGAAATAATGACAGGTGGCGTATTGACAAAGATGGTGAATGAATCCAGCATTGAGGACATATCGTCAGTCAATTCAAAAAGAATATCATGGAAGCCAGTCTGTTGAGATTCCGGTGTCCAGGTGATTCTTCCAGAGGACTCCAGAACCAGACTTTTAGGTGTCCGCAATGGAATGAGTCGGGCACTGTTATTACTGTTTTTGTCCTGAATATTTACTTGCCCGATATAGGGTTCGTTGATGAAAGCTACAGGACCAGGTTTCTCTAGGACCAGGGGTAGAATATTCACATATAGCGTAAATTTTTGTAGAACTCTTTCAAAGCCGTCACTTACACTCAATGTGACATACTGTGAGTCAAGTTGAGTGTCACTGGGAAGCCAGCGGACCAGACCTTCTTCATCAACTTGCATACCTGCAGGGGCAGAGATCAATTCAAATTCAAAATATTGCTCTTCATTTAAATCTTCCAACTGAACCTGGTAAAGGTATTGTTGTCCGGTTTGAGCCAGTGGAGGTGGCGTAGAAAAAATTTCAGGGATGTGGTTTACGTAAAGTGTAAAGGCTGTATCCAATTGCTGTCCAAATGAATAGGAAATTTGATGATATCCCAGTTGGTCCTCACCAGGGCTCCATCTCAGGATAAAATCTTTGCCAAGACGCATGCCTTCTGGGTAGGTCTTAAATTTGACGTATGCCTGGCCCGGATCTATCTCGTCCTGGCGCGGAATCCCGTGGACAAAACTTTCACTAGCATGAAGAATTACATCAGGTGATTTGGGTTTTCTCCGTATTTCTGGAACTTCCTCAACAAATTCAGGTTCAGGTTCAGGTTCAGTCGTCATGATTTCAATTGTTTCAGCTTCCACGACAGGGGCGGACTCAATTACCTCTTCAGCCTCCATGGTTGCTTCGGCGATATACTCCTCATTGGGGGCAATAGCCATGAATTGATACGGACCGGATTTCTCCAGCAGGAGACCGTCATGAAAGGGAAGGGCATTTGAAGCATAGACCTCTTTGTCAAAGAGGGGTGCAAAGTTTTCAAATGCTTCTCCTTGATTGCTCTGCTCTAGAAAGTGGACCCTATCGCCAGCTCGAAGCAGGCATTCGGCGTAACCATCGCCATCTATTTCAGAAAACAAAAGTTGGTTGATGGGGCTGGAAAACGATTTCCACAATTTACCACCATCTCTTGAACTGTATCGATAGACATTCCCTTTTGAACTGCCTAGATATATTTTCTCAAAGCCTGAACCATCCAGGTCACCAAGAGCTAGCCCGGTGGCTGACACTCTTTCACCAGTTCCTCCTGCAAGTTTCAGATCGGTCAAATCTCGGGTAGCATAGCTGTCTTCACCTGAGGAGAAAATTCCAGATACACTCAGCTTGTCTCCATGTTTTTGAAAGAGGACGATGTCTTCTTTTTTATCCTGATCTATATCATTGATGGCCATAAGAATAGAAGCAGGTACCCGTGCCATCTCTTCAGGTAAGCCGGCATATTCAATCTGGATATTTGAAGAGCTTAGATCGCCTTTAAACTCAACGATTAAAAGGTTGGCCTGGGGGGCGCCAAGTGAAAATATGAGTTCTGTGAGACCATCATTGTCAACGTCACCTGCTTCAATCTGAGTGGGTCGTGCATAGAGGCCATTATCCGGTGTCCAGCCCCATTGAAAGGTTGGGACATAGTCGAAATCTTTTCCAGACCATTCAAAACCGTACACCCACGGGGCACTATTACCTGCAGAGGCTGAAATTAATTTGGCAATAGCTACGAATTCAGGGCGGCCATTCAAATTCAAGTCTGTTAATGTGAAATCAGCCCACTCACCAACCAGGTTTTCAGGCAGGGCAAAGCGCCAGGTAATATCAAAACTACCACCGGGTGTCATTTCAAATGCGATCAGCTCGGAGCTATTACTGGCAGTCTTTCGAATAGCACCAAAATCATTGTTGCCATCGTGATCGAGATCGCCCAGATCCTTCAGGTGGCTGATATCTCGTAGACCATCGGCACTCCACAGACTACCTGCCATCAGAATGACCAGGAGGGGAACTAACCAGATATGACGTACTGCTACATGGCTAAAAAAATGCTTGCTCATCATGGGAACCCATTTCTTTACGATTAAAACTTTTGAATCCTACTCCAAACTTTTAATCAATTTATGGGGCTAAGCCCCTGTATGCAATATAAATTTAGCCTGACACTTAAAGTAAATTCTTAAAAGACTTGTGTAAAAAAATGAGTCATGGTATATTGTGTCAACTTACTTGTTTTGAGTTGAAATGAATGACAATTTGTCAGGTGATACTTTATATGCGTTCCAGATATATTATCCACCGGCAATCGACTGATAGGATCAGGGAGGAATTTTGAAAATGAAACCATGGTTAAGCATCTTCTTATCTACTGTCTTGGTTACGGGTTCGGTCCAGGCGCAATTTGCCGAAGGTCAGACCGTTCTGCATGGTGCCATCGGCCCCGCCTTTTCATATATGATTTCACTTGACCTGGATCAGACTGCATTTGGTTTGCTAAGCAATTTTACTACTGACTTCGATATTTCTGATGCTGCTGAGGTAACCGGCATTAATAGCAACGGGATGGTTGTGACTGGCTTCGAAGGCTTTGGTGAAGTTACCCCTCACTGGACCATTGGTATGTATGCCGGACAGGGTGAATACATCGCCTCAGCCCAGGATGCTGCAGATGTTGACTTTACAGTAAATTTTGTGTTGAGTAGTGTCGGTATTACAGCAGAATTCAATACCCACTCACGTTCCCGTCTGAAATTATTAGGTGGTTCCATGTTCGGGATTGGCCAGGCTTCTCTGATTGCCAGTTCGTCACCTGGAAATGAAAGCTGGGATGAAATCATCGCAGGTACTGCCCCCCGGAAGGCTTTCGAGTTGTCTGCCTGGACGCCAGTTATCCAACCTTATCTGGGCATTCGCTTTGACATTTCTCGTTCAATGGGATTCAAAACTATTGCAGGTTGGAATGAGCAGGTTGCATCCGCAGGCAGTTGGAAGCTCTACCACTCCAAAACAATTCCGGATTCAAAAGAAGTGGCTTTAAGGGCACTTTTCTTCCGTTTCCAGCTTTACGTTATCCTTTAACCGATCTAAAAGGACGCTTAACCTTTCAGCGTTCTGGCCACAGAATCGATTCCTCATAACGTTATTGAATTGTGTATTATTATAGCGTAACGCGCAAATGGGTGCTTTCATCAAATCAATGTTGCCGTTATTTTATACGCCGTAATTAAAAACAGGAACCTTGGCAAGAAACAAGGATTAGCATATAGTTATGAAGATTTTAAAACATATTACCGTTATCTCCCTCGTCCTACTTGGTGTGTTTGCATTGAGCCCCCCGGGACAGGCATTATTTGCTCAGGGCAGCGATTTTTACGATAAATGGAGAGATTTCCAGGACATGGTCAAAATCATCAACACAAATTATGTTGAAGATGTTGACTGGGACAAAACCATGATTGGTGCCCAAAATGGTCTCATGGAAGCCCTTGATCCCCATTCAGTATATATCGGTGCTGATCGCATGGGTCAGATTAATGAAAGTTTCCGTGGGAATTTTGAAGGTATAGGTATCGAATTTGATATCATTGATGACTATATCACAGTTATTACGCCCATCGTTGGATCTCCCTCAGATGGATTACTCCATCCTGGAGATCAGATCGTTAAAATCGATGAAGCTTCCGCTTATAAGATTACCAGGGATGGCGTTTTTGATAAGCTGCGTGGTCCCAAGGGCTCAAGGGTTGATCTCGAGATTGCCAGGCTGGGTGAAACTGAACTCATTCCGGTGACGATTTACCGCGACAAGATTCCCATTTACAGCGTGCTGGCAAAATTTGTCATGGAAGACGGTACTGGCTACATATTGTTGAATCGTTTTTCATCCACAACTTCCAGCGAAGTTATTACTGCCATTTCAGAGCTTCAGGCTCAAGGGATGGAACGCCTTATTCTTGATTTGAGAAATAATAGTGGTGGTTACATGGATGAGGTTATCAAGATTGTTGACCATATCCTACCTGGCGGTGAAAAAATTCTATCTACCAAAGGTCGCCTGAAAAATGCTAATGAGGAAATGTACTCCAAGCATAAACCGACTTTTTATAAACAGCCTATCATTGCCATGATCAATCGTGGATCAGCATCTGCCAGCGAAATTTTAGCTGGAGCATTGCAAGATCTTGATCGTGGAATCGTAGTGGGAGAGACCAGCTTTGGTAAAGGTCTGGTTCAGCGTCAATATCCACTCCGTGATGGATCAGCGGTGCGAGTCACAGTGGCCAGGTACTACACTCCAAGTGGTCGCTTGATACAGCGCGAATATGAACAGGGTGAAGCTCAAGATTATTATGCTGAGCTATATGAAAAAGACTATGGTAAAGATACAACTGATCTGGAAGATAGACCGATGTTCAAAACTAAAACGGGTCGCATGGTCTATGGTGGAGGTGGTATTGCACCAGATATCTCACTTGGAGAGCCGGCCACGATTTCCCGTGATTTGGCAAATTTGAGACGTCATGATATCCGATTTTTCTTTAAGATTGCTTCAGATTATGCCGCCAGTCACCCTGAGTTAGGGAAGGATTGGGACACCTTTTTCAAGACCTATACAGTGGAAGAAACTCTCATGAATGAGGTTTACGAGAAGATTCTGGCCATTGAAGATCTTGATCTGGATGAGGAAAAGATCCGCGAGGATGATGTGACAATACGTTACTACATTAAGAGTGAACTTGCAGCAAAGCTCTGGGGACGGAACGAGCAATATCAAGTGAGGACGCAAATGGATAATCAAATCCAGGAAGCCCGTCAGCACTTCAAAAAGGCTCGTGAAATTGCCGAGGCTGCAGATTATTTATAAAGAGGGTTCAGAGAGCCTAGAAACTCTAGGACTGAACGGGAATTTGATTGACTTTAGATACGTATGAAACTATGATTATGCGCTTGGTCAGATCAAGTTGAAAATTATACAGGATTAGGAGGTAATACCGGATGGTTGCGTGGTTTTATAACGGTGGGCCCTTTATGTGGCCAATTCTTGGGGTTTTTATTTTTGGACTCGTTTTTGTTGTTGAGCGTTTGATCAGCTTGATGAAAACAACGATGCAGACTAAATCTTTCTTGAAACAAATTGATGTAACATTAAAAGAACAGGGTGTTGAAGCCGCGATGGAAGTTTGTCGTTCGACTCCTGGTTCAGTACCGTCGATTTATCTTGCTGGTCTTTCCAGAGCAGATCGTGGTACTCTCGCAGTTGAAAAAGCTATTGAAAGTGCTGGTTCAATCGAAATGTCATTCCTTGAGAATAACATGATCTGGTTGTCCACAGTTGTTTCACTGGCACCTATGCTTGGATTTACTGGCACGGTTTTCGGTATGGTACAGGCCTTTGATTCAATCGCAGCTGCTAACGATATCCAGCCAGCCCTTGTTGCTGTTGGTATTTCTATGGCATTGTTGACAACACTCTTCGGTTTAGTTGTAGCTATGATCATTCAGTTTGCTCAGAATGTTTTCACATTCATGATCGATAAACTGATTATCAAAATGGAAGAATCATCCCTGGATCTTATCGATACTATCGAGAACCTGGAGAAGAAATAATAACACCATAACCGGGGTTAGCTGATACTATGCTAGTAAAGAAAAAAAGAAAAAATAGTGGTGGTGAAATTCCCACAGCATCCCTCCCGGATATTGTGTTTATGCTGCTGCTCTTTTTCCTGGTGACCACGACTATTGACATGGATAAAGGTCTGGGTATGGTGCTTCCAGAAGAGGGCAATACCACAGAAGTGAATCCCAAGAATATTACCAATATTCTGGTGAATGCTTCTGGTAAGATCGCAGTGAGTCACGAGGGAGATATTCAAGTTATCGATGTTCGTGAGCTAAAACATTTCGCTAAGAGATCTTTGGCAACCAATGACAAGATGATTTTTTCTGTCAAAACGGCGGCAACCAGCAAGTACAAAGATTACATTGTGGTGATTGACCAGCTTAAGCAGGCCAGCGCCACGCGTATTTCTATTGCTGACCCGGAGAGTTAGATCATGCGTTTAAAAAGAAAAATAAAAATCGAGGCCGGGATTCCAACATCCTCGCTTCCTGATATCATCTTTATGTTGCTGATTTTCTTCATGGTGGTTACAGTTCTACGTGAATTTCAGGGTTTAAAATTGATTCTTCCCGAAGCGAAGAAGATTGCCAAGCTGGAAGGAAACAAACACGTTTCCCATATCTGGGCTACTTCTGAAGGTACCATTTCCATCGATGATCAGATTGTTACAATGGGAAAAATTCGTACCATCATGTATGATAAGATTATAGCCGATCCTCAGATGACAGCTTCCTTAAAAGCTGATCGACAGACTGAGATGGCCATTATCACCGATATTCACCAGGAGCTTAGAAAAGCCAATGCGCTAAAACTTAACTATTCAGCCAAACCGAGGGAGTAGGATTATGCTTGAACAACAATATCCTCAAGTCTCGGTCAAGCTACAACATCGCAAGTTCCTTGAGATTGGTGCTATTG
>JABMOS010000018.1 GCA_013203185.1 Fidelibacterota bacterium | reverse complement strand
TTAACATTAGACGAATTACAATCTGGACATCGATTCAGGAAACTAGGTACGACATCCGGGCCTTCGATAAGACCTCCACCATGAAACTCGATAGGAACTTCTACCAACGATTTACATCCCAGACAGTGCCTGGTATCGACCGTAGTAATTGGTGATTTATCTGGAGCATCCCAAACCTGTGCGGTGTAGCCGCAATAATGACATTTATACTTGGATTTAGTACTCAAGCTTATCCCCACATTATGAATTAAACGTGCAGGAAAATAGTCGGAATGGCTAATTAATCAAAAGAAAAGCCCCAGCAACGCTAGGTCACGAGGGCTAAAGTTGGAATTAAAAAGCCCCCGAAGAACGAAGATGATCAACGAGGGCTTAGGGGGTTGTTAATATAGTAGTCCTTAATGCAAATATACCATCCATCTGAAGTTGGAGCTCCCTATGCCCGCAAAAACCGAGCGAATGAGACTATGGGGGCTTCACCTCCCCCCTGGCATCCCGCGAGCTTCTGATGTGAATACAGTAGCCCTGGCGACATCCTACTCGCTGTCAGGTGGCCAGATCAAGATTATTGTGCACTCCGGTACAATGTTGCCTTCGACACTCCCATGGTTTTACATATCTCATCGATTGGGATACTCTGATCACCCATTAGCTGTTTAGCCATAGTGATCTGCTTCTTTGTGAGTTTCCGGGGCCTGCCACCTTTCCGACCTCTGGCTCTTGCAGCTGCTAAGCCGGCCAATGTCCGCTCTTTGATAATATCCCGTTCAAACTCAGCCAGTGCGCCAAAGACATGAAAGATCAACTTTCCACCAGGTGTTGAAGTGTCCAAACTCTCCTGGATACTTTTGAAATAAACACCTCTCTCATCAAGTATGTTCAATACCTGGATCAGGTGCTTTAATGATCTACCCAACCTATCCAGTCTCCACACAACTAGTGTGTCACCTTTTCTTATGAACCCGAGGATTTCCTCTAACCCAGGCCGGTTCGTTTTTGCTCCACTCATTCTGTCCGTATAGATATTCTCACAGCCGGCAGCTTTGAGGGCGTCGTTTTGCAGATCAAGATTCTGATCTTGGGTTGATACACGTGCATAGCCAATATGCATGGTTAGCTCCTTTCATAATTTTTGATAATAATGAAATGCCCGAGAGGAACTCAGGCATCGTCCTTCAAGTCTCATATACATGAAAAGTTGTCAGTTTTGCGACTTTGATTTAGAGACGGGTTTTGAGACTCAGTTTATTGGGTTTGCGGGGGGTTTATAGGAAGTTCTGAATCTGTCTCAAAAACGGTCTTATTAATGGACCCTCGGGACGTGAAATGCTGCCTCAGTAATGATCTATGCTACCTACCTCTCTTACATGACAACTAGATTTTCACCTCTAGATAAGGAACAAGCATCTCAAATACGTATCAGAATCAAACAGGGTGATTTAAGAGTCTCAAAAACCCCGGTATTTGATATCATGAAAATGGAGTACTGGAAAAGGATACTCAGCACCGTACCCTGTACTTGCTATCAGGGGATTACAGAGGTAAGTCGCTACCCTTAAAGCCCTATTTATGTCTTTTGAATGTGATACTTCTGTTTTGGACTGCGTGGACTGTTAGGATTGTGCATCTTGATCAATCCCTTCTTCAGCGCTGGATTCAAATAATTTTCTCGGAATGTTGGCTGGTGAGATAGACCTAGTTTTTCCATCATTTCACTTCTACTCAACCACTGATCTCCCATCACCATTAATAATCTTTTTACTTGATCGGTAACTTGGTCGGTTACTTGGTCGGTGTGAATTGAATCGTCTATGGATTTAAATAAGATTTCAAGCATTAATTCAATAAATGGTGTACTCTCACCTACTGATCCAGATCGTTCTAATGCATCATAATACTGTTGCTGATACTCTTTGATGACGCTTTCCACAGGTAAAGAGGAAAATACTGGTTTGTAAGCGTGAAGAATTAAGGTTTGCCAAAGTCGACCGATTCTTCCGTTTCCATCAGTAAAGGGATGAATGAACTCTAGCTCATAATGGAAGATGCAACTCTTAATGAGAGGGTGTGCATCCGTCTTGTTCAACCAATCAAACAGGTCTTGCATCAAAGATTGAACCTTCCGAGCAGGTGGTGCAATATGTACCAGACCTCCACTACCTCCTACACCCACATTCTTAGATCTGAATTTGCCAGCATCAGTTAGGATTTCCCCCATCAATATGCCATGCGCCATTAAAACATCATTCATTTCAAAAGGATTGAATTGATTGAGGTTTTCATACACTTTTATGGCACCCTTAACCTCTGCAATTTCCTTGACTGAGCCTAAAACCCGTTTGCCATCCAGGATTGCTGTGACTCTTTCTTTCCCCAGGGTATTGCCCTCAATCTCAAGCGTCCCGACAATTGTCCTGATTTTATATTCTTTCCGTAATGCCGGTGTAATGATTTTCGGCTCAAGCACTTCATATTTGGCAACGAGAGCACTGATATCACTTACCAGATTTAGTATTCTGGGAGAGATGGTGAATGGTGGTGTATATTGCTTGTTACTATCCATAATATCTTATATAAGTCATCGCCTGTTAAAGCATGTAATATTCTTGGTAACCTAACTTTTATCTGCAGGAGCAACAAGATAGCTTTTTTCAATATTTCTGTGGCTATTTCAAGATTCTATGAAACAGTCTCAAAAAGGGTGTCTCAAAACTGATGGCATATTTGGTGTCTCATAAACGGTCATTATTGAGAGGGTTTAATTCTCAACTTCTTTGGGGCTAATTATCATTTCATTTTAGGCATTTATAATTTTAAGGCGTACCATATAATTGTTATTCATGAAGCGGCGGACATTTTGTTTTCTCTACCTAAAATGTCACGTGTTCGATACCATAATTTTCCTTCGCAACCCACTTCGCGACATAGAGAACATCGTGGTATGTAAAATGTGGTGAAGGCAGTATGTGCGCTGTGAGCATCAGCTCATTACTTCCTATCATCCAGGCATGAATGTCATGGACATCATGAATCTTATCATGCTCCATAAGGGTCTTCCGTATATCGTCACAATCTACGTTCTGCGGGGTACCTTCTAATAGAATATGAAAGGACTGTCTCACGATCGAAATACTTCCATACAAAATGAATAGTCCAATGATAATGGAAACGAGAGTGTCAAGCCAAAACCAACCACCAATCAGGAGTGCAATTCCAGCAATTCCAGCCCCCACAGACCCTGCAGCATCAGACATTAGATGTAAATATGCCTGCTTATTGTTCAAATCAGAATCACGTTCTGAAAATAATATCCAGGCACTTACGATATTAGCCAGTAACCCCGCCACGGCTACCGGTAACATAACCTCCCTTGAAACGTGTTCTGGCTCAATAAATCGGCCTACAGCTTCAACGACAATCCAGGCAACAACGCCCCATAAGATGATAGCATTGATAAACCCTAAGATCACTTCCAAACGTCCATACCCAAATGTCTTACTTTTTGTTGCGGGTGAATGCATTGCCTTAGATATCCAAACTGCGGCTCCTAAGGCAACAACATCTGGAGAAAATATTGATCTCAACCAAAATCCTAATTCAATCCTAACACAAAAGTTTATATTTTCAGCATGACAGAGCGCAATAACAACTTGATACTGGTCGTGGATGATGAAAAAGACATTCGTGAATTAGTACGTTACAATCTCAATAAAACGGGTTTGGAAACCAGTGGAGCTACTACTGGTGAACAAGCTCTCCAACTGGCTCGTGCAGAACATCCAGCACTCATGGTTCTGGATCTTATGCTGCCTGGTATCGATGGTCTGGATGTTTGCCGGATACTGAAAAACGATGCCACAACAGAAGATATCTGCATCATTATGCTCACAGCGAAAGGTGAAGAAGCAGATATTGTACGGGGCCTCGAGATCGGTGCAGATGATTATATTACCAAACCTTTCAACCCAGGTGTTCTGACTGCCCGGGTGAAAGCCAATATCAGACGCATAACAGGCTCTAAGGGCGGGGATGGTGTCATGGAATATGGTGAGCTTTTCATTCATAAGGGTCGGCGTGAAGTCATGATTTCAGGCAAATCAATAACTCTCACAAATTCTGAATTTCAGATTCTCTACTTTCTCGCATCAAATCCAAACTGGGTATTCACACGCTCACAAATCATCGAAGCCGTGAAGGGTGATAACTATCCAGTCACTGAACGCTCGGTTGATTTTCAAATCGTTGGTCTAAGAAAGAAACTTGGAGATGTGGGAGACACAATTAAAACTGTGCGCGGTGTCGGCTATCGTTTTACCAAGTTCTCGGAGAATCAATAACTCCTGATCCTTTGCTTTCTTCCGCAGGGTTGAGTGGTATATTTGCCTCTGTAATTCAGAGTTAATTTTGATCTTCATTAATTAAGGGATGCTCCTCTTGAAAAAGCAAAAGTTGATTGTGCGATTATTTTCATCATATTTCGTTCTGGTTTTGCTCGCCTTGGCCCTCCTCATTATGTTTGCTTATAGAGCCATTGAGGATTTTTACTTTGAGCAAAATATAAACAATCTGCAAGCCCGCGCGATATTTGTTGATGAAATACTCAGAGACCATGAATCAATCGACTCGAATTCCCTACAGAACCTCTGTAAGCAATTGGGCGAGGAAACAGCAACTCGCATCACCCTGGTGATTCCTAGTGGTCAGGTTCTGGCGGATTCCGAAGAAGATCCCAGGAATATGGATTTACATAATGACCGACCAGAAATTATCCAAGCTCTACAAACCTCAGAAGGTGTGAGTCGAAGATCCAGCTATACGATGGAGGAAGAACATCTTTACTATGCCAGGTTGTGCTCTCACAAGGACCATGAAATGGTTATCAGAGTCTCCTTCCCTACTATGGCCCTCAAGTCTGCTCTCCATGATTTAAGGTATAATCTGTTCCTGGGTGGAGTAATTATCAGCATCCTGCTAGGTTTCTTAAGCTGGTATGTCTCAGGTCAAATCCTCAAGCCCATCGCTATCATGGAAATAGGAGCACGCAGGTTCGCCAGGGGAAAATTGAAGATGAAAGTGCCTGAATCCAATATTCAGGAATTAGGCAGTCTTGGTCATTCTCTCAATCTCATGGCGGAGCAGATTTATGATCGTATCCGCTTCGTCACCCAGCAAAAGAACGAGCAACTGGCCATTTTGAGTAGTATGACCGAAGGTGTACTGGCTCTAAATCCCGCAGGCGACATCTTGTCATTCAATCATGCGGCGGCAATCATGTTTGGGCTCCAGACAAAAACTGTTGTTGGACGCCCACTCCATGAGGTCATTCGAAATACAGAATTGATCGATTTTAGCAGTAAAATACTGGATGGCAAAAAAAGCCAGGAATGCCAAATATCCATTTTTGAACCAGAAGACCGAAAATTGAATGTCGTTGGTAGCCCAATGCCGAAAAAGAAAGGTGCCATCGGAGGTGCGGTGCTCGTATTTACAGACCTCACTCAAATACAAAAATTGGAAGGAGTCCGCAGGGAATTTGTGGCCAATGTTTCCCATGAGCTAAAAACACCCATAACTTCAATTCAAGGTTATGTAGAAACCTTACTTGATGGTGCAGTTGACGACATAGATAATGCCCAGAACTTTCTGGAGATTATTGCCAAGCATGCCACGCGTTTAGGTCAAATAGTAGACGACTTGTTGGAACTTTCTAGGATTGAAGAATTTTCGGAGGATGAAACTCAACATCGCTCTCCAATCACACTTAGCCCTTTGGTTGATGCCACGGTACGAGACATTCAAGCTCTCGCCGACTCCCGATCTATTTCAATTGTTAAACAAATTGATCCTTATCTTCAGGTAGATCTCAATGAAAAATTGTTTTCACACGCTCTGGGGAATCTCCTTGATAATGCTGTTAAATACTCTGGTGAAGGCAGCACGATCACACTTAAAACAGAATTACAAGATGGTCATGCCATTCTGGAAGTCACTGACACTGGACAAGGGATTGAAAGAGAACATCTCTCAAGAATATTTGAACGCTTTTATCGAGTGGATAAAGGACGCAGTCGCGATGTTGGTGGCACTGGATTGGGTCTATCCATTGTCAAGCATATAGCCCTCGTCCACAACGCTGAATTGGAGGTAGAGAGTGTTCCTGGAGAAGGTAGCACATTCAGACTTTTATTCCCTACTGCTAGCACTAGCTAAGGTTTCTTAAGCTACCATCTCCAATCCTGGCACTTCGAGTTGCCTCAATACCTCCGGGTGTTGAGCTTCCCAAGGTTTCCTCTTGCTGAAGATCAATCCCACTTTGAGTACCTTCCAGTCTACAACCTTCCACCTAAGCTATCAGCTTCGTTCAGACCATCCAGTCTACGACTGGTAGGCGGCGCTTGGACATAGTTTCCCATGATGGAGGCTCCAGGCATCCTGGAATTGCATATAAAATTGAAAGGGCTATCCGAGGATAGCCCTTTTTCCTTGGGGTGGCAACCCCTGTGTGTGAAGGAATTTTTACTTGAGGAGCATCATCTTCCCGGAAAGGACTTCCCCTGAAGTCTGGATTTTATATAGAAACAGACCTGTTGATGTCAAATCATTGTTGGCGTTCCAGGTGAACTGCTGAACTCCACTATTCATATGAGAAAGGTGCATTTCGCTGACCATTCGACCCTGTACATCGTAAACAGTTAAGGTGACGGCACCAGCTTCAGCTAAATCAAAGCGAATCTTGGTTGATGGATTAAAGGGGTTGGGGTGGTTGCCCAGCAATCTTGAAGTGGTAGGTGCCTCAAAGTTTGAACTACCATCAACAGCGACGAGTGGCAAGCGACCTGCTTCCGTCAACCAACTATAACCAGCGAACCATAAATCACTTCCAAAAGCACCCTTGAAGTCGGTCTGTGTGAAGAATTCATCAGCAGGAACTGTGTCGACGTTGTCATAAGCAGCACCATTAGCTGCAGGACGAGGATCGATGACACCACCGGTCTCACGACCATCGAGGCTGGCCAGTTGGGGATCTACATTCAGTGATGTCAGTCCATAATCACCTGAGAACTGAAGACCTGAACAACCATTGATGATATTATTGGGTGACCAGTAAAGATAGTCAGGATAGCCGGCAGCCTGAGCAGTAGCCCAGTCAGAAGTCACTGTTTCAGAGCCATTATCAGAGTTCTTAAGACCATCTTCTTTACCATCCAAAACGATATAGTTTCCGAATTGACCACCAAGACCTTCGCGAAGTCTCAAAATTTGATCGTTGTCGGCGACGGCCGTGGCTGAACCAGATCCCACCAGGGTAACATTATACCAGACAGGGTGTGAACGAGGCGTGGAGTTGAGGTCACCGTTGGTCTTGCTATCCATTTCATGGGCACGATTTCCTGCATCGGCTCCAACCATGGCAAACAGGAACTGTCCGCGACCCTGGTAACCTTCATCCACGTCAAAGGCATCATCGCCTACAAAAAGTACATCACAATATTTCAAATCGACAGTTCCACCAAACATCTCAAAACCGTCATCAAGGTTTAAGGCAACTTCACAATATTCTACTGTGGTTCCACGACCTACACCAGCCAGTGTAATTCCATTGATTTCATTATCCTGACCGATGGAGCGGCCACCATGCCAGACACGGACATATTTTAGCACACCAGAGTTGTCATCGGCATCAGTACCGCCATAGGGGATGCCTTCAAGACCTTCAACAAAACTTGAGCCACCATCTACAGCGATGGGAGCATCACCGAGGATGATGATACCACCCCAGTTACCGCGGGGATCCAGCATCTCCTCTGGGGTAAGAACAGTGGTAAAGGTAATGGGAGCATCGGCTCTACCTTCGGCCATAATCATGGCACCCTTTTCGATGACCAGGGCGGGGGCTAGACCGGCACCATCATCTTCATTTGATTTAATTGTGGTTCCTGCCTGTATCGTCAAGGTTGCTCCGGCTTTCACAAAAACCTGTCCGGTGAGCAGATGCTCATCACTGGCTAGCCAGGTTTCATCTGCGGTTATTTCGCCTGAGTGTTCAATAGCAAACGTGTTTGCTGCAAGCATAAGTATTAAAGAAAACAAGAATATCGTTCTTTTCACGGTTTTAACTCCTTTTTTGTTGTAATTGGTATTTCACTCCCAGGCTGAATGCCAGACCCGGCGAGTAAACTTTTCGTAGTTTCAAATCTCCGCTGGCAGCTTCGATATGGCCGAAACGTACCTGGGAATTAAGAATATTATTGATTTTCATACTGAGTTTAACTGACCCCAGAGATTTCCCTGCTGTGAGATTGAGAGAGTGAAAGGGGAATTCAAAAATGTCACCTACTTCCCCCACGCCAACTGAACTGATTCGCTTTGTGAATGAGTTATAGGCCAGGGCAACGGTATATGCATTGGGTGAACGGTAATCAATTGCAGCATTGAACATCACTCTTGATTGGCCTTGCAAAGGGCGCTGTGATGTGGAAGATGAATTAGTATAGCTGGTTCCATTGAATAGATATACCGTATCGTTAACCGTCACTTCTGAGTTCGAAATGGTCGAATTCATTGAGAAAGTTCCGAATCCCAGAGTGAGCGGAATAGGTAATTTCTTTCTAAACTCCAGCTCAATGCCCTGAGTGTGCGCCGACCTGGCATTTTGAAAAGTCTTATAATCAAGATCCGGTGTTGAAATCATGGAAACTTCAATAGGATTCTCAAAGGTTTTGTAAAACAAGCCAAGCGATATCAACTCAGCTGCTGATGGATACCACTCGCCTCGTAGATCAAAATTTTGGATCTCCGCATTTTTCAAGAAGGGGTATCCTATAGCTACCTCGCTTTGATAGAATTCCTGGTAGGCGATTGGAGCTAGCTCTCTGAACTCAGGGCGACCCACTGTTTTTGAGTAGGCTGAACGAATGATGACGTCGCTCTTATTCCTATATATGAAATTGATTGAGGGCAGGATAACATGTTGTCTCAAATGGGCTGCTGCAGTATCGCCATAAATGGTAGTGGCTGGGGCACCAGTGATAGGATTGTAACTATCCAGATCCATCCCATAATCCTCATAACGAGCACCACCCTCAAACGACACACTCCACTCCTTTTTCATGATAAGGGGAAGAGAAGCCATGGCAAAATATGCCTGGGTGTTCTCCTCTGCGGTATAGCCATTGAAGGCATTTTTTGCTGTTTCATCCAGCATGAGCAATCCATGTGTCCAGCTACCGGTTTCTGTATCCAGGCGAAAGAAGTTCTCTTCTGCGAAAGCCTGACCAAATTCCATGTCGGAGTAAACATTGAGCACAGAATCATCCCAATTGGAACTTGATGAATTGGTAATGGCGAAGGACCGCTTTTCAAAGGTTCTGGCCTTCTCCTGAATTCGAGTCCCGGCTTTTAATTTCATGGAGAAATCCCCGGATAAAGGCACTGTCATTTCATAACTGAGATCGAAGGACTTATTTTCATCAATCCCGTCTGTATAATCACGATATCCTATCTTTTGGGCCTGTCGATCAATGACATAGTAGGAGTAGGCAGAATCCGTATCAGCATAGACAGTCTTGGCGCTATAGTTATGCGTTGCATGATCTGGTTCGAAACGAGTGGATTTACCACTATTGAGATTCCATTCAAACAGATGCTTTGGACCAAGAACAAAATAACTCGATCCGCTAAGGCTTGTGTTTTTAATGGTTTTCTCTATGTAATGATTGCTGATAAAAATACCGGATTCCACATTGGGCGTGTAGCCATTGGAGATGGTGTTTTTATCACTGGAGGTATGTGTATAGATCCGCTGTAATTTCAGCTTATGGGCGTTCTTATATTTAAGCCCGGCACTGACATTGGCCCCCAGGTTGGTTTTGTATTCAGAAACCTTGTCGGTGCGCTCTGTATAAGGAGATAAATATGGGGTACCATCACTTTCTTCACCCGTACTCAGGGCAAACTGAGCGGATCCACTTTCTTGTGAAACGTAATTGTTTTTGAATACCAGATTGGTGAAGAACCCATATTCAAGATTCTTATTAATTTCATATCTGTCTCCCAGGTCAAAACCAACACTTATCGGTTTCAGAGCTTGGCGGCTAATATTCACAAATGTGGGTTTTGCTGTTCTACTGTATTCCCCTATTTGACCGTACCACTGGATGCGATCCAAACCCTCTGGTTTATAATTAGTGGCAGTGGAAATAATCTGGTTTTGGGGGATGCTCTCAGACAGAGCCCGACTACCGTCATCATAACCAAAGAAGTCATTCTTGCCTGAGTAGGTCCCATAAAAGTGTTCCAATTCATGGAGTGAACTATGATCACTGATGGACGCCTTCAAATTCACCAGACGTTCATCGGGATAGGCCTTGGTTTTTATGTTAATGCTTCCACCTGCAAATACGCCGGGGAGGTCCGGTGTGAAGGTCTTGAGGGCGACAATGCTTTCCAGAAGGGCACTGGGGAAAAGATCGAGGGGTACAGATTTTTTATCTGGTTCAGGGGAAGGCAGGGGTGCACTGTTCATTTGCGTGGAGGTGTAGCGTTCCCCCAGACCACGTACGATGGGAAACTTACCTTCACGAACACTGACACCGGGCAGACGTCTCAAAGCATCGGCAGCGTTAGAGTCACCACTCCTAGACATCTCCTCAGCGCTGACTGAGTTTTCCATATTGGAAGATTCCTGGCGTTCCTGAAGCGCTGACATGGCTGTACCCCGCTTGGTTTCACCCTGAACCACAACGGACTTACCGCTGATTGATTCCATCAGCAGACTGATGTTTCTTCGGGTAGCTATCCCAGCATTGATCTGAACTTCCTCGATATCTGTAATTTCATATCCTATATAGGATATTCGAAGGGTATACAAGCCAGGTCTAATTCCGCGTATCTCGTAGCGTCCGTTGATATCTGTTGCGGCACCTGTTCCACTTTCTAAAACAATCACGTTGGCCCCAATGAGAGCATCACCGGATTCACCATCAATTACGTCTCCAACCAGAGTTCCGCCCGTTTGGGCAAAAACCAATACAGGTAGGGAGATTAAAAGAAGCAGGTTGGGTATTATTTTTATTGTCATATTCTAAATATTTCCTCTTTACACACAGTTGTTTGCCAGCCGCTTTTCTTGCGACGCATGAGAATGGCTCCGGAGTGTTTGAATTAAATTGAGATCGTGTTAGCAGTTCAATTGAAAACGATTAGGATTGTGTGAGTTCGCATTTGAGCACACAAAACATTCTGACTTCATGGGCAAGATTTTTATGAGTGACACATCATTTTCCCAAACCTTCCTAACACTATTCTAACAATTGAAATGTAGGTTCCTGGCGTGTGTGAAGCTTTAACGTGTGTGGGAGAATACAGAGATGAAAATAATAGTATTGGCAATACTATACCTGATTGTTTTAACAAATGTTTATGCTGAGGATATGAAAATAAATAGTGATACTCATTTCCATTATAGCTTTGAGGATACCGAGAACAACGCTTTCCAGATAAGCCGGGCTTATTTTTCAATTCAGAAAAAAGTAAGTGACCAAATATCATACAAATTCCAGACCAATGTAGGTTCTGGTGGAGCCACAGACTACACGGTATATCTGAAGAATGCCAAATTAGACTATAAAACTGCCTTTGGTAAATTCACCTTCGGCTTACAGGGCATGAATATGTTCAAGGTCCAGGAAGCTACCTGGGGATATCGGTTTATTGAAAAGTCTGTCATGGACAAAAATAAATACTCAAGCTCAGCAGATTTGGGCATCGGGTGGGAAAAGAAATTTGGAGTCCTCGCTCCAAGCGTACTCATCACCAACGGAACGGGTTATAAAAAAGTTGAAGATGATCAATATAAAAAATTATCCCTCCGTTTATTGTACGGTGAGAGCAAACTCAAAAAGGGGTTGAATGCCGGTGTCGTAGTAAGCACAGAATCTGAAGACTATGTAACTACTACAGCTACTACGGAAACGGGAAGCACATTCGTCCTGGGTGGCTTTGGCGGTTTTGCTACAGGTGGACTACGGGCAGGTGCAGAGTTCACCATGAAATCAGATAACATGGAAACAGACAAAAGTGGTCAGCTTCTCTCTGTCTATGGAAATTATAAAGTAAATAGCAAACTCTCAGGCTTTGGTCGCTTTGATTTAGTCGACCCTGACACTGATACAGATGGAGACGGATACAACTACCTGATTCTTGGCCTGAATTTTCAGCCTGAAAAAGTTTTTTACATCGCTCCAAATATGAAAATGAAGATGCCTGAAACAGGCGATGCGGAAACCACCTATCAGGTGAGTTTCCGCTTTAACATATAAAAAAGGGAAAAGAAAATGTTGAAGAAAGTATTAATTCTGAGTTTAACACTGGCGATTGTAAGTATGATGATTGTTGCTTGCAGCGACAAGAATAATGTCGAGAAAGCAACAGCAAAGTACATCACCATCAAAGGTTCTGACACCATGGTACATCTGGCAAGCGCCTGGGCAGAGTCCTTTATGAAGTCACACCCAGATGCTGATCTTTCAGTCACAGGTGGTGGCTCAGGTACGGGTATTGCCGCTCTGCTCAATGGAACTACAGATATCTGTATCGCTTCCAGAAGCATCAAAGCTAAAGAAGTCACACTTGCTGGTGAGAGGGGTCTCAGCCCCAACGAGATCATCACCTCCCGTGATGGAATCGCCGTCGTTGTGAATCCTGAGAACCCCATTAGTGAACTCACCATTGAGCAGATTGGAAAAATCTATACTGGTGTCTATACCAAGTGGAGTGATCTGGGAGGTCCAGACCAGGATATTGTTATTCTTTCTCGTGAATCCAGTTCAGGAACCTATGTATTCTTCCAGGGTCACGTCATGAAAAAGAAAGACTATTCACCCGACGCCATGCTCATGCCTTCTACTTCTGCCATTATTCAGAGTGTTACCCAGGACAAATGGGCTATTGGTTATGTAGGTCTTGGTTATGGTGTGCAAGCTGGTGAGAAGGTAAAAATGCTGGCAGTCAAGAATGATGCGGATAGCCCTGCAGTTGTTCCATCTGTAGCCTCTGTTCAGGATGCAACTTATGGAATCGCCAGGCCCCTGCATTTCTACACCAATGGCGTACCCACTGGAGTCACCAAGGCTTTTGTAGATTTTGTCCTCTCAGATGCCGGTCAAGCCATTGTTCTAGAGACAGGCTACGTACCAGTTAATTAATGAACACGTGGCGAGATAAAGCAATACACACGATACTGGTAGGGGCTGCCTCTACCAGTATCCTGATTGTATTACTCATTTTTGTTTTTTTGGGGAAGGAGGCTTTCCCTTTCATCTGGGATGTAGGTTTTGGCGAACTCTTTCGCACAAAATGGATTCCTGTTTCATTCAAGGAAGAAATCTTTGGACTCATCCCACTCATTACTGGTTCCTTGCTAGTTACTGGATCTGCCACGGTCATCATGATCCCTTTTGGTGTTTTGGGAGCTATTTATATTGCTGAATTAGGAACAGACACTGAGCGAAGTTTTCTAAAACCTTTTATTGAAATTTTGGCAGGTATTCCATCCGTTGTGATTGGTTTTTTTGGTCTAGTGGTCCTCAGCCCCATCATCAAAAGTGCATTTGGATTAAATACAGGTCTCACCGGACTAACTGGTGCCATACTTTTAGCCTTCATGGCCATTCCAACGGTAATTACCGTGAGCGAAGATGCTATTCAGAGTGTGCCAAGAGCATACCGTGAAGCTTCGCTTGCACTGGGCGCCACCCGACTTCAGACCATTTTCAGAGTCATTGTTCCGGCAGCACTTCCAGGAATAATTGCTGCCATCATGCTGGGGATGGGACGAGTAATTGGAGAAACCATGGCCGTCCTCATGGTAACAGGCAATGCAGCCAAATTGACTCTCAACCCATTTGATTCAGTGAGAACCATGACAGCAACCATTGCTGCAGAGATGGGTGAAGTTGCCTTTGGCAGCCATCACTATCAAGCTCTGTTCTGGGTGGGAATTTTCCTATTGATCATGACTTTTGGTCTCAATGTGGTCGCCCAAAAATTTCTTAGAAAGTACCAGATGCGATGAAATTCTTAAGCAAAGAAAGTTTGATCATTAATTCGGTGCGTCTGGTAACATACTTTATTGTAGTGGTGGTGGGCTACCTACTTTTTGACATCATTGTTAAGGGTGCTCCAACCATCAGTTGGTCTTTCCTCACTGATCTTCCCAGGAAAAGTGGAGCTGAGGGGGGTATTTATCCCGCCATTATTGGTACCATCTATCTTGTCTTTGGTGCTATTGTTGTAGCTTTGCCATTGGGGATGGCATCTGCTATTTATCTCTCTGAATATGCCATGCGGGGAAAACTGAATCAAGGGATCCGACTGGCCATCATTACCCTTGCCGGCGTGCCATCAATTGTTTTCGGTCTATTTGGCCTGGGTTTATTTGTACTCTTTTTTGGTTTTGGCGCCTCCATTCTGGCTGGAAGTCTGACATTGTCATTTATGATCCTACCCACAATAATTGTCTCCAGCGAAGAAGCGCTCCAAGCTGTTCCCATGGGTTTAAGAGAAGCCAGTTTGGCACTGGGGGCGACCCAGTGGCAAACCGTTTACAAAAGTGTGTTGCCCTTTGCCCTACCGGGAATGTTTACTGGATCAATTCTGGGTATTGGTAGAGCTGCTGGCGAAACAGCCCCGATCTTGTTAACTGTGGCTGCCTTTTTTCTACCGCGTTTACCCAGCTCAATATTTGACCAGGTCATGGCACTCCCCTATCACCTCTATGTGTTGGCCACCCAGCATCCAGACACGGAGAAGGTATTGCCTATGCAATATGGAACTGCACTGGTTCTCATTATCATCGTCGTGTTTTTTAATCTCACAGCCATCGTGTTACGAAATCATTTCAGAAAGAAAATTCAATGGTAAAGACGCAGAAGACAAAACTGCATGCCGAGAATGTCGACTTCTACTACGGCAATACTCAGGCTCTATTTGATATCAATATGAGCATACCTGACAAACAGGTTACCGCTTTAATCGGTCCTTCTGGTTGTGGAAAATCAACTTTTCTGCGCATGTTCAATCGTATGAATGATATTATTCCAGGAACCCATCATACTGGAATTATCAGTATGGATGGAGAGGACATCTACTCACCTAAAACGGATGTGGTCAAATTACGCCGAGATGTGGGGATGGTATTTCAGAAGTCCAATCCCTTTCCCAAAAGCATCTATGATAACGTTATTTATGGTCCTACAATTCACGGAACCAAAGATAAATCTGAGCTCGATGCTATTGTTGAGAAGAGCTTGAAAGGTGCAGCACTTTGGGATGAAGTCAAAGACCGCTTGAATACCAGTGCTCTGGGCTTGAGTGGTGGTCAGCAACAACGTCTCTGTATTGCACGTGCTTTGGCTGTGAAACCAAAACTTCTGCTTATGGATGAACCCGCCTCCGCTCTGGATCCAAAATCCTCAGCGAGAATTGAAAAGCTGATTGGTGAGTTGAGAGAAAAATATACAATTATCATTGTTACCCATAATATGCAGCAGGCCTCAAGAGTCTCTGACCACACGGCCTTCTTTTATGAGGGGGTTCTCATTGAATTCGGTGAGACACCACAGATATTCACCAAACCTACTCAACAGAGAACTGAAGATTATATTACTGGCAGGTTTGGATAGTAGCCGAGGAGAAAATGATGCAACACCTACATCGAGAAATAGAAAATCTTAAAAAAGAAATTATTAGAGAAGCGGGTCTGGTTGAAACCAATCTCCGGGATAGCATCAAAGCACTGATGACACGGGATCATGATCTAGCCACAGAAGTTGTAGCAAGGGATACTCTCATTGATGAACTCGAGGTTGAGGTTGAAGAGGAGTGCCTAAAGATTTTTGCTCTGTACCAGCCTGTTGCTGTTGATCTAAGATATCTTGTTGCCTTCCTTAAGCTGAATAATGATTTAGAGCGAATCGGGGATCTTGCAGCCAATATTGCCGATCGGGCTGTTTCATTGTCCATCAAGGATTTGCTGAACATTCCAGATCAAATTCCCAGGATGTCAGAATTGGTTCAGAAAATGCTGAAAGATAGTCTTGATGCTCTGGTGGATCTTGATGGGGAGAAAGCTCGGGATGTCCTCTTGCAAGATGATGAAGTAGACGACTTGCATCATTCCATGTATGCTGTGGTTGGCAATGAAATAAAAGCTGACCCTAAAAATGTAGAGATTTGGATGGAAATTCTGGCGGTCTCACGCTATCTGGAACGAATTGCCGACCATTGTACGAATATCGCCGAGGATGTCGAGTATATGGTCAATGGCGAAATCAATCGTCATAACGCTCCCAAATCCTAAAGCAGAACGGTTTTTAAATTCAATTCTGCACCGTGCACATAATGCTTGTAAACTGGTGAAATTTCCGGAGTATCCTTTAGGGCAGTTGACACCCTAGACCAAAGTCGCTGAGACAGCATTCCTAGCGACACTTTATCCCACTGTCCTGCTTCCAACCAGTCCACCAATTCAGGTACGATACTGGGAAAAATCATACCATTTCCTTTTTCATGAACATACCAGTCCATAATGACTTCTGGACTTAGTTGATCACAAGAACTACCCAAATTAAGTTGTCTTAGGGACAGTGCATTACTTTCCTGCCATGTTGAGCCCTGCCCAAGGTGCATATCCAAGTAGCTACGACCCAGCCTGTCTCTGTGAAACCAGAGCTCGTAACTGACTGTCGTCAGGAGGATCAGTATGCATGCTATTACCATGACCCTTAATAGAGTCATTTGGGAAGAATTCGGAATTAAAAAGCCCCCGATGAACGAAGATGCTCAACGAGGGCTTGGGTGGGACGATGCACTTTGCGATATGATTCATACATCCTCTCACCCATCCCTGATATATCGATGAAGGGTAGCTTTGGATACTCCCATTGTTTTACATATCTCATCAACTGGAACTGTAGGATCATTCAACAGCCAGGGCTTCCTCGTAAATCGAACTTTTGTCTGGCTTATTTGAGGTAAAGCATCTTGATTACCTGACTGTACTCTCCAGCCACAAGCCTCACGAAGTAAATACCAGTGCTAATGGTCTTACCATCTGCAGTTTGTCCATTCCAGACCACATCGTACCAGCCTGCAGTTTGATGCCCTGATGCAATCGTCTGGACAATCTGGCCACGCACATCATAAATCACCAAGGACACATTGGAATCCTGCGGTAATCCATACCTGATGGTCGTGCTTGGGTTAAATGGGTTGGGGTAAGCATTTATGACTAGAAATGATGCGGGCATTTCATTAAGTTCAGGATCGATGGCAACTGGAACACGAAATGTATCTTTTGCCCACCAGAGTTCACGACCATTCTCCACTTCGTGCTCCCAAACAACTGCAACAGAATCCCATAAATATGTGTAAAATGCTTGTGGGTTGTAATCATCACCCGGCATATTCGAAATATTCGTGAATATTGAGTATTGGTCAAATACCGGTTGGGAACAAAATATTTCACGGTTATCAGGAATCGAATCACTCTCAAATAGCACTAGATCATAAGCGACTTCCCTTACGGTAATTATGCCTGTGCTCACAATAAATGGGTTGGTTGTGTCATATGGACGAATCAAAGTGCCCCATTCCACAACTATACTCCAGGAACTATCCACTATGGTTTGATATGACAACCAATCGATTGTACCAAAACGGGGGTTGGAGCTTTCATGTTCTTCGCCATAATCGGTATAATAATATTCAGCATCTTCCGCAAACTTGGATGCAGTTCTAATATAGTGTGCATCTCCTATACTCTTTTCGTAAGTGACCTCGATATATGATGTGTACATATCAAGGGCAATATCAGGATTGGAAATTCCTCCAAAATCAATATTGTGAGTCAATTGATTCGCAAGATTTAGAAACTTCAATGTATCTTCCTGTATATATATCATGAGTGATCTTGAGATATTAGGTTTTGTTGAATTAAAGACTTCATCAGTAAGTGTAGAAATACTGTCATCACTACTCGAATAATACTTAATGATTGAAGTCCCCCCAATCCATTCCTCCCAGACCACATCCCCAGCTAGAGTAACATCTGGACTTGATAGGATGTTGTTTGATGAAGTTATTAGTTGGGGTGTGCCTAGAATTGGATCTACAACCATCCTATAGATACTGAACACAGAGGAATCAAGAGTATTTTCCCAGCACAAATATACCGGCTCCTCCTCCCAGGCTTGAGATCTACTAATCTTGAAATTGGTGTTATAACCTGGCAATTGTACCAAGGGATGCCTCTCGAAAAGTGGTTGAGAAAAACACTGTGCTGCTATCAACCCAATAGTTAGAACTGTTGTTGTTGCATTTTTCATGATTTATACCCCTCATTTTTTGTATCCCTCTAACCCCTTAGGTTTTCGCCGCTTCCCGTCTCAGACTCGCTTTTCTCCATTGTGTGCTCCCCTTCGTGTGTGTTGGCCTTTGAACCAATGAAACTGAATATGATCCTGCTTCTGCAGCCTAATTCACTTGACTTTAACTACAGTACCTTTGATAGGCATTTAGTGATTGATTAGAAAAAGGTAGCAACTCCTACACCCATCGACACGGTAGAAATTTTGTAATCGCCTAACCCCATGAAATAATTGAACCCAATATCCAGAAATACAATTTCATTGAGACCGTAAAGGTATCCCGCTTCAGCTAGAATTGAGGTATCCGCATCTTTACCTTCTTGCTTGTCCCATAAGTATGATCCACCGCCATAAAAGCTATTTATGTGGTATTTACCACCAATGCCGAAGCCGAAAAACGTATTATTATCTGAATTCATATTGCCTGAGTCTGAATATTTCCACAGATCAGCTGAAACTTTCAATGCAAGATTATCGATAACAAAATAACCAACAGCGGGGGAAACTGAGAAAACTGTTGATACCTCCTCACCATCAAATGACAATCGGCTCCAAGAGATTCCACCTGATAAAGTTTTCGTACCTGTTATAAATTGACCAAATGCCATTGATGACAGCAAACCCACTATTAGTATCACAATACACGTCTTCTTCATGGTCGTTCTCCTCTTTTCTTGATTAAACCTGTAACTGAAATATGCCGAACGCTCTTGGCTCGAGCTGCTTCCCGAGAAAGCATCGCTTTGTAAGTTAATTGTATCCCTCCACATCATTTTTGTCATGCACATCCTTGCGTGTGAGTCAGGTCTACCTTTGTTAGCAAGCGAATCTGAATCATCATTTGAGATGTCCGATAGCTCGATCAACAGTGAACTGGTTTTCGTCATTGATCATTCTTTTTGTATTCGCTCCCTGAACGTTTAAATACCAAACTCCATCAATTTTACTAATCGCAAGTTTATACTGCATGTAGGTTTTGGGCCATTTGTAAGTATTAATTGGAATTCCTTGTTTGATGTAAGAAAAGAAATCATCCCACTCGAAGATAAAAACCCTGCTTAATCTCCCCTCATCTCCACAACAAATGATTACTCCATCTCCCTGACTAGATAATTTTCTAGGGTCAATTCCAATGAAGTAATGCTCACGTCCAACCTGCTTTGTAACTGATTTTGTGAAATAATTGCGACTCTCTACCTTAGCCGTTTCCACCCAACCCGAATGGGTAGATAAGACCTCTACAGAAAGTCCATTTTCCCCAAGGATATTTAAAAATACTTTTGTCCAGTTATTCATCGAGCAAACCCTAAACTAGTCGTTACTTTTTGTCCTTGATATCAATCGAATACGGTAATGCTGGCGTTCCCTTTAGTGTTGACAGGGCTTTCAAAATTCGTTCTGATTCCTCTTTATTAAATCCATACCAAACTAATGAATCGGATGAATCGAAAATCACACGGTAAGGATAGGATGAATTCATAACATACTGGAGATGATAATCCCATATTAAGAGCCCTTCCTGGAACTGTGTTTGATACGGATCTTTTAGTATCTCTCGAACTTCGTTTGGTGTCATACCCGGTGATAAATGACTTGTATTGCTGAGTGGAACCGCACAGCGAGATGTTATGATTAATACACCAAAAGATAGAGCAACTAAACCTTTAAAATTCATAATTTTTCCCACCTCACTTCTTGAATATCTTCTATAGAGTGCCTAACGGTCTCTTATGTTAAATCCCTAGAATAAACTCCCTTGAGTCCTTTCTGTTTTGATCCAACCCACCACTCTCTTATTAGCAGACCATAAATCGGCTGCACATCCGCCGTTAGCTGGCTTGAGCTGCTTCCTTCGTCATATGGCTCCCCACACTTGGGGCATGAATGCTTGGCGTCCCAAGGTTTAACATTAGACGAATTACAATCTGGACATCGATTCAGGAAACTAGGTACGACATCCGGGCCTTCGATAAGACCTCCACCATGAAACTCGATAGGAACTTCTACCAACGATTTACATCCCAGACAGTGCCTGGTATCGACC
>JABMOS010000017.1 GCA_013203185.1 Fidelibacterota bacterium | reverse complement strand
TGTTGCTACGAGTCCCATCAGGACAAGTGCGACGGTTAAGAAGCTTGTAGGTTTCATTTTAAACCCTCCTTTTATTTGCTTCGTTGTTTGATTGATATTTTTAGATCCCATATTGGAATCATTTTTAAAATTTGTTGTAGAGATCATTTGTTCACCACTACGAGAAATTCCATGGTTGATGCTGCACCTGGGGTGAGATCATTTGAAATATTCCATTTGATATGACTGATCATTTCTGGTGTTGCTTCACGCTTAACCAGGATTCCTTTTGAATTTCTCACTGTGTAAAATGGGGGCCATGCCATGTAGGTACTGCCCTCATTCATGGAGAAGGTGATCTTGGTATTTTCACCCAATGCACTCTTCGCGACATATGTCACACCAGCAGGAATGGGATCAATAATCTCAGGATTCTTCATCAGACCATCTCCAATATTGGAGGCAGTTAGCATGTAGCGAATTGTGTCTCCAGGGAAATAGCTGACCAGTGAAGCATCCTTCTTCTCTGCATCCGACAAGTTGATTTTTTGATCCTCAATATGGATATCCAGCTTTGGAGTACCTTGGCCCATAACCATAGAAAATGTCATAATGGCAGTTATTGCGTATTTTGATATATTGCCTAACACATCTTTCATTTTTCTCTCCTTCAATTCAAATTTTCCACTAACGCAAGAACACTTCTCAGCGTGTTATCTGAAGTTCTCAGAGCCAATTTTGCAATCGATTCAAATGTGAGAATTATCACATTTGAATTGGATTTTGGCATCTGGCTAGTTGGATTTTGAAACGATGTTTTTCTCGTTTTCCGGGGGCCAATGTCACTGCTGATTTCAACATTCTCTCCAGCGTATTCGTCCTCGGATTTTTTTAACCAATACATTTTTGGTGAGCGTAATATTCTATCACTCATGATTTGGTTGCGATATGTTTCATTTCTCGTTCTCATAATCTCTACCTTATATAAGTCAAAGGACGTGCCACTAGTAACAAGGTGACTTATTATACTGTTTATACTTTGTTTATCTGTTCTTTTTTCTGCAATATCTGGGGAGGATGATATAAGGTGTCACAATTTATTGACGAGAATAGCCCCCTTTCGCATATTTTTATTACAAAGCACTAAATGATACCAAATATTGTCTTCTTAAAATCAAGTCTATTGAGAAGCTTGCTGAGTAAGGAATTCTGGAATATTCCAATGACAGGATGATTCATTTTTGGTAAAAACCTGTCATCCCTGCAGCATGTAAATCCGGATAATATTTCCAGGGATAAGCGTGTTTATGAAGCCAATTTTCAGCCCGCTGTTTTACCTCCCAAGAAGTCAATGTGACATATTTAATGCGCGGATTTGTTTTAGAATGATGATGTTTTTCGGGAAAATTATAATGCATTTTCTGCTCATCATTGAGTGAAAATTGAGTTGATTTTTTGAAGCATTTTTACATGCAATATATATTATTTGCCTATGGCATGCTTCTAGATTTTTCTATTGTGAAGCAAAGGCAGTTTGGAATTGTGATAATTTTTATCGTTTTATGCAAGTCAGGAATGAAAATAATTTTGACCAATGACCTCCTAGCACTACCCCATATATTATAAATTGACGGAATTATTTTCGCTTGGATGAACAGCCTGTATAGAAGCATTTGCTAGGATTATACGAAGTATTGTTGTCATACTCTTACGGCTATTTTGCGCCACCAGGCCTCCTCGGCCCTCCTCACTAAATTTCTACAAATAATTGGAATAATTTTCAATAATTTCAATTTTCTTTAGAATACCTTAAAATATTTGACAAATTGAATTGTGATCTGGCAAAATATATTATGTGCATTTCATAATACTTGCTTTTGTAAAAGTAGTGTTTGTATCATTCCAATACTTACTAGCATTCTCATGACCCCCTCTCTATTCCCTCATTTCGCACTGCATGGAAATTTTCGTCTGTACAGTTCTTTACTGGAGGATTTAATTAGGCCTCTTTCCCTTCTTGCAAATAAAGAATTTGCGTATTTTAAGTCTATCATATGCTATGTTTATCGCCATTTGTAATCCTACAAAAAATATACTTCAGTGTACCCATACATGTCCATTACCCTCATATTCTTTTGTCGCTTTTCTACCATATTCTGTCAGAAACGATCATTTCTGAGCCCTATATATTTGTATATCATATTGATATCTCATTATATCTAAATACGATTCGTTTTTACTTTTCATAACTATTCCCATCTCACATAAAATGATATAACACAATTGTTTAGATGATTCATCGTTCGGTTGGCATAGGTATTGAGGAAGTATGAGCCTAATTGACGCAATAAAGCTTTGAGGAGGTTTAATGAGACGAGGTGTACAAAAGGTTCGATTCAGGCACGAGTATTCAAACTGCATTAGGTCTTTTGAGCTCCAATATTTCAGCCCTCCCCAACAGTTTTTAGTCAGCTTCCGAACTACTTAGTCAGATTTTATCGCATCGGATAATCTCCACTGACTTTCCCCCTTGATGATTCCCTGTCTTCAAGGGGGTTTTCTTTTCTTAATCCAAGTTTATTCTTCAACTCATACACACTACATATATATTGACTAGTGTTTACTATCAAATAACAAAGGATACCCCCATGCCTACACCCATACTAGAATCTTATACTGACAGGTTATATGCAAGTAAAGCGTTAAACTTCTTTCTTGATCTTAATGAGGCGCATTTATCTGATGCTTCCAAAATGAAATTAGAACCGGCTCTAACTGCTGCCCTGCATGCCATGCAGGATCTGGAGAATGGTGCTATTGCTAACCCAGACGAAAATCGACCTGTTGGTCATTATTGGCTGAGAAATCATAAGCTGGCTCCAACTACTGAAATTCAGAATCAGATTAAGGATACAATAAGTAGCATTAAATCCTTCTCAGCAGCGGTACATCAAGGTCAATTACTTAACTCTCAAGGTTCTGTTTTTACACAAATCCTACTCATAGGTATTGGGGGTTCTGCTTTAGGTCCCCAATTTATATCTGATGCCCTAGATCCTAATTCCAGTATGAAAATCAACTTTCTTGATAATACCGACCCAGATGGAATGGATAGGGTTCTATCAGATTTGTCAGAAGTTCTATCGGAAACCCTTGTCATCGTCGTATCAAAATCTGGGGGAACTGCTGAGACCAGAAATGGGTTGCTTGAAACCCAAAATGTTTTCAACAACCTGGGCTTGGATTTTAGCAGACAGGCCGTGGCAATAACTGGCCAAGATAGCCAACTATATAAAACCGCATCTGAGGACAATTGGTTATCCATTTTCCCCATGTGGGATTGGGTAGGTGGTCGAACCTCAGTCATGTCTGCTGTAGGACTACTCCCAGCGGCGCTGTTGGGAATTGATATTGATGCCCTCCTGGCAGGTGCATCTACGATGGATGAAATCACCCGGTCAGGAGATATCTCAGATAATCCAGCAGCCCTCCTGGCCCAAGCCTGGTTCATACTTAGTGAAGGCAAGGGTAATAAGGATATGGTTGTTTTGCCGTATAAGGACAGACTGCTCCTCTTCAGTAGATATTTGCAGCAACTGATTATGGAATCTCTGGGAAAACGCCTGGACACCCAAGGCAATCTTGTCCATCAGGGTATCGCAGTGTATGGAAATAAAGGTTCCACTGATCAACATGCATATGTACAACAATTACGCGATGGACTGAATAATTTCTTCGTAACCTTCATTGAGGTTCTTTCAGACCGTCAGGGTTCATCCATCCTGGTAGATGGACAAAATAGCAGTGGTGACTACCTCTTCGGTTTTTATAAAGGTACCCAGTCTGCCCTGAGTGCCAGTGACCGAAAATCAATCACCATCACCATCCCAGATGTCTCACCCCGGAGCATTGGTGCCCTCATTGCTCTTTATGAACGGGCAGTTGGACTCTATGCTACACTGATCAATATAAATGCCTATCATCAGCCTGGAGTGGAAGCTGGTAAAAAAGCTGCGGGTAAGGTTCTAGAATTGAAAAATCTCATTATTGAGCTATTGAATAGTAGTGATGAATATTTATCCATAGAGGAAATTCGTGCAAAGCTAGCCCTTGATGGACAGCACATTCTAATCTACCATATTCTCCGTCACTATGCAGCAAACCATACCTTGGACATCCAGGGTTCGCTCATGGATCCAGCAAATTTAAAAGTTAAGCTGAGCTAGCTTTAAGCTTATTTGTAGTATCTCATCTGCTTGCAACCAACCATAGGATATTCAATGTCAGGCTGGCTAATTATATCATCGAAACAAAATCTGGATATTACATCAAGTCTTAATTATACGCAGCAGGGCTTAAAGAAACGCCATCGTAAAAAAGCCCAGGAGATTGAACCTGGTGATTACTTTTTCTTCTATATAACAGGTAAACAGAAATTGGCAGGTGTTGTTAAAATTGAATCCTTTGCCACTGAGGCTTCAGATCATGTCTGGGTCAACCTGGGCAAGGACCCACAGGAATGCTACCCGTGGAGATTTCAGATTTCTCCCCACATCATTCTAGATGAGCAACGCTGGCTGAGTATGTCTGACTTTTCAGATAAACTCCTCCATTTCAAAAAATGGCCGGCAAAAAACTGGCGATTGGGTTTACAGGGTCAAATTCATGCACTCCGTGAAGAAGACACCCAATTTTTGCTCGAAGCTATAGCAACCAAATAAATTCTTATTGAGCTGACACCTCACGGAGTTCGGTTCAATATTTGCAAGAAGTCAGACACATAAATTGATCATATTATCACCCCTGTTTAAAGGGTAGGCTTTCATTTGATAAATGGCAAGAGTCTGACTAGATTAGTTCAAAATAACAATAGGGATCTATCATGACTTTCAACTTAGATGCAAAAAAACATACATTAAGGTTGCTCCATCACAACGTTGCCATCGTTTCCT
Source organism: Fidelibacterota bacterium (assembly GCA_013203185.1). Classification (GTDB taxonomy): domain Bacteria; phylum Fidelibacterota; class UBA8477; order UBA8477; family JABMPR01; genus JABMPR01. The sequence continues at coordinate 11,959 of JABMOS010000017.1, read as the reverse complement.
CTGGGAAGGGTGAAAATGCAGTGGGCGCGACGGTAACCTGGTTCACCCAGAGCAGTTTTGAGCCACCCCTGGTGACCATGGCAGTTAAAGCAGATAGCCGATTATATGAGGCTATCAGCAGCAATAAAAATCTGGTGATAAGTCTCGTCACCAAGGACGACAAGGGCCTGGCTGGCGCTTTTTTTAAACCTGGTTCATGGGAAGCGGAGACCTTTGGTGGTTTCCCTGCAAAAGCCCACGAATTGGGTGGTGCCATCATGGATTCCAGCCCAGCCTGGCTGGCTTGCGAAGTTAAAACTATCGTTGAGGAGGGGGATCATCATATCGTCATCTCCCAGGTTGTAGACTCAGGTATTCATAGAGAAGAAGAGAAAGCCATGTGTCTCTCTGAGACAGGCTGGCAATACGGAGGATAATTCTCATGCTGACAGGTTGGGAAAAAGCAGTCTTTTTATTAGTCCTATTAGGATCACTGGGAGCTACACGCACTACTTTCAGTAATATGTTTAAGATTATTGGCAGAGGAGCAAATCCCATTGACTGGCTTGCCAGTTTCAAGCACATCCCTTCTGGCATACTGGCCCTGTTTGGGAAACCACTGTTTAAAACCCGACCATTGGTAAGCATCATTCATACTGGTGTCTCCTGGGGTTTCATCCTCTATATGGCGGTAAACTTCATAGATATCATGTACGGGCTTTTTGCTGATTTTCATTTTCTCCCCGATTCCATGGCAGGCAATATCTACCGCCTTTTTGTGGATATTTTTAGTATCATCGTTCTTTTAGGTGTCCTTTACTTCCTTTTTAGACGATTCATCCAGAATGATCCGGCCCTACATATCAACGACAACGTCATGCTCCATAAGAAGGCTCGCAAAGGCGTATTCACTGACTCCGCTCTGGTGGCATTTTTCATCTTCTTTCATGTTGGATTCAGACTCATCGGCGCATCATTTGAAATTGCCCTAGCTGAAGTTGATGTCTTTCAACCAGCTGCATCAGCCTTAGCTCTGCTTTGGAGTGGTGTGAGTACTGGGACCCTGGTTATTAGTGAGCATGTTGCCTGGTGGCTGGCCATCGGACTGATTCTGGCCTTTATACCCTACTTCCCCACCACCAAGCACGCTCACCTGTTTATGGGCCCCCTCAATCACATGATCACCTCGAATGAGCATACAGCGGCTTCCTTCGAAACCATCGATTTTGAGGATGAAACCCTTGAACAATACGGTGCTGCCCTTTTGGAGCATCTACCCCAGAAAAACATATTAGATGCTTATGCCTGTATCATGTGCAACAGATGCCAGGATGCATGTCCAGCCTATATTACAGGGAAACCCCTCTCACCATCTGCCATTGAGGTCAATAAGCGCTATTACATACGAGATCATGTTGATGATCTGGCAAATGGTAAAGATTCTGGAGACCGCCTGGCTGACTGGATGCTCTCTGAAGATGCTATCTGGGCCTGTACCAGTTGTGGCTATTGTGTGGAAGTTTGCCCCGTGGCAAATGAACCCATGGTGGACATCTTGCGCGCTCGTCAGGATCTGGTAATGATGGAGAGCAAATTTCCCAAGGAAGCTGTCGCCACTTTCAAAAATCTTGAAGTCAATGGCAACCCCTGGGGACAATCTGCTCAGGACCGCGAGAATTGGATGAGTGACCTAGAAGTTCCCAAAATGAGGGACAAAGGCAAAGCTGAATACCTCTATTGGGTAGGTTGTGCTGGCGCCTATGATGCTCGAGGACAGGAAGTATCAAAAGCCATGGTCAAATTGATGAATCAGGCAAATGTTGATTATGCTGTCCTGGGGACAGAGGAAACCTGTACTGGTGACTCTGCACGCCGTCTGGGGAATGAATACCTCTTTCAAATGATGGCCCAGCAAAATATCGACACCTTCGATAACTATGACGTCACAAAAATAATCACCCAATGCCCCCATTGTTTAAATGCCCTTAAGAATGACTACAAGGAGCTGGGTAAAAATTACGAAGTAATTCATCATGCAGAATTTTTGGCTGAGCTCGTGGATCAAGGAAAGCTTAAGCCGTCGAAAACCAGCAAGGCCAATATCGCCTATCATGATTCGTGCTATCTGGGTAGACACAATGGCATCTATGAGGCTCCCAGGGATGTGATCAGAGCCATTCCTGGAATTAAGCTGGAAGAATTCCCACGGAACAAAAATGAAGGTATGTGCTGCGGTGCTGGTGGTGGTCGCATGTGGCTGGAAGAGACCCTGGGCGACAAAACCATCAACATTGAACGTATGGAAGATGTGAAAGCCGCTAATCCAGATGAAGTTGCCACAGCTTGTCCCTTCTGTGCCACCATGATAAATGATGGCATCAAGGCTGAAGCACTTGACGAAAAAACATCTAGCAAGGACATTGCACAATATCTCTTAGAGTCCATCTCGGAGTAACTGGATTTTTTTAGCCAATAATCAAAGGTGCTCTGATCTCCATCAGAGCACCTTTTTCTTTTTAGCCGAAAAAGCATTTTTATTCAATCCTTCAGGGATTAGACTCATTCATGATTTCTCCTGCAAAAAATCTGAGATGGGATGACTGGACCTGGCAGCATGGCCACGCTTGCAAAGATCTTGCAACTCTGACTGAGTGGTTAGAACAAGCTGGCAGTGTTAACAGGATGCCCACGAATGTTTTCAATGAGATCACCTCTACGTATCGCATGGGAATCACGCCTTACTATTTCGATTTGATCAATCAATATGATGACACAGATCCTATATACAGACAGATAGTTCCCACCGTTGAAGAGTTGAATATTTCCACAGATGAATTGGATGATCCCATTGGCGATGAAAACCCCGCTCGGGGATCCCGGCCGTTGAAAGCTCTGATCCATCGCTATACCAATCGAGTTCTGCTCATACCAACGGCCCAGTGTGCCGTATACTGTAGATTTTGTTTTCGTAAACGTCTGGTTGGCGATACGGCACACAACGCCCGTGAGGAGGATCTTCAGGCCGCCTATGACTATATCAGGGCCCATCCAGAGATTGAGGAAGTCATCCTCACAGGCGGCGATCCGCTTACATTGGGTGATCAGGCACTCCACCGCATTCTAAAGGAGCTTGATGATATTCAACATCTCCGTGTGATTCGAATACATTCACGTCTACCTGTGGTCAATCCATTCAGACTCACGCCTGAATTAGGTGAGATTATCAGCTCGCTGGTGAAACCAGTGTGGGTATCAGCACATTTCAATCATCCCAGCGAAATTACTGAAACAGCTCGAAAGCATATCCTGAACTGGGTATCCATGGGTATCCCATTTCTAAATCAAACTGTCCTCCTCCAGGGGGTCAATGATTCCGCTGAAGTGTTAAAAGAATTATTTCTATCCCTGATTGAGATGAAGGTTAAACCATACTACCTCCACCAAGCTGATATGGTCCAGGGAACTGGTCACCTCCGCGTCTCACGAGGACACGGGCTGGACATATTAAAGGAACTTCAAGGTGAAGTTCCTGGCTATGCCCTCCCCCATTATGTCCAGGATAGATCTGATGGCTCAGGTAAAATTCCACTTCAGAACCAATGGGTCTGATTCACCCTTCCCAATATGACGTATTCACAGTCAAGTATTATGTCATATGCCCTAAAACACCCTTTGAGATAATGACCTTGACTCTCACTGGATAATATTAAATTAGCAGACATTAATAATTGGAGGATAATATGATAAAACGATACCTGACAATAATTTTAGCGATCAGCATAACACTTTTCATGTGGTCATGTAGCGATCCAGAAGAAGATGATACCACTGCCCCTGGTGCCCCTACAACGCTTGCCTTTGATGCGAATCAATCTGGTGATGGCCAAATCTATTTACGTTGGGAAGCGCCTGAGGATGAAGATGTTGCCTCCTATAATATCTATCGTGATTCTGGAAGTGGTACTTTCTCTCTGCTCGTCTCTGTCGTTGAGACCTTTTACCTGGATTCTCAGCTGGACTACAGTATTGAATATGGCTACAAGATCACTGCAGTGGATGACAGCGATAACGAGAGCGCATTCTCCAATGAAGTCAGCCTTATGCCGTTAAACCTCTTATCACCAGCAACCCCCTCAGGATTGGCAATTAAGGCTCACAACATACCCAATGATTTTGAAGTGAATGTTGAGCTCACCTGGAATGCAAATACAGAAACAGACTTTGCTTACTATAAAATTTTCAGGTCAGCAACAACACCACTCTTTTCCCCAGATGAGGTATCCTATCTGGATTCAGTCACCGGTATTTTCTACATCGATGAAGACGTGACCCCTGGGAATACATATCACTATAAAATCATTGCTTATGATATTGGTCATAAAGATAGTGACCCCACCATTGTTGTCTCTGATACTCCTCTCGAAGAACCAATCCTTGTCCGTCCCATAGGAGATGTTGAGAACACTTCACTAACACCAACCTTTGAATGGACAAATGTCAACTCAGCTGTCAAATACAAAATCATTGTACGTACTTCTTCAGCAACTGGAGATATCTGGGATTTTGAATTGGATGCCACCAGTGACAATACCATGAGTGTTACCTATCCCACCAACGCAACAACAGCCCTTAGTGGCAATACTCGCTATTGGTGGTTTATCGCGGGTTACTCACAGGCCGACGGTGAGATAAATGTATACTCCGAGGACAATACATTCCGAACCCTGTAATCTGAAAATATGGTGATAAAAAAAGGCTCTGCATGCAGAGCCTTTTTTTATCTTGAATAGTCCGGCTAAATCTGAATATCAGCGCCAGCAGATTTTGCCAACATCACCATCACAGCCTTTTGGGCATGCATGCGGTTTTCTGCTTCATCAAAAATTACTGAATTTGGACCATCCAGTACATCCTCAGTGATCTCCTCACCATAGTGAGCAGGAAGACAATGCATTGCCAGGACATCTGCCTTAGCATGACTCAATAATTCGTTGTTTATCTGAAAGCCTTGAAAGTCATTCAGCCTTTTCCGCCGTTCATCTTCCTGGCCCATGGATGTCCACACATCAGTATAAAGAACATCAGCACCCCTTGCCGCCTCAATTGGATCGCGGACAACTTCAATTTTGCTGAGACCCGCTGCTCGAGCTCGGGCTAATGTCTCCGGATCTGGATCGTATCCCTCAGGTGCTGCCAAAACAAAATGATAAGGAATCACGCTGGCAAAATTGAGGAATGAATTACAGACATTATTACCGTCACCAATAAAGACAACTTTTTGGCCTTCAACCTGGCCATGATGCTCATATATGGTCAACATATCCGCCATGATCTGACAGGGGTGATTATAGTCAGTCAAACCATTGATTACGGGGACCGTGGCGTATTTGGCCATTTCTATCATATGCTCGTGTTTGAAAAGGCGGGCCATAATCCAATTATTGTAGCGAGAAATTACTCGAGAGATATCTTTCACAGACTCTCTTGATCCAATGCTGATATCATTGGGTCCCAGATAAAGTGCGTGACCGCCAAATTGAACCATACCTGTTTCAAAACTCACTCGTGTTCTTAAAGAGGGTTTTGCTAAAACCATGGACATGGTTTCATTGGCAAAATAATGATGTTCTTTTCCTGCTTTTACATCTGCTTTTAACTTTTTGGCAATACGGAAAGTTTCATAAATCTCTTCCTTGCTGAAATCTGTTACGGCTAAAAAATCTCGCTTCATTGGGCCTCCTTTGCATCAATTGTAAAAAAAACTCCGCCTGTAGACGGAGCCTTTAATGATTGTGTTTTCATTTGATATTGTGTCTTCAAGTGACTTTCTCTAGAGTATGTATTTACTCAAGTCCTGATCTGCCATAGTATCCTTAAATGTATTGGTAACCATGGATTTGGTGACTTTTATAGTTTTGGTCTTTTCGTTTGGTAAATCAAAGAGCGTGTCTTCCAGCAGCTTACTCATGATGGTATGCAGTCGTCTTGCACCAATATTTTCCACGCTTTCATTGACCTCAAAAGCAACCCTGGCGATCTCTGCAATGGCATCTTTGTTAAAGGTTATTTTCACATTCTCAGCACCCACCAAGGCAGTATACTGTTTTAACAAGGCAGATTTGGGTTGAGTAAGAATTTGTATAAAATCATCTTCTGTCAGGTTCTCAAGCTCTACTCGAATAGGAAATCTTCCCTGAAGTTCCGGGATGAGATCAGAAGGTTTGGACATGTGAAAAGCACCAGCCGCGATGAAGAGGATATGATCTGTTGATAGCGTTCCATATTTGGTTTTGACGGTGCTCCCCTCAATAATAGGTAAAATGTCTCTCTGGACACCTTCCCGCGAGACATCAGGACCACTGCCGCCTCTTTCAACGGCGATCTTGTCAATTTCATCAACAAATACGATACCATCCTGCTCAGCTCGGCGAATGGCTTCATGTTGAACCTTTTCTTCGTCAATGAGCTTGTCAGATTCTTCGGCAGTAATTAACACCCGTGCCTCCGTCACACTCAGACGTCGCATCTTCTTCTTTTTGGGCATGGCATTCCCCAGCATATCCTGGATATTCATACCCAGGTCATCCATCCCCATGGGGCTGAAGATTTGCATCATGGCACTGCTGTTATCTTCTTGAACGTTAAACTCTACCTGACGATCTTCAAAATCACCTGCCATGAGCTTGGCATACATTTTTTCCCGAGTACTCTGATAACGTTCATACTCAGTAGATTTTTTGTCTGGATTGGTGAGCGGTGGCAATAACAAATCCATGATACGTTCATTGGTCATTTCAACGGCTGCCTCACGAACAGTAATCTCGTGCTCCGATTTAACAATATTGTAGCTGTTGTCCACCAGGTCACGAATCATGGAGTCCACATCTCTACCGACATAACCGACTTCAGTAAATTTTGATGCTTCCACTTTCACAAATGGGGCCTGTACAAGATGTGAAAGTCTTCGGGCAATTTCAGTCTTCCCAACTCCTGTTGAGCCGATCATGATGATATTATTAGGGAGAATCTCATCACGAATCTCTGAGGTCACCTGCTGACGTCTCCATCTATTTCGCAGGGCAATGGCTACGGATTTTTTGGCACTATCCTGACCAATAATATATTTATCCAACTCGTGGACGATTTGCTTGGGTGTAAGTGAAAATTTACTCATGTATAAAGTGTTCTCTTATTTCAATTCTAAAACATTGATTTTATGGTTGGTATAGATGCAGATATCTGCGGTGATTTCCAGTGACATTCGTACAATTTCTTTGGGGTTTTTTTTCCCGCTGGCAATAAAGGCTCGCGCAGCAGCTGTTGCATAGGGACTCCCTGATCCAATGGACATAACGCCATCATCGGATTCAACCACATCACCGTTGCCAGAAATAATCAAACCATGATCAATATCCATGACAACCAGCATGGCCTCAAGATTTCGTAGCATTTTATCCATGCGCCAATCCTTGGCCAGTTCCACCGCTGCTCTTACAAGATCACCACTGAATTCCTCAAGCTTGGCTTCAAATTTCTCGAAGAGTGCAAAGGCATCTGCCGCAGATCCTGCAAATCCAGCCAACACTTCACCATCAAAAATAGAGCGAACTTTAACAGCTCCATGTTTCATCACGGTATCCCCAAAAGTGACCTGGCCATCACCGCCAAGGGCTACTTTGCCATTGTGTCTGACTCCCAGTATTGTTGTGGAGTGAAGATCGGGAAACATGCTCATATTAAGTGCCTCATATTACTATTCATTGCTTCATTATTTTAAAGCCGCTGAATATAAATTAGCTCTCTGTTGCCGCAATCCTTTTTGGGGTAGGAACGGAGTTATAAACAAAGGGGTGGTTGCCATAATGACAGCCACCCCTGGGTAATATATACAGTCTATTTTCAGAAATAGGTAGAAAGACTATTTCTTTTCCTTCAAATATCTAAAAAATTCGGATTCTGGTGTAAGCACAAGTTTGGTCTTCTCATCAAAGACATCCTTGTAGGCTTCCAGCGTTCGAATAAATTCATAAAAATCAGGATCCTGACTGTATGCATCAGCATAGATCTTAATTGCCTGGGCTTCACCATCTCCGCGGACTTCCTGAGCTGCTTTATAGGCATCGGCCAGAATAATCTCACGATTTTTATCGGTCTCGGCTCTAATCTTGACCGCTTCTTCGTCACCTTCAGACCTGAACTGTTTTGCCATTCTTTCACGTTCTGCCCGCATTCGATCATAGACAGCCTGCTCATTTTCAGGTGGCAGATCAGCTCGTTTAATGCGCACATCCACAATTTCAATCCCATAATCGGTCGCCGACGAATTCGCATTCAGTGTTACCTTGTGCATCAGCGAGTCTCGCATGGTGGACACAATTTCCCGCATCAGATGAGTACCTAATTGAGTTCGTAAACTCGAGTAAATAATATCATCCAGACGTGATTGTGCCAAAGCCTGCGTACGCATGGTCTGCATAAATTTGAGAGGATCAGAAATTCTCCACTGGGCATAATTGTCCAGAGTGAGATTCTTTTTATCCTCAGTTAGTATGGTATTGGGTGCACTATCATATTGCAGTAGACGTTTTTCAAAAACGGTTGCTGACTGGATGAATGGTAGCTTAAAATTCAAACCCGGCTCGGTAATATTACGTACCGGTTTTCCCAACTGAACAATGACAATCTGTTCAGTTTCATCGACGATCATAATACCGCCCCAAACCACGAGGAGGACTAGTGCGAGAACGATAATTAATCCGATATTTCTCATTTCGCACCTCCTTTCACCTTTTCAAGGCTTAACACATTCACCAGGCCACCGGCATCTTTTCCATCAACAATATACTTATCAAGTCCAGGTAAAATCTCTTCCATGGTCTCAATATACATACGAGTTCTGGTAACATCCTTGGCCTGCCGATATTGAAAAAGCATTTGTGTAAAACGGGATGCATCACCCTCGGCTTCCTTGACTCTTTTCTGCTTATAAGCTTCCGCCTCCTGGAAGGCCTGGGCTGCCTCTCCACGGGCCTGGGGGATAATTTCATTCTGATATCCCAGAGCGATATTCACTTTCTTTTCTTTTTCTTCCTTGGCGGACTGCACGTCTTTGAATGCGGCGTCAACCTCCTTAGGTGGAGTTACATCCTGAAGCTTAACTTCGGAGATGTAAACACCTGCCTCATAGCTGTCCATAACCCTTTGAAGCAGTTCCTTGGTTTCCGCCTCAATCATGGCTTTTCCAGAGGTCAGTGCCTGATCAATAGGTCTGGACCCAACAACCTGTCTGATTGAAGCTTCAGCAGCGTGCGAAACAGCACCTTCTGGATCTGCTACCCGGAATAAAAATTTGCCTGCATCTTTAATCTTGTACTGAATCACAAGATCCACGCTGACAATGTTTTCGTCTCCAGTAAGCATGAGGGCTTCTGAGGGTACATCTTTATACTGAGCAGAATTTGAAGTCCCTCCTGCCCGAATGGTTCGAAAACCCAATTCTAAACGTCTCACTTCTTCAACGTTAACCATTTCCACGGTTTGGATAGGCCACGGAAATTTAAATTTTAGTCCTGGTTCAGTTATTTGAGAGAGTTTTCCAAATGTTTTTACTACCCCATTTTGCTCAGGATCAACAACATAAAATGGTCCGGCAAAAAATACCCAGACCAGTAATAATAATAATACTGGATAAATAAAGGTTTTCATTCCAAAATCTGGAATCTCAACCTCACTGTCACCAATTACAATACGCTTTCCAGCCATCTTTTTCTCCTTTTTTTATAGCCTTTCAATATAGATGGTTACCTATCGAAAGTCAGGTGAATACGGGAGCCACTTCAAATCTTTTCAAGATCAGGGAGAATCTGATTAGTTTCTTGTAGGATTCAATTAGAGCACCATTTATTATCAATCGTTATGATCCAGATGAATAAAACCATGAGAGATCTTCTCACCTTATTGGCCCTATCCACAGTATTGGGTATATCTGCACAGGCTGTTCTCCCCAATGGTATTGGGCTAAAAACTGAGATCACAATAGTAGGTGATGATTCTACAGGTGTGGCAGTACCATCTGTATCCATTAATCCCAGTGGAGATGATGCCGCCGCATCGAATATTTCATTGATAAATGCCCATTCGGCCTATGAAACGAATTCGGCCTTATTTTTTGATGCTCGCAACCCTGAGGATTATAAATCAGGTCACATTAGGCGTGCAATTAATTTGCCTGTCCATGCCTTTTTGGATTCACTTGCTTATTTGGAAAGTCTTAATCCTGATCGACACATCATCACTTATTGTGATGGAGAAGATTGCAATGCTTCAATTGATCTGGCAGCTGATTTAAAAATGATGGGCTTCTCTCAGGTCAATTTCTTTTTTGGAGGTTGGCAGGAATGGAGAGATGCAGGCTATCCAGTTGTGAGTCATCCCTAATGCGATCAAGTTTTGATAACTTCCTTGAGAGTCAATATGGTGAATGGTTCACCCGAAGTATTCAAATCGGCTTAGGTCTACTTTTTATCTATGCCAGTCTGGATAAAATCTGGAATCCGGGTCTATTTGCAAAATCTATATCCAACTATCGCCTGCTGCCCCTCCCTCTCCTCCACATCTCGGCAATCATTCTTCCCTGGCTAGAGTTTACATGCGGGATTGCCCTGATCATCAATCGTTACCAGCGGGCAGCCAATATTGTCATTGGGGGCTTACTCCTGGTATTTATCCTGGCAATCTTCTCAGCTATGGCACGGGGTCTAGACTTTAATTGTGGATGTTTTAGTGTGGATAGTGAGGAATCCAATGTGGGTCTGTTGAAAATCCTTCAAAATACTGGACTACTCCTCAGCGCTGCACTCATTGAATACCGCATGAAGGTCATTCAACCTAAATCTTAAACGTGTGCACCCACCTGGGATAAACGCTATACAGCTTCTTCTTTTAATTCTAGAGGAACCTCAGTCAAGAGCTCTGCGTTCTCAAGATAGCGTTTGATGTGATGGGCCAACATGCCACAATGATAGCCATCCATAACTCGATGGTCAAACGTACCCGTAAGAGGAAGAATCTTACGAACAACAACCTCACCACCCCTGACGACCGCCTTATCCTCTTCCTTCCCCATAATAATAACAGCAGGTAGTTTGGATCCTGGGAAAAGTGCTCCCCAACCCGTCGTCAATCCATGAGAACCGATATTTGAGAGTAAAATAGAACCAAAGGCGTTGTGACCCAAACCCATGGATTTAATTTCGAATCCCAGAGTATTGGTAATGAATCGAAACAGCAGAAAGGCCATGCGCCGAAATGGCCAGGGGATTTTAGCCATGAAGGATTTATTGTCCATGGTGTCATTATCATCGCCGCCGCGGGCTTGTGCTACGCGATTTCGAATATCGTCTGCAATCTCAAAAACTGTCTTCTTGTGAGCATCAAAAAGTTTCACGCTGGTCATTTCTTTACCACCATGCATGTTGACAGCAACGGTCACAATGACTTCGTCCCGCTGAACCACAGCCCCTCGCTTCACAAAGGCATTCATCTCTGGAATATCCCAACCAATGGCTCTACCGATGGCAGCCGCTACCAGATGGGTCATGGTGATGCGCCGTCCCTCGGCCCGATTAGCCTTGATCATCTCCCAGGCATCAGTGACATCAATTTCCAGATAGCCATAAATTTTGCCCTCATTGGGGGCGCCGTAAACCGCGGTAGAGATGACTCTCCACGAACTATTTGTTTTTTCCATGGGCTCAAGATAAAGATTAAATAAAAACAACCAATCCCAAATGGTGTTTTAAAAACCTTTAATTCACTTGGAAATTGTTTTGCCCGCGGTGGGGACAAAACTATATTGGCTCGCTTTTTAGAGGGTCCCGTATATTAATAAGGCCTCATTTCATGGTCGCGTAGCTCAGCTGGTAGAGCAGTTGACTTTTAATCAATTGGTCGCAGGTTCGATCCCTGCCGCGATCACACC
>JABMOS010000016.1 GCA_013203185.1 Fidelibacterota bacterium | reverse complement strand
TTCACGGTGGGCACCGCCCTTAAAGATCAGACTTCCTTGATCCCTGGGGGGAGGGAAAGGCCTGCCTTAGCAGCAAGGAGTTGGGTTCCCGTTGATTAGTTCTCGTTCAAAAAATGCCGAGCATCATTGCAGTTTAAATCTGTAAAAAAGCATCCATATTTTCCCCCGATGCGCCAAATTTAGCTCTTGAGCTAGTGAAGTCCTAGAGCTATCGAATTAGATTTAAATAAAGGTTATTCAGACCCTTCAGCTAGACAGAAAAGCTATTTGAAGTGGGTGGATTGCTAAATTTTAGTTAGTACTTCCTCACCCTCTGATTTTGCAATGATCACAGCACCCATAGTGTCACTGGTTACGTTTACAACGGTCCGAAACATGTCAAGGGGACGATCCACAGCCAGCATGGTGCCCACAATGATTGCAGCTTGAGGATGATCTCCCAAACCCACTGCATCCAGCACGATAAATATCATGACCAATCCTGCTGAGGGAATAGCAGCTGCCCCCACTGATGCAAGGAAAGCTGTGATGACGATGAGTAATTGTTGTGCCACTGTCAAATCAAACCCTAGTGCTTGTGCAATAAATAGAACACCGGCACATTCATACAATGCTGTCCCATCCATATTGATGGTTGCGCCCAGTGGGAGAACAAAGCTGGTGACTTTATTTGAGACACCTGCCCGATTTTCCACACAGTCCATTGTCACTGGCAAGGTGGCACCAGAAGAACTGGTAGAGAAGGCTGTGACCATTGCAGAAGCTATGGCCTTAAAGTGTTTTAGTGGATTAATTTTGGTGAAAAGATAAAAGACAATGGGCAACACGATAAAGATGTGAATGGTCAGGCCAGAGGCGATGGTTACCATGTACCAGCCAACTGCCTTGAATAGCTCAAAACCTGTACTGGATACAGCTTTGGCAATCAAACCAAAAACGCCAATGGGCAGCAACATGATCACACCCTGAGTCATCTTCATCATCACCTTAAAAAAGGTGTCAAAAAGGTCCCTTACTACTTTGTATTGGGCCGCGGGAAGGGCAGTGATAGACATACCCAGAACTATTGAGAAAAAGATAACGGAGAGCACATCACCTTTTGCTGCAGCGGCAATGGGGTTTGTGGGGATCATACGAATTAGTATATTGCCTAAACTTCCAGGTTGGCTTAGGCTGGATGGATCAAAATCCTTCCCACCAGCACTTATATCCACACCTTCACCTGGTTGAATAATGTTAGTCAGGGTCAAACCTATGAGGATCGCCAACATGGATGTGAGGAAGTAGTAGCCAAAGGTTTTTGCGCCAAGACGACCCAGACTCTTGCTTTCTCCTATCCCAGCTACACCAGATGTGATGGAGAAAAAGATAAGGGGTACAATGACCATCTTCAGCAAACGCATAAACATGTCACCCAGCGGGGCCACATTCATTGCCCTGTCTCCTAACAGCAGGGCATAAATAATTCCTGCACCCATTCCAATAAACACTTTCCAGTACAATTCCAAATTCCAGAATTTCATGAATGCTTGACGAAGCAATGACATAGGATCAACCTCAAAATTTTATTTATGTTTTAATAAACGTGACACAATATAGAATTGCTATGATGGATTGCACCCCGCAATTTGATTAAGAAAGGAATTGACTCAATCCGCAATTTGATTAAGAAAGGAATTGACTCAATCCACGATTTGATTTAGTTCATGGTGGGGAAAGAAAAGGATAGGTTGTGTTTTTTATAGTTGTCATTTTTGTATTGACCCTCCTGTATGGGTATGTGGGCGCTAGAGTCATTGCTCCCTTTGATATTTCAGGTCCAGGTCTTTTTGTATATTGGGTAATTATTGCCTTCTTAGCTATTGCTCCCATAGCTGGGATGATCCTCAGATCACGAGGACATGAAAACCCCTTGATTGATGCCTTTTTATGGCTTGGGTTTATTGGTATGGGAATTTTCTCTCTGACCTTTGTGGCCTTTGTTATAAGAGATCTGGGGTGGGTTACTGGCTCGGTTTCTTTTAAAATATTGAAGTCAATAACCAACAGCACTCCCAGCAGTCTGGAATTCGATCCAGGGCGCCGACAATTCCTCTTAATGTCAATGAATCTAGGGATAGTTGGCCTTACCTCTGTTTTGGGTGGTATCGGATTGTTTCATGCTCGGAAAAGAGCCACGGTTTTCACTCAAAATATTAGCATCCCAAATCTACCCTTAGAATTTCAGGGACTGAAGATTGCTCAGATATCAGATTTGCACATCGGACCCACTATTAAAGGAGACTATGCCAGAATCGTAGTTGATCAGGTCAATGCACTCAAGCCAGATCTCATATTTTTTACTGGTGATATGGTAGATGGATCTGTTCATCGATTATCAGAAGATGTTGAGCCTCTCCGTGATTTAAAATCTAAATATGGAACCTATTTTGTAACTGGCAATCACGAGTATTACTCTGGTGCCATGCAATGGGTGGATAAAGTGCATGAACTGGGTATGATACATCTTGAAAATGAACATCGCATTTTGACCAGGGGTGACGCCTCCCTGGCAATTGCCGGTGTTACTGACCTCATGGCCCATCATACTGTTAAATCGCACAAAACTGACCCCCAGAAGGCCATGAGAGGCATCCCTGATGACATGCCAAGCATCATGCTGGCACATCAACCTGGAACGGCTGATTTGACAGATGGATTGTCTATCGATCTTATGGTATGCGGGCATACCCATGGAGGGCAATTCATGCCCTTCAATCTAGCTGTGGCCAGAGCTCACAAGTACTCTGCAGGATTGTATCGTCACGAGAAAATGCAAGTTTATGTGAATCGGGGTACAGGATATTGGGGTCCTCCGCTCCGTCTTGGAATTCCCTCAGAAATAACGCTTTTCAATCTTGAAGCTGAAGTGAGTGGGATGAGTTAATAATCAGCTATCTTATGTAAAAAAAAGCAGAAAAGCACCTCAGACTTCGAGGTGCTTTTCTGTCTTCATAGGGAGGAAGAAGATTTATTTACGAAACGCTTTTCGACCTTCATCGAAGTGACCGGATTTACCTTTACCACCATGACCCTTGCGACCAGCTTGGGTTTTCATCTTTTTCATAAAAATCTTATACTGATCATCAGTCAGAACTTTGCGGATTTCAAGGTGGTGATCTGCCTTTGCTTTTTCCAGGGCTATGCGTTGCTCACCAACTTTCTCGATTTGAGCATGAATTTTCTTTTTATTGGGCTCATTATCACGCTCAAGCTTTTTCAAATCGAGGCGCTCAGTCTTTAAATTGGCATCCAGACCGACTTTAAGCTTTTCAAAGTCATATCGCAGATTTTGCATCTGTTCTTCCTGCTCACTTGTTAGTTGCAATTCCTGGAATTTGTTGGTCTTCCCCGCTCCATATCCTTGTCCCGAAGACCCCATCTGAGCGAATGCAGGCATGGTAAGTCCCAAAAGAAGTATGGGGAGGATGAAGTGCTTTGTTTTTTTGTACATGGTGTCGTTCCTTTCAATTTTCTGTGTTTTTAGACAACCATCTATTGAGAAGGTTAATTTCAGCATAATTGTGTAAGGGAGTTACCGTCTGGAGGTTAATTTCACGTGTTCATTCATCTCATTTAGAAAGGAGTGAACCATGCTACTATCCAATGGAAATATTTATCTCGATTATAATGCGACGACCCCTATTGATCCCATAGTGCTTGAAGCGATGGAACCTTTCTATCGTTCACATTTCGGGAATCCCTCTTCCAGTCATAGTCTTGGCAAATATAATCGACAAGCCATAGACCTTGCCCGAGAACAAGTAGCAGGGCTATTGGGCTGCAGTACTGAAAATATCATATTCACATCTGGGGGTTCAGAGTCAAATAATATGGCCTTAAAAGGCATTGCTTCCCGAAGTTCGGGGAGAGGCCAGCATATTATTGTGTCAAGTATTGAACATCCAGCCATCTTAAATGTGGTTAAATATCTGCAGCATCAGGGCTTCCGAATTACGTATCTTCCCGTTAATAACCAGGGGGTTGTCAGCGTTGAAGACCTGGAAGAGATCATTACTTCAAAAACCATCCTGGTCTCTGTCATGCATGCCAATAATGAGATAGGTAGTATCCAACCTATCAGCGAACTGTCTGAAATTGCTCATGCGGCAGGTGCTGTCTTCCATACGGATGCCGCCCAATCAGTTGGGAAAATCCCAGTGGATGTCGGCGAATTGGGTTGTGACCTTTTGAGTATAGCAGGTCATAAAATGTATGCGCCTAAAGGTGTGGGCGCCATCTATGTCAAAAATGGTGTTGATCTCGAGCCCTTAATACACGGCGCCAATCATGAAAAAGGGCTGCGGGCAGGGACTGAAAATGTAGCACAAATTGTCGGTTTGGGTATGGCCGCTGAAATAGCCAGACAGAAAATGGAATCAGAGATGGCTCGCCAAAAGAATTTAAGGGACAGGTTACAGGCGAGTTTAAAGCAGGCCTTCCCTGAAATTCGAACCAATGCCTCAAGTACACCCCGGCTCCCAAACACACTTAGTGTGAGTTTTTCAACCTTAAATGCTTTGGATATTCTGTCCAATTTTGATGAGGTCATGCTATCAGCAGGCGCTGCTTGTCATAGTGCAGATGGTAAAGGCTCAGGGGTTCTGGAGGCAATGCACATTCCCTTGAATTACCAACTTGGGACTATCAGAATTTCGCTGGGCCGATTTTGTGAAGAATCGCACGTGTCGCAAGCCTCTGCACTTCTTATTCAAAGGATAACACAGCTGCTAGAAAAATAAGTCAACTCCTTAACCATTTGGTTATTCCAAGGTCAAAGGAATGACTTTAACCTCTATTTGAAGCATAGGATATGAAATGATTATGATGTGGAAACCTGCTGGATTATTGAGTCTGGTGATAATACTGAGTGCATGCAGCAGCTCATATTTGAGTCAAAAAGCGACTAATGAATTCAGGATAGATGGGCAGCGCACCGAATGGACAGGTAAATTCCAGATCCCAGATGGGGAGCGTTTTGCTCTAGGCGTGAGTCATAATAAAAATTATGTATATGTTGCCATTAGCAGTATCGACAAAGACTTTCAGCGTCAATTGGCCTTGCGGGGACTCACTCTATGGCTTGATACAAAAGGGCGTAAACGCCAGAATCTTGGACTTAAAATTGAGGGTGCACTAGCTAGTGGAAGACGACCAGGTGCCTATCAGCGAGATCAATATCAGGACGGGGGACAACTAAGACGAAATGGAACTGCCGGCCAGGTGCCAAGAATTGATGGTGATTTAACAGTAGTCGTAATTGATACCAAAGCAGGAAAAAGTCTGGGACCTGCGGATCTGTTAGCATCAGCAAACTCTCATGATGAAACACTGTTTATAGAATTTCAGATTCCCACAGCCATGTTGGGTGAGACCTTTGACATAAACAAGAAATTGGGACTAGGAATTGTGTCTACATCAAAACGACCAGATTTGAGAGATGGCCAAGGGGGTGGCATGAATGATGGTCAGCGGGCTGGCGGTCATCGAGGTGGGTCTGGTGGAATGGGGGGAGGCCAGAAGGGCGGCGGTGGACAAGGTAGTGGCCCATCACGAGGAAGTATGGGGCAAGGTATCCTTGATGTCTGGATGAAAATTCAATTCACTCCGTGAGAAACCAAGACAAATATTATCTCTGAACTTCATCTAAATGGCGGTGTTTTTTTGAAACAATTAATTGCATATTGAATACTCAAGCTTATCCTACTAGTGACAATATTTATCACAAAAATCTAGGGATGTTATGAAACGTCAATTACGCGATGAAATGAAGAAATCTCAATATGCTGGAACTTTAGCCAGCAACCATGGCTTGGAAAATCACGGTTTAAAACATTTAAACGGTGTCTTTTGGAATTTGTCTACATCGGAACTCTACGAGGAGATTCTGGATAGGGAAGAGGGTAAAATTGCCCATAATGGTCCCCTTCTTGTTTACACAGGCGAGCATACTGCTCGGGCAGCCAATGATAAGTTTGTAGTCCGTGAATCTTCAACCAAGGATGATATCTGGTGGGGTAAACATAACAAGCCCTACACAAAAAAGAAATTTGCCAACCTGTCTAATCGACTCAAGGGCTATCTCCAGGGTAAAGATGTTTTTGTACAGGACTGCTATGTGGGAGCAGATGAGAATTATGGTATGCCTATCCGCGTAGTCACCCAGTACGCCTGGCATAGCTTATTTGCCCGAAATATGTTTGTAGTCGAGCGTGATGATGATAAGCTGATAGAGCATGTCCCGGAATTCACGTTAATTTCTGCACCTGATTTCAAAGCAGACCCAGAATATGATGATTTACATAGTGAAACCTTCATTATCCTTAATTTTGAAGAAAGGTTGGCTATCATTGGTGGATCAAAATATGGTGGCGAGATCAAGAAATCATTTTTTACAATAATGAACTACCTCCTGCCCAAAAGGGATGTCCTGACCATGCATTGTTCTGCAAATGTGGGTCAGAAAGGTGATGTTGCCATATTCTTTGGACTGTCTGGAACTGGTAAGACCACACTTTCAGCTGATGTGAATCGTGGACTTATTGGTGATGATGAGCATGGCTGGAGTGATGAGGGTGTCTTTAATTTTGAAGGTGGCTGCTACGCCAAGGTCATCAATCTCAATCCTGAGGCTGAACCACAAATTTATGCAGTAACTCAGATGTTCGGTACCATTCTCGAAAATGTGGTATTTGGTGGTCGTTTCCGACACTTAGATCTTGATGATGATATGTATACTGAGAATACACGAGCATCCTATCCACTGGAATTTATCAGCAATGCGGTTCCAGGTGCTAAGGGTGGCAATCCTAAAAATATCTTTATGCTTACTTGTGATGTGTCAGGTGTCTTGCCTCCCATTTCAAGGCTAAGTGCCGATCAGGCCATGTACCATTTTATCTCTGGTTACACATCCAAAGTGGGTGGGACAGAGATCGGACTGGGGGCAGATCCAATCAGTACTTTTAGCGCATGTTTTGGTGCCCCTTTCATGGTGCATCATCCCTATGTTTATGCTCAACTTCTGAAGGATAGAATGTTGAAGCACAATGTGAATTGCTGGTTGATAAATACTGGTTGGACTGGTGGACCATTTGGAGTCGGCAGTCGCATTAGCATCAAACACACCCGGGCACTGCTCAATGCTGCTTTGGATGGCGGATTAGATGGTGTATCCTTTAGACAGGATCCAGTGTTCGGCTTTGAAATTCCAGAGAGCTGTCCTGAGGTCCCTTCAGATATTCTGGATCCAATTTCAACCTGGGCTGACAAAGATGACTATGCCAGGCGCTATCAGAATCTTGCTGAAAAATTTGTAGAGAATTTTAAACAGTTCGAAGATGGTGTTACTGCTGAAGTAATCGCTGCAGGGCCAAAAATCTAACGCTAAGCTTTAGACAAACCTGACTTCCATTTGCAGTCAAGCTCTTGACGTGAATGGAAAGGATGGTTCTAAGACAGGGAATGATCCTTTTACAAAAGTATTATTCCCTGTTGTCGTTTTAGTGCGGATGCCCTTGATACCCAGCTTGTCAGTGTGAAAGTGAAAATGTATCCTTCTATCTGTGTCCGCTGAGAGGTAAGGGTAAATTTCATCAAAGGACGGGATTGTCCTTCCCAAAATATCATAAATATTAACTACTTCTCTCTTTCGATCAAAAAATACCAGACAGTCTAGATCTGGAATTTCATGCATTTTCTCTCGCATAGTGTAGAGGGCATGAAACATGAGCAATTTTGAGCTGAATACGCAGAACTTGTCAGAGATTGGCGTTCTAAGGTTGGCATAATTGTAGATACGATCCAGAATCTCTTGATTGGTGGGATTCAGCTGAAGTAGCCCCTGCTTGGCTGATACTGGTTCAATGTGGTAGTATTCCAGGGTCTCATTTATGGAAGTAAATCCACATCGCTCATAATAAGGGATGGCTTCCTCATCAGCGAAAAGGAAAACACCTGAATGTTTGTCCCTAGCCCATTCAAGCCCCAGATCAGTTAACTCCCTGCTTAAACCCTTTCTCCGCCAGCTTTTGTGGGTCCCTACACCAGAAATCTGTACCAGTTTGGTTTTGTTTCCTGCAATTATTGCATCGAGAAGATAAATGCATACACTGGCTATGACCTCTCCACCTTTGAAGTAGGAAAATGGTGTGTAGGCATGGTCCCAAAATCCACGAGCTTCCCATTCCGTGAAATCCAACCCATGAATACCCAGAATAAATGTTTTAAACGCTTGCCTTGCCTCATGAGAGCCCCAATACTCAGTTTTAATTTGAATATCCACTGGAATTTAGGATGCAATTAACCAGATGATGCGATCATAGGATACGAGGTAATGCAGGATGACTGACGCCGCGAGAATCCACCATAGATTCTGGTATCCCAGGTGGTAGAGCGCTAAACTGGCCAGAGCGAAAAAGACAAGCTCCAAGAGTAGACGGATCACTCCAGAAACGATGATAGGTGCATTGCCGGATCGACTTGGATCATCGGGGACATTAAACACGCCCCAGATTGCAGCAAAAATGAGGGGAACAAGCAGGACAAAGACATAGCGCCAGCCTGAATCCGACAGTTTCCAGCCCCAGAACCCAAATGATATCAATGCCATTAGTTCTAATAAAAATCTAAACGCTAAATTTCCTGGATGTGACCCCATGGTGTTAGGCAGACTGACGATTACTCAGAGTCAAGAAATTTTAGTATCGATGCCATGACCTCATTTCTACTGGTCTTTGAAAGTATACTTTCGAAAGGGAATCCAAACACCACAATCTTATACGCTCCTGAAGCTGCCACTGCAGCGCTGGTATTGTTTTCGGTATATCGGAGTATGGTGACTGCTTCTGGAGTGGCGGGCTCAATGGCATCAGGTGATTCTACTTTATAGAGAGAAGGGTGAAAATTGGTATTGAAATTTAACCCCTGGGAGGTTTCCAATTGAAACAGGTCTTGAGTGATGATGGTTAGTTTGCCTGTCTTTACTGCATGGTCAGTCCGAAATCTATAGTTGAGGACTTCTTCAGCAAATTGAATATCCAGGGAGTCGTTCCCATTGTCAAATAGATCAAATCCTACATATGCACCACTTAGGAATAGATTTCCTCCTGATTGCGTATATGACCTGATTTTCTCCTGGAACGCCTTGGGAAAGGTTCGAAAATCATGAGGACTTGAATCCTTAGGACCTGGGACCTCCTTTTCCTCGCCAGCGATGAGATCTAGAAGCGTATAGTTCGTTATCTCCAATTGGCCATCCCAGATGGCTTCATCACTTGATGAAACAAACGAATAGCCAGCGTCCCGCAAAGATTTCCCATGTAAATGGGGGAAATCGAAACTGTTCCCGGGTATGAGAGTCGTTTCCATATCTCCAAAGCTGGCACCATGTCCAGGTTCATCGTCATCAAGCCAGGGTGAATCCGCTTTTATGTCATATTGGGATCCGATGTAATTCATATCATATCCATCAGAAACACCTTCATCCCAAAGGTCAACAAAGCCCAAATATTCATCAGTTTCGATTGTGGAGGCTGCAGATATACGATCAAATGCATTTACGATCAAAACAGGCGCCTTTTCTCCACCCATATTGCAAACAGAGAGAATCTCAGAGGGGAAGCTCTCGCCACCAGCGTTGAGAGCCGTCACCTTAAAGCTGTAAATGATACCTTCTTCTAATGATTTGATTTCGAGAAAAGGATTGTTTACCAAGATACCATTGTCAAAGCCTTCATCTTCAACTCGTGTATATATCATATACTTATCTGGGGAAGCTGTGCTCTCCAGGGGATCGAGCACAGGTTGCCATTGTAGTTTTAGATCACCAGTTTCTGCAAAAGTTGCTTGAAAATGAGAAACTGGGAGAGGTTGAATAACATATTCTAGATCCCATTGTGTGGAAATATACCTGACCATGGCTTTATAGATAGATCTGCTTGCATCAAATTTGAAACGAGGATCGTTGGCAAACTTCATATCAAGGAAGTTGTGGTGAGAGAGTAGCTCCAACAGAACTGAAGGAACATTTGGTCTATATGCCTCACTATATCCTCTATCCCAAAGCATTCGGCGCGTCCATGCTGGATCATACTTGGCCCGAATATCATTTACGATCTGGGTTTGAAGGATATCTGCAAGATCACGGTTGGTCATCCGGGACATTGAGTCAGGGAAAACATCTGTCTCTTCAGAATCCTCGGTACTGTAAATAGACAGTGTGCCGATGACAGTGTCGTTGCGTGTAAATCCAGCATCAGTGTGAAATGCAAAAGAAAGGTCGATGGGGATTTTAAGTCCTGGAGCTTGGCGGTCCAGATTTGGTCCATACGGTGCGCCACGTAGATAATTGACCCACTCTGCACGGCATTGATAGTCATCCTTATAATCACTCTCATCTTGGTTCAGATTATAAATCAGGGTATCTGGCATGCCTGCATATTGTAGATAATAACGAGCACCTTCAGCGTAGCGGGGACGTCCACTAACCTGCCCTTCTCGGGAAATATTGCCCATGCCACCGCCAAAACGTATGGCATCTGCATTAACATATTGGCCTGATTCAGTGCTCAAATTGGTGAGCTCCACCCGGTGGATATCTTCATTCAGGTCCTGATTGAAATCAAAAGTGCCCAGATAAATCCAGGTACTGCCACCAATCTGTTGATTCACTATATATTCTGTTTGACCACTTGTATGGAAAACGGTATAGTGGGCATCCGTTACATTGCTGTCTGCAGCAGTATAGGCGATGTATACTGCATATTTCCCTGCCTCAGGAAGGCTGGGTATCCAGCGTATTTTAGCGCTTCCGCTGGTGTCTGACTTAATGAAACGGGATGTCCCCATAAAAAAGGGATTGTCTCCTGAGGCATAAGGAGGGGTACCAATTGCGAAACCCGGCGCTTCCAGCGTGAGCCATTTCTCTGACTTTGAATCATATTCCTGATAGGCTGGTTTCACCCCTGGCGTGTCATTATCGATGATGACTTCATTGGTTTGGAGATCACGTTCTCTGGGCATAAAAACCTGGGCGCCAGCATTTTCAAGCATGGGGACCAGATATTTTAATGTAAAAGACATGGGGAGGAGATCCTCTACAGTCTGGAAAACACGAGCTCTCTGCCATTCCCAACGCTGAAACTTTTGCTCGTAATACCAACCATGACTATGCCATAATGCAATGTTACGATTGTATAAACCAGAAGATGGGGTCCACTTGTGACTCAGGTTTCGAACCAGTGGAAGGGATCTTGACTCAGGTTTTGGCATTCTGGCTCGGTCATAGCTTCTTTTGCTACTGCGAAAATAGTTGGGGATGAGATCCTCGATGGGGACGTCTACGGCATAAAGCTTTAGGGAGTAGTCCTTGAATTTTCGGCCCAGGGATTCCTTAACAGCAGCAAGAATGTCTCTGACCACATCTTCTCTTATGGGAATGTTGGCAAAATTTCTATTAAAATGGATATCCAGTTTCCTGGCTTCAGAATCTACAATGATGGTGTCAATTTTTGTGTGTTTGCTGAGCTTAAGGGCTGATTCCTTTGTTGTGTTGCTGCTTAGAAAGCGCTCCACTCCCTGATATGCCTTTTTGGTCGTCCTGTCCATGGTTGAATAATCGTAGTCTGATTTTCCAGGTTTACTGGATGAACAGGCAATCAAGAATAATACGAGAAGACAAGTAAGTAATTTTTTAACAATATTCATGTTCAGGGGCTCCAAATGCTAGGCCCCTAACATAAGCATTCCAACTTGGTTTTCAATTAATCAAAGTAGGGAAGGATCGTGATACAAAAAATCCCACCAGAGGCAGGATTTTATTGCGGGACCGACCGGGATCGAACCGGCGACCTCCGGCTTGACAGGCCGG
>JABMOS010000154.1 GCA_013203185.1 Fidelibacterota bacterium | reverse complement strand
TTGCCAGGCGTCGTTTTATGCATTAATATAGCCTACACTTTAAAATCAATCCTCAAAGTTAAAAGTTGGAATAATCATGATTCACATCAAAAAAATGATGTGTGTATGTACTGTGATTTTTGCAGTCATTTCACGCATATCTCCTGTATATGGTGCTTTCGAGTATATTGGTCTTGGCTGGCCAGCCGCAACTGCCAACATCAAGACTGTAGGACAGCATCCTCATCAGTTCGTAGTAAACCCTGCATTAATGGAGGAGAATCAAGCAACCCGAATTGTCCTCTCTTACCAAAAACCATTTCAATCACTTGATCTTCAGGCTGGCTCACTTACCCTTCAGAATTCGTTCAAACAAACCCCATATATCCACCATTTGGAGTATTTCGGGGACGAACACTATTCTGAACTAAAATTAATCAATGGGTCAGTATGGTCTGTGGCAAACGGCTATAGGGTAGGAGTGACCTTGAATTATCATCACCTGTCCGTGGCAGGGATAAAATCCCAAAATGCCTTGTCACTGTCGTTAAGCTCTCATGCAGAAATTTCTGGCCAGCTTAAAGTGGGCTCAGTTATGGAACATGCCATTCGATGGGGGAGAGCTCTATCTCTGCCCCAGAAATTTCATGTGGGTGGGGAATACGTGGTTGGACCTGTCACCCTTTTAATTGGCCTAGAGAAAGAGTCCGTCTTGCCCCTGGAAACCTGTCTGGGATTGCAGGTTTCTTCCAGATCACTCTGGCAGATAGGTCTTGGGTATAGGGCGCTAAGCGGCATGATGTCTGCCGGTTGGCGAATTCATACTCGAAAAATTACCCTCAACTACGTCTTCGTCCTGCACCCCCATCTACCAGTGTCACACGGATTTGGTCTGGAAATGGTCTTGCCATGAGACCTATCATTTTTCTCTTAATGCTTAACCTCATAGCATATCCACAATATCCTGGAGCACTGGAGGAGGATGAGTTGGATGATCCCGATGATACTCAATATTTGGACCAGTTGCTTACGACAATTTTTCAACCCTTCTCCATGGAAACTGCTGATTCAAGCTCCTTGCTTGAGCATGGATATTCCACAGAGGCAGTCATGGCAATCCTTGACTGGCAGGGTAGTGGAGGCAATCTTCAGATTCTTCAACGGAAAATTCATGGTGGGGATTTAACCCTCCTAAAGAATGATTTAAAACAAGGCTCTCAAAAAACTCAAATCCATTTGAGACAACGTATGCAGTATTCTCCATCACTGAATGGTTGGCGGGTTCTCAACAAAGGGCATCTCCACAATAGATGGGGGTCAGTCGTCCTCCTCAGCGAACAAGATCCTGGTGAGAGAGATTTAACTGATCATTCCATCGTTGCTTTAAGTAGTCAATCTATTCCATGGCTAGACCACCTTGTCATTGGAGACTTTCATGTAAGCTGGGGTGGCGGGTTAATTCTTAATCAGCAGGGGTCTAGGCTGAGCTTGAACCCAGGGTCGCTCCTTCGATCAAAGCAGTCCACGATCCGGCCGCATTATTCTAGCAGAGAGGTTGATTATTTTCATGGGATAGCAAGTAGCTTTTCCTTTGGAGAAGCACAAGGTTCTGCATTTATCTCCAGCCGTCTGGTAGCAGGCACAATGCATGGGGATCAATTCACAGAGGATGGAGATGGAATCCATCCCACAGGAAGAATCCTCGAATACAGACGGACAAATGATCTTGGATTTGCCCTTGAAACGGTTGCCTCAGGTATGTTGATTTATGGGTCTACCCTTTACAGTCCCCATGCGAGCAAGCACTTAGCCTATGAATTAGGGCTCTCAACTGAGCTTGGTGGCTCACAAAAGATTCAGATTTACTCAAACAGTCTTGATCTTAGTAATCATAGGATATTGGGCGCCTGGGCTTATCACAGCCCAGCATTAAAAGTATCCCTTCAATTGAGACACTTCACTTCAGATCAAATCCATAGTCCTGGAGCAATTCCAACCTTAATGGGTGCTGCAGCATCGAATGAAAAGGGACTCTCCGTCCGTGCCCAACTCCGCCCCACTAACAAAGTGCAAATTCGCTATGCAATTGATACAGGTTTTTCCATTGATTTTCACTCTTCTCAAGATTACAGGGCAATTCAACAACACAAACTCCAGGTTAATTGGAAAATGGCTGCAGGTGTTTTTCAGGTCGATTTTAGCCAAAAAAATGATCGCCATAATGTGGTTGCAGATAACTGGGCGGGTGAGCTTTCAAACCGAAGGCTAACCAAGGTGGCACTGTCCACAACCCATTTATTTTTACCCCGCCTGAGATATGGCATAAATGTCAAATCGGCTTTTGCCCAAAAGGAGTCATCATTTCTAGTTCAACAGCGCCTATTTTGGGTGAAGGGCAACTGGACATGGGCCATGGGGTATGTGAGATTTTTTATACCTGACTACACCATGCGATTGAGTGTCTATGAGACCAGCGTGGCTGAAAGCTTCGGTTTTTATACAGCTTTTGATGATGGTGATAGATGGTTTGTGTATCTAAAACAGCAAGTGGTCAATTGGTTTCTACTTGAGTTGAAACTGGTGCAAACTCGGTCCTTCGAAATTCCTATTTTGCCTGAACAACTTGCTCTCAGCCTTCAGATGTCCATTGTCTTATAATTCCCCTCCGACTATTTTCAACGCTAAATATGAACCGACTTCGATATATAGTTTTTGCATTCATCATGCTTTTCCTGGTCTCTTCCCTGCAGGCTAGAAGAACTGAACTCATTCTTCAAAAAGCAAATGATCAGCGATATGTCCCTGCGATTCCAGTCTATGTAATAAATCAATACCAATATATTTCAGTTCAGGATTTACTGGATGCGTATAAAATTTCAGCATTTCTGAATCCTGCCGTCAGAAAGTCAGTATTCCGCATTGGTCGTCTGAAATTTAAAATTACCGCATATAACCATTATGTTATGGTTGAGGATAAAACATTTCAGATGTCCCACTCCGTTATCTTCTTTGATGGCGAGACTTATTTACCCATGGATGATTTTGTAAATATTCTGAAAATGGTGGGGCTGGTCTCAGGGGTGACAATTTTGTCTGGATCTGATACAGAGGATATGGTAGTGCAACAAAAGGCGGAACCCTCAAAATATTCCCCCTTTGATATTGTATCAGCGAATATTGAAGAACGTCAAAATGGAACAGTTATTCGAATTCGTACTGCCAACCGCTATGATGCAAAATCGGTGAAAGCCTGGATAAATAGGGAAGAGTGGCTCTATGTTACCCTGCCTGGGGCAAAGGTGAATAAACCGGGTCTAGATAACACTGATATTCCTAAAAATAGTAGCATCCGCACCGTTACTGCGGATCAATTGGATGGCACCTCTCAACTCACTTTTCGGCTGCGGGGTACTGTAGAGGGTGTTGATGTTTTGCATCGCGATTCACCACCGGAAATCCTACTGACAATTCGTCGGCCCTATGTAATAGATCAATCCCACTATCTGGAAAAAGAACGTCAGAAGTGGAAGCTGGACAAGGTTGTGCTTGATGCTGGCCATGGTGGACATGATCCTGGTGCTCGTGGTAACGGACTTAGAGAAAAGGAAATCACCCTTGATGTTGTTAAGCGGTTGGGGAAGTTGATTGAAACCCGAACCGATATTGAAGTCATCTACACCAGAGATAGTGATGTGTTTGTCCCGCTCTGGGAACGCACCAAAATTGCCAATGAAGCTGGTGGAAAAGTATTCTTAAGTATCCACGTCAACGCCAATAAGAACAAAAAGGCATCAGGCTTTGAAACCTATCTCCTCCGGCCAGGAAAAACGGACGCTGCTGTTGCTGTCGCTGAAATGGAGAACGCGGTTATTAAACTTGAGAAAAATTCTGATCAATACGACAAGCTAAGCGCTGAACAATTAATACTGGCGACCATGGCTCAGAGCTCCTTCATGCAACAGAGTGAAACCTTGGCTGATTTAACACAGAGGGAATTTGACAAGAAGCTGGTGGGCCAGAACCGGGGCGTTAAACAAGCAGGGTTTATCGTGCTAATTGGTGCCTCAATGCCCAATGTGCTCATAGAATTAGGGTTTATTTCTAATAAAAATGATGCCCGTAGATTGAAGCAGGCATCTTATCGACAGAAAGCCGCCGAAGGTATATTTGATGCCTTGATGAAATATAAAACTCGCCATGAAAAGTTATTATCCCCGTGAGTGAATTAAACGCTAAACGGGCCATCGGTGTATTTGACTCAGGGTTGGGAGGAATCTCGGTTGTAAGGGCTATCATTGATTTGCTACCCCATGAACACCTCATCTATTTTGGGGATACTGCACGAGTTCCCTATGGTTCAAAATCCAATGAAACAGTCATTCGCTTCGCCCATCAAATTTCATCCTTTCTGATTGAAAAACAGGTCAAAATGATTGTAGTGGCATGTAACACAGCATCCGCTGTTGCATTGCAGAGTCTCCAACAGAGTTTTAATATCCCCATTGTGGGTGTGATTGAGCCCGGATCTGAAGCTGCGGTGAAATCTTCCAGGCATAGACGTATTGGTGTTATTGGTACAGCCTCAACCATACGGTCTGGTGCATATCGAGCCGCTATCCGTGCTCTTGATTCTGACATAGAAGTGACGGATCAAGCTTGCCCATTACTTGTACCTCTTGTAGAGGAGGACTGGCCCCTTGATGGTGTGGTCAGACAAGTCCTGGAGAGCTATTTGGCGACCTTCAAAACCCATGAGCCTGATTCCCTCATTCTGGGATGTACCCACTATCCCTATCTCAAATCAATTATTCAAGAAGTGATGGGACCTTCAGTTCATCTTGTTGACTCTGGGGAGGAAACAGCAACCAGGGTCCAAAAAGTGTTAGCGGAAATGGGAATGTTGAATCATGGTAATGGTGACCCAGGCAGACATAATTTTTATGTTTCTGACTTTCCTCAAAAGTTTGAAGAAACGGCATCCCGATTCTTGGGAAGACCCCTTGATAAGCTTTTTAAGGTGGAGCTCGAAGTTCTGGAATCTTACAAATAACTTACACCTTATTATTCCAATAAAGATTGGGGAGTAATCATCTTGGTCAAACCGGACTCTAAATCAGTATTCGACTATATCTTCGGTTTAACAGTGCCTGGGGTCAAGCTTGAATTATCCAGAGTTAAAGAATTTATGCTCAGGATTGGCAACCCACACACATCATATCCAGTCATTCACATTGCTGGAACCAATGGCAAAGGTTCCACGGCTGCTATGCTGGCAGCGATATTAGGAGCTTATGGTAAAAAAACGGGTCTGTTTACCTCGCCACATCTGATCAAGCCAAACGAGCGCATTAGAGTGGGGGATACCCTGGTCTCCGATGAGTTTATCATCAGTAAAGTTGAAGAATGGCGGGTCCATATTGATGAGTTGGGTATTACCTTTTTTGAAGTCCTTACGGCACTGGGGATGGAATACTTCAAGGAACAGTCAGTTGACATGGCCGTCATTGAAACTGGACTGGGAGGGAGGTTAGATGCCACTAACGTGGTAGACCCCCTCGCCAGTATCATTACCAGTGTGTCCATGGACCATGAGAATATTCTAGGAGACAACCTTCCTCAGATTGCAGGTGAAAAAGCAGGCATTATTAAACCGCAGCGCCCCATTCTTCTTGGGAAGAACCCTGATGTTGTCAAACAGGTCATCCAGTTGAAGAGTCAACAGGTCAACTCGAGATATATTTATGTTCCTGACAGGGTCGAGATTGAAGAGGCCACAACCCATGGTTTGTTCCAGAGGGTCCGCAGCAAAATAGCTGGACACATCATTGACATAGAGTTGCCTCTTTTGGGTCGCCATCAACAGGAAAACTTCACCAATGTCCTTGCAGCCCTGGACGAATTGGGCTTCAAATTAGATGAGTCAACCATACAAACTGGGTTAGATGGCATGACTTGGCAGGGTCGCATGCAGGCTCTGCAAATATCCCCTCCAGTACTATACGATGTTGCCCACAACCCAGAGGGACTTACACGGTTATTGGAAGCATTAACTGAAATGGGCAAAGAAGATTCAATAATTGTGGCTGCATTCAATGCCAGGAAAAATATCCAACCCATGTTGGATCTGCTCAAAACCTGGCCGGGGGAGGTCATCTTTACAGCCTTCTCAGGGCATTCAGCTGTTGAGAAGGATAGTCTCATTCATTTTGGTGTCAACCCAAATCTAATAGAGCCAAGCCTTGTGGCTGCGTATGAGCGCGCACGAAAAATACAAACAGGTAACAGCCAGATAATTTGCTTTTTTGGAAGCCACTATTTGGCTGAATCTCTGTTCCCTATGTTTGAAATCCCAAGTTAGAAATGAGTCCCTAATCTCCCGACTGCTTCTTGCAAGTTGGAGTGGGGGAAGCTAGAGATTCTCTCCAGGCAGTCTTGATGGCAGACTAAAACACCATAAAATGTTTATATCACACGGATTAATAAATAATTAGAATTTTAATTGACAAGGTATAGGTCTGGATTAAATTCATGTTGCAATTCAAACGCTGAATATGCAGATATAATCTCCCAACAATACTTTTTTACAGAAACTTAACAAAAATATCAATCACAAAAGAACAGGTTTATTTCAATGAGTTTAACCATTACCCAACTTCTGAAAATGAAGTTGAAAGAGCTGGCAGATATTGCCCAGGAATTGGCAGTGCCAGCGGTCAGCGGTCAGAAAAAGATGGATCTTATCGAAGCCATCATCGAAGCCCAAACCGAGAGTGCAGGGATGATGTTTTCAAAAGGCGTCTTAGAAATCTTGCCCGATGGATACGGTTTTCTCCGGGATGCAGACAATAATTATTTAGCTGGAGCCCACGACATCTATGTGTCGCCATCACAAATAAAACGATTTGGGTTGCGTACCGGACAAATTGTGTGGGGTCAGGTTCGTCCACCAAAGGACAATGAGCGTTATTTTGCCCTGCTCAAAATTGAGGCCATCAATTATCAAAATCCTGAAGAGGGTAGAATAGTTCCTCAGTTTGATACGCTTGTTCCCCTGTATGCTGACACCAAGCTGACCCTGGAGCGCGGACCCAAGAGTTATTCAATGCGCGTTATGGATTTAATTAGCCCTGTAGGTAAAGGTCAGCGTGGTCTCATTACTGCTCAGCCCAAAACAGGTAAAACAATCCTGCTTCAGGACATTGCAAACTCCATCGTTCAAAATCACCCTGATGTGACCCTCATCGTTCTGCTTATTGATGAACGACCTGAGGAAGTGACTGATATGCGCCGTATGGTTGATTCTGAGGTGATTGCATCCACTTTCGATGAACCACCAGAGCGTCATGTGCAAGTTGCAGATATGGTTCTTAACAAAGCAAAATGTATGGTGGAATTCGGCAAAGATGTTGTCATCCTCCTTGATAGTCTCACACGTCTCGCTCGCGCCCACAATGCAGTGATACCACATAGTGGTAAAATCTTATCAGGTGGTATTGATTCCAATGCACTCCATCGCCCCAAGCGCTTTTTCGGTGCTGCCAGAAATGTCGAACACGGTGGTAGTTTGACAATCATGGCCACGGCCCTTATTGAAACCGGTTCCCGCATGGATGATGTTATTTTTGAAGAGTTCAAGGGTACTGGAAATATGGAATTGGTACTCGATCGACGTCTCAGTGATCGACGAATCTATCCCGCCATCGATATCAATCGCTCAGGTACACGTAAGGAAGAACTCCTGCTCTCCAAAGCCGAGCTTTCGAGGACCTGGATTTTAAGGAAGTTACTCAACGAGATGACCCCCGTTGAAGCCATGGAATTTCTGCTGGAGCGAATGCAGCGTTCAAGCACGAATAAAGAGTTTATCCAGACCATGAATTCATAGTCTAAGAGATAATTACATAGATGTAATTAAAGAGCG
Organism: Fidelibacterota bacterium; assembly: GCA_013203185.1. Taxonomy (GTDB): domain Bacteria; phylum Fidelibacterota; class UBA8477; order UBA8477; family JABMPR01; genus JABMPR01. Next base: position 45,462 of record JABMOS010000154.1, on the reverse strand, counting down.
CGGAATAAAATCCGCGCTCTTTTTTTCATATCGAGCTCAGGGCAACTTAGGAGATATCAAATCCAGATTATTGTTCCACCTTTCCCTTGCCAAGACAGGGGGGGTGCCGATATATTGCGCGGCTTTTTAAGGAGAGTATATAAGAAATGAGTTTTGCCAAAAGAATCAACGCCTTACAGCCTTCAGCCACAATGGCTGTATTGGAGGCTGCTACACGCTTGCGTGAGCAAGGTGTCAATGTCATATCCTTTGGCGCAGGGGAACCAGATTTCGATACACCAGATTATATTCTTGCTGCTGGTAACAAAGCCCTGGCTGAAGGTCATACACGCTATACAGCTGCCTCAGGTACTAAAAGTTTAAAACAATCTATAGCTACCAGATTGAAAAATGCAAACGGCCTTGATTACGAGACCAACCAGATCGTTGTTTCGAATGGAGCAAAGCATTCTCTTTTTAACATCATGATGACGCTTTTTGAGGAAGGTGATGAAGTTATAATACTCTCGCCTTACTGGGTCACATATCCTGAAGTTGTAAAGCTCAGCGGTGCCGTCCCAGTTTATGTGACGACTACTGAGGAAGATGGATTCCAGATTACTCAGGAGCAACTGCTTCAAGGAGTCTCTGAGAAAACCAAAGGGATTATTGTTAATACTCCCTCAAATCCTAGTGGTGCAGTCCTCAATCGGGAGAGCCTACAAGCCCTTGTTGATGTGGCAACCTCTAATGATTTATGGCTAATAAGCGATGAATGTTATGAGGCACTTGTCTATGATGGGGAACATCTTAGTCTGGCCGGGTTTCAAGGTGCCTATGAAAAGACTATCACAGTACAGACTATGTCTAAGGTTTTTGCTATGACTGGATGGCGAATTGGATATACTGCATCCTCAAAAGAGCTTGCCTCGGCCATGGGTAAATTTCAAGGTCAGGCAACAGGTTGCCCAAACTCTATTGCGCAGTTCGCTTCAGATGTTGCACTAAGCCATGATCACACGGCTCTGGCCGATTGGAAAGCCCAGTTTGTGGAGCGTCGCAATTATATGGTTAAAGCATTGGCAGATATGCCGGGCGTTTCCTGTATCATGCCAGAGGGTGCATTCTACGCTTTCCCAAAGATTTCAGGTCTCTTTGGAAAGAAAGCTGGCGATATTGAAATTAAAAATGACATGGATCTGACAAAATATTTATTGGATGAAGCTCATATTACAGTTGTCCCTGGCTCAGCTTTTGGAGCAGGCGATCACGTAAGATTGTCTTATGCGACATCCATGGACGCTATAAAAACAGGTCTTGGCAGATTTGCCGACGCTGTTGCTAAATTGAATTGATGAAGGGAGTACCCATAAAATGAAATCAGGAATCCATCCTAAATACGAGTTGCACAAGGTTGCTTGTGCCTGCGGGAATAGTTTTGAGACCTATACCACTGTTGGCGAGCTGCATATAGAAATTTGCAACGCTTGCCACCCATATTTTACTGGAAAACAGAAATTGCTGGATACGGCTGGCCGTATTGACAAGTTCCGTAAGAAATATGGAACAGCCGAAAAGGCTAAATAGATCCATTCTAAAGCCGATTTGAAGCTCAAGCGCTCAATCCGCGTTTTTATTCAGGCATTCCTCACCGCCCAGCAAACCATACTGGTCGGTGGGCAAGCTATCATTGAAGGTGTGATGATGCGCGTGCCTGGAGCATATGCTATTGCTGTGAGGAATCCCCAAGGCGAGATTATTACCCGACGCCAGGAGTTCACGTCGCTCACAGAAAAATATGCTATACTCAAAAAACCGGTTATTCGTGGTATGATAGCTCTTTTTGAATCCATGAAAATGGGCATTGGCACCCTCAATGAGTCCGCTGAAATAGCGTATGAGGAAGATAGTTCGGCTGAGATGTCAATTAAGGACAAGGTATTATCGTTTCTTGGAACCGTTCTAGCCCTAGGAATCGGATTAGGCCTTTTCTTTGTCACACCCATATTCGTGACAGGTAACCTGCTAAATCTTTCAGAGACGGCATTTACTTTTAATGTGGTGTCTGGAATTATCAGAATTGCACTATTTCTCACCTATCTCTGGGGAATTTCGCTCCTGGATGATGTGAAAAGGCTCTTTCAGTATCATGGTGCTGAACACAAAGCTGTCTACACGTTTGAAGCTGGAAAGCCGTTGGATCTTGAATCTGCAAAGCCCTTCCAAACCCAACATCCTCGATGTGGGACCAGTTTTATTTTTATCGTTCTCTTGTCATCCATTGTCATGTTTGCCATTATTGACAGTATTGTGAAACTCTTTGCTGGCGAAATGACCCTGCAGATAAGATTACTGACACACCTGCCATTGATTCCATTCGTTGCCGGGGTAGGATACGAAATATTGAAGCTAAGCTCAAAATATCGTCATATCGCCTGGGTACGAGCATTAGCAGCCCCTGGCATCTGGCTTCAGAATATCACAACTAGAGAACCTGATGATGACCAGCTCACTGTCGCACTTGAGTCACTGAAGTTTGCCTTTGGAGATGATCTGGAGAAATATCAGGGTCAATCTTATGTTGCTGAGGCCATTGACTAATGTTATTAGAAAAACTTCCTGCTCTGAAGGTGAAATTTAAGGAACTCGAGGATCAACTTTCTGATCCTGAGCTTATGGCCAATAATCGCAAATATGCGAAAATAGCCAGAGAACACAACGACCTATCCCATGTGCTGGAAGTATTTCATAGCTATGAAGAGCTCATGACCAATATCGAAGAGGGTGAGTCCATTCTCCATGGTGATGATGATGAGCTAAAAGAAATTGTTCGAGAAGAACTGGATGATTCTCTAGCAGAAAAGTCTAAACTTGAGGATGATTTAAAAATTCTTCTAATCCCCAAAGATCCCCTGGATCAGGGAGCTGCAATTCTTGAGATCAGAGCTGGAGCTGGTGGCGATGAAGCTGCATTGTTTGCCTCAGATCTCGTCCGTATGTATCTCAGATATACAGAAACAAACAACTGGAAGTATGAATTCATCACTTTGAACGAGCTGGGTGGCGGCGGAACCAAGGAAGCCATTATCGAGGTTACAGGTGCAGATGCGTATGGTACCCTAAAGTTTGAAAGTGGCGTTCATCGCGTTCAGAGAATTCCTCAGACTGAGAGTAGTGGGAGAATCCATACCTCTGCTGCCACAGTGGCTGTGTTACCAGAAGCAGAGGAAGTCGACGTTGAGATCAATGCTGGAGATTTAAGAATTGACACATTTCGTGCCAGTGGCGCCGGTGGTCAGCATGTCAATAAAACTGAATCTGCAATCCGAATAACCCATATGCCATCAGGCATGGTGGTTTCCTGTCAGGATGAATCTTCTCAGCATAAGAACAAAGATAAGGCAATGAAGGTTTTACGTGCTCGCTTGTTGGCTGCAGAACATGAGAAACAGGATAATCAAGTTGCTGCCATGCGCAAAACACTTGTTTCAACAGGTGATAGAAGTGCCAAGATCAGAACCTACAACTACCCACAGGGACGGGTTACGGATCACAGAATAAATTTGACCTTATATCGTTTGGAAGAAATTACCAATGGTGATCTTTCTGAACTTCATGAGAAACTTGTGGCTGCGGAGATGGTCAACCGACTGGAGTTGCTTTGAGCAAGGGTTCCACTCGGTCAATGCGCACCTGGCGCAAATTTCACAGGTATACATTTGGTTATAGTAAGTGGGTGAGTCTCGTTTCAGTTGTCCTGCTCATTGTTATTTCGATTACGGGTATTCTCCTTATCCACCAGGATGATTTGAAGCCCATTCAAACATCCCGGGTTCCCCTTAGTTTGCTTCCTGATCACTATGAAAAGCGACTGGTGACCACCAGGGATAGGCAGGGCACCAGGGAGATATTTGGTGAAGAGAAAAGCGTTCCCCTCCGCTGGGTAATTCTTGATCTTCATACCGGTGATTTTTTTGGTAAATATGGCTTTCTTATTTACGATATTTTAGCAGTAGTTATGCTGGTGATGGGGAGTACGGGGATATACATGTATTTTAAAATTAGAAAAAATAGCACTATTTAGAAGGGGATATCATGTACAAGCACACAAAAATGTTGGTTTTAATTGTTTTGAGTTTTGGTCTTATGGCTTGTAACTCTGAAACAGCAGAGGTGGCTGGGGATCAATATGGCCAGGGTCTTACAATGACCAAAGTAACACCTGTCGCAGAAATATTTACCCAGGCTCAGGATCTCAATGGTCAAATGGTTCGCGTCTCCGGTACTGTGTCAGATCTCTGTAAACACAAGGGCTGCTGGATGCAAGTGAGTGACGGACAAAATGTCTTAACCGTTCGATTCAAAGATGAAGCATTTATCATTCCAGCCAATGCAGTGGGTCGAAATGTTGATATGGAGGGACTGTTCATTGTTGAGAAAATTTCAAATCCCTTAGGGTCTCATCAGGCTTGTGCAGAGGGTGGCGAACATAGTGGTGGAGGAGCTTGCGAAAGCGAACGTGCAGAGAAGACAGTTCACAAAGTAGCTGATATGCGCTACACCATGGTTTCAACTGGTCTGGTCTTATCATAAAGAATATTTCCTTCTGTAACGATTGAAAAGGAATTGCATCCAATTAGACGTGAATTGACAATTGAAGAGACGCCGGAGCTAATCCAGGCAGCCCGAGATGGAGACCGGAAGGTTCAGTCACAACTGGTGACAACCTATTCTTCCCGTATCTATAATTTGGGTTTGCGCATGTTGCGAAATAATGAAGATGCTGAAGATATGCTTCAGGAAACTTTCATCACAGCATTTCAAAAGATTCATACTTTCAAGGGTAATTCCAGCTTCTATACCTGGATTTATCGTATCGGTGTGAATATCGCTCTAGGCAAAATGCGGAAGCAATCCAGGATGCAGATTTCCTACTCCATTCAGGAACCGGATTTCGAAAATCTCCATGGTCTGAAAATAGCAGATTGGCCGGAGTATATAGAAACCAAAGTTTCTGATGAAGAGTTTAAAATTGCCCTCAAAGTGGCTTTAGATGATCTGGATGAAAAGTATCGTTCAGTATTTGTCTTGAGGGATCTGGAGGAGTTATCTACGGCAAAAACAGCCGAAATACTGGAGCTTTCTGAGAGCAATGTAAAGGTAAGGCTTATGAGGGCTAGACTTTTTTTGAGAGACCGTATGAGTACCTTTTTAAAGCGTGAAGGTTGGTTGGTATAATGAAACCGAAGCATGATGTAGAGTTACAAAAGAAAATCTGTCTGGACTTCGGTGCGGATATTGGCTCTGAATTATGTCAGGAAGTAGGCCTGCTCATGGAAGAATGTCCCGAGTGCAGAGTTTACTATGATACCATGCAGCGGTCCGTTAAGCTGTATAAGGCTTTGGAAGATGAATGCGATCTCCCCAATGGAGTATCTGAACGCCTGTTCAAAGTACTAAATTTAGATCAGCTGAAGAAGGACCTCTAGAAAATGGCAACATTGACAGCACAGGCTAAAAAAGTAGTTATGTTTACCACCCCGACTTGTTCACATTGTACGACGGCAAAGCGTTATTTGAGAGAGAACGGGATTAAGTTTAAAGAGATAGATGTTAGCAGAAATCAAAGAGCTGCTCAAGATATGCTAAGAAAAACAGGCCAGCAGGGCGTTCCGCAATTATGGATTAATAATCGTCCCGTCGTTGGCTTTGATAGAAATAAAATTAATAGTTTATTAGGGATATAGGAGATAAAAATGAAAATTCAACCTTTAGATGATCGTGTATTAGTTGTTCCTGCAGGTGAAGAGGAAACTACAGCCTCTGGTATTATTATTCCAGATACAGCCAAAGAAAAACCACGTCGTGGCAGTGTTGCGGCTGTGGGTAATGATGAAGAATTACAGGAATTAATCAAAGAGGGTGATGTTATCCTCTATGGCAAGTATGCTGGAGATGATCTCACCTATGATGGTACAGATTACCTCATCCTTAATCGGAGTGATATTCTGGCCAAGCTTAGCTAGATTCGAGGCACAACTGATTAAAAAGGGAGCAGTATGCTCCCTTTTTTTTGTGCTCACTGCAAAATATGCCGACAAATAATAGTTTGTCACCAGCCCTAGATACTACACTCAAAGGATATAATGGGGACTGCTATCCTGAGAGGGGATTAATGAATAAAAAATATGTGATAATCGGTGGAGATGCTGCTGGAATGAGTGCTGCCAGTAAAATCAGGCGCATGCAACCAGAATCAGAACTCGTGGTCTTTGAGAAAGGGCCGCACATTAGTTTTGCCGCCTGTGGTATGCCCTATTGGATCAGTGGTGTCATAGATGATGGTAGCAAACTACAAGTGCTCACACCGGAGATAGCGCGTGATAAAAGAAATATTGATGTGCGTATCAGGCATGAAGTAACCAAAATTAATCCTTCCATGAATAGCATTGTCGTACAGGATTTGAACACAGGTAACGAATTTGTGGAAACATATGATGCACTTCTCCTGGCAACTGGCGCTCGGGCAATTGTACCCCCCATCCCGGGTATTACTTCACCAAGTGTTTTTACCTTACGAAGCCTGGCAGATGGTCATCTTATCAAAAATTTTATATCAGAGCAAGAGATAAAACATGTAACCATTATTGGTGGTGGACATATCGGGTTAGAAATGGCAGAAGCTTGCAGACATCTCGATATTGATGTATCCATGGTTGTCAGGGGCGATCAGATCGCACCTTCAATGGACAAGGACCTTCTGGAAAAAGTGACTGAGAATGTTATTGAGCACGGGGTTGATCTCCAGTTTGAAACAACAGTAAAAAGCCTCGAGAAATCTGACAGAGGGCTACAGGTTCAAACAACCGCCGGGCAATTCCAGACGGATATGGTCATTGTTTCCACAGGTGTCATGCCAAACGCTGAGCTGGCCACAGAAGCTGGAATTAAGGTTGGCAAAAGTGGTGCAATTCTTATTGATGACCACATGCAAACCAACGTGGAAAATATCTTTGCCGCTGGTGACTGTGCCGAGCATAATCATCTTGTTCTAGATGAGAGTATGTGGATTCCCATGGCTCCATCTGCCAATAAGGGCGGGCGAGCTGCCGGGGAAAACATGGCTGGAGGTAGCGTCAGGTTTCCGGGCATATTGGGGACTGCTGTTGCCAAAGTATTCGACTATACCATTGCCCAGACTGGATTGACAGAGAAGCAGGCCAGAAAAATTGAGAATCTTGGCGAGTTTGAAACAACAACTATTACAGGCGGTAGTCGTGCACACTATTACCCTGGATCTACACCTATGAGCATAAAACTTATTGTGGAGAAAGGTACCGGGCGAGTTCTGGGTGCCCAAATGGTGGGCCAGGAAGGCGTGGCCAAGCGCTTGGATGTTCTGGCGACTGCCATCACTGCAAAAATGACTACCGAGGATATAGGGATGTTGGATTTAACCTATGCTCCTCCTTTTGCACCAGTCTATGATCCCATTCATGTTGCTGCAAACGTAGCCAACAAGTAGAGACCTAGCATGCTAGGTCTCTACTTTGACCAGGTCAAAAAAAATACAGGAATAGCAAATGATAAATAAAGAAATCTTGATCGAAGATCTGGTCCAGGAATATCCCAAATTAATTGGACCACTTAAAATAGAAGGAATTGTTTGTCTGGCTTGTGGCGAGGCTCTGTGGGGTACTCTGGAGGCACAAGCCATTGAAAAGGGTCTCACCAATATTGATGACATCGTACAAAGAATGAATGCTCTCATATTGGGACAAGCATTATAGAAATTGATTTGTTGTCCTGGGGGACCATATTAGGTGGTGTCAGGGCAATGGTAATATGTGAAATTTAGGGTTACAGATTATGCCAGATGTAAAGATTCAACAGGTGAAGGGCGGAACCTTTGCCGCTAGAGGTACTTCAAATCATTGGACCATGATGGATGTATCAAAAAAGGTGGGTGGCCAGGAGGCGGCAAGTGGTCCAATGGAAATGGTTCTGTTTGGTCTCGGAGGATGCACCGGTATTGATGTTGAGACGATTTTGAAGAAAATGAAAGTCAGTGTAGAAAATTTTGAAATTGATATTCATGCTGAGCGAGCTGAGGAGCATCCCAAGGTCTACACCCAAATTGACATGACGTATCATTTCTATGGGAAAGATCTTCCACAAAAAAAACTAGAGCGGGCAGTGAAGCTATCCAAAGATGTCTATTGCTCTGTAAGTGCCATGCTGGCAGCTACTGTTGAAATTACAGCAAAAGTCGAGAACCATAACACCGCATGATTTACCGCTTAATAGCCTATTCCCTGATTCTGCTGGGAACTGGGGGCACCATTTATATGGGTGTTGAAGGCATCTACGGGGATCACTATGATATTCCAACAATGAGCCTTGCGTCCTTCAGCAGACAGTATTCTGACTCCAGCCAGTATATTTTAATAGATGTTCGTACGGAATCCGAAATAGCAGCTCGACCAGCACCCTGGATGAATACAATACAGATTCCCCTCCTTGCACTTGAAGCTCGGTGTATGGAACTAAACAAATATAAGGATCAATCGATGTTGGTTTTGTGTCCCACAGGCAATCGTTCACGGCAAGGCGCTCGCGTCCTGAAGTTAGCAGGTTTTGATGCATCCTACATGGAAAATGGTATGTTTAGCGAAGAAAGAATTCAACAATGAAGAAAAGATACATTAAAATGTTATCAGGTTTAGCAGTTGGAGCTATCCTCGGATACCTTTATTACTATTATATTGGATGCGCTTCAGGAACGTGTGCAATAACCTCGAATCCGTACATTAGTACAGCCTATGGAGCTGTGATGGGTCTTATTTTTATGTGGCCAGCCAAGGAAAAGGAAGAGAAAACTGATGACGAGGAACACATCCAACCCGTTTAAAATATTGATTTTAACGCTAGGTCTTGCCCCTGCTGTTTTTGGGCAAAGCAATAACTTTGAATTTATTCAACATGATACAGCCTATATTGGTAATGAAGAATTGGTTATTCTTCATGGTGAAATATTTAGCTTTGCCGCCTCATCTCAACCGATCACAGTAACCAGAGTTACTCATGAAATACCCGCTGGTTGGACCAATTCATTTTGTGTTGGGCCGGCTTGTCTGCCACCCTTTCTGGATACATTTACCTTTGATCTGGCTGCTTCAGATACAGCTGAATTTACGCTTGATACCTATCCCAATGCTGAAGAGGGCATAGGACGTTGGACAATGTTTGCAGTAGACTCCACAACCATGGAAGTCGATTCAGTTAATTTTAGATTAGAATTTGTGGCCGTTTCTGTGGATGGGTCTTTGGAAAGACCAACCTCATTTGAACTCTCTCATCTTTACCCGAATCCAACAAATGCATCAGTAAACTTTAATCTGAATCTCGAAAAGAGCGGGACTTATTCAATTATTCTGTATTCCATGGATGGAAGAGAAATCATGACCAGGAATTACCAGTTAAATTCTGGTAAGAACCATCTCCAATGGAATATGAATGGCCTGTCCTCTGGAAATTATATCATCAGTGCTACAGGTGCAGGAGAAACCATCTCCAGACAGGTGAGTGTAGTAAAATGATGCGCTTGTTACCGCTCCTGTTGATCGTTGCAATTACCTTAGGTCAGGATAAAAATTTACCCCAGGTCAATCTCAAGGACATGAAAAATAAAACCCAAAGCCTGAACCAGTTGGTGGATGGCCAGGTGACACTCATAAATTTTTGGGCTACCTATTGTGTGCCATGTCGAAAAGAAATGAAACATTTGAATCGGATTAATAAAACTTATGCCACTCAAAATGTTCAAGTCATTGGAATCTCCATAGACGATTCACGAACAGTCGGCCGGGTCAAATCCATGGTGAAGTCTCAAAAACTTGAATACGCCATCCTGCTAGATACAGAACAAAAACTATATAAGAATTTTAACACAACAGCCATGCCCTTCTCAATCCTGGTAGATGCTCAGGGGAAAATTCTCTGGGAGCACACGGGTTATCTCCCTGGAGACGAAGCCCAAATGGAAGCTGAAATCAAAAAAGCTCTGGCGGCTCAGAAAAAAAGCTAAATCCCCCTTTTGTCATTATTTTTTAGAACACTCATCTTCATAGCCTTTCCACTGGGCCTGTTTGCTGAGGGTGTTTCCTGGAATATTGGTCTCAAATCAAATCTGGGACGAGGTGAGCAGGTGGGGACCGAATATAATTATCTAGAAAACTTTTTTAGCGGATCCATCGAGATTGGTCAATGGTATCTGGATCTTTCAATAGAGTCCAGTCAACCACCAGAATATGGTTTTGAATTTCAAGGTGTTGATCGCTTTTTCATTAGCTATATCGGCAATTCCAAGTCACTTGAAATAGGCGATATCTCTGCTGTTTTTGGAAGAGGCTTAGGCCTGAATCTGGATGAGAATCAGGCAATAGATTTTGACAATGAAATCATGGGTCTCAGATATTCATCGGTCTTTATGGAAAATCATGAGCTTGATTTACTGGCTGGATTTAAAAAGGAGTATCGATTCTATTCTCCCAGTTCAGATCTTCGTGAACCTGATGGGATGGCTGCCTACGAATTGGCCGGAGCAGAAGCAACCTTCAATAGTGGAAGCGGTAGCTGGTCTCTGATCCCATACTTTATTGCAAGTCGAATGGAATCAGATTTCGTTTGGCAGGAATTGGATTCGGAAATTGGATTGATTATTACAGATACAGTGACCCAGCAAATGAATGCGATTCAGGGTGGATGGGGGCAATCTATCTATGGTGAGAGTTGGGATGTGTATCTGGAGTATAATAAAACCTGGAAGGCTTTTGATTATCCCGTAGTGGCTCAGAGTATCCAGCAACTGGAGAATGGGCAAAGTCTAATTAATGATGAACCAAGGTACAGCCAGGAGGGGCAGGCCTTTAATCTTCAGCTCAATTGGTTCCCAGATTGGTTCACGACTTTATTTGAATATAAACGCTACTTGAATGGCGCAGAGACCTCGTCACAGAAGCGTAATCCAATGCTCCTGGCCACCAAACCACTACCCTGGCAAATGGGACCTACGGGGATCAGAGAGCACGATATCAGTTTGTTGGGAAATGTTACCCACCCTGTTGATTATGGTGATGAGTTGGGTTGGAATCTTGAAATACGAAAAGCGCTTTCAGATACCTGGTCAGTGGTGGTCAATGGTGCGCGAACTTCACAATCTGCACCAACTGGTGCTCCTGGAATTTTACCCACACAGGATCTAGATAGAAATCCCTGGCAGGAATACTACGCAGAGTTTGAATATTCTGGCTCAAGTTTTTATCAAAGATTATTGATTGCCTACACCAGGTCAGTTTTAAGTGGTCAATCTGCTGCTGAAGTGATGGATCACTATACTTTTGTGCCTGCTTATTTATCCTGGCATCCCAACAACACGCTGGTCCTTTCTACTGTGGTTGAATTGCAGACATCCAAAGTCTACACTGAATTGTATTCTGGTGGTGAGTTGGAAGGTCATGATTTTCAGAGTGGTCATTTTATTGCCAGCGCCGATTATGACCACAACTACTCTGCTGCCCTTATCTGGGACATGAGCAACGACCCAAGCCTGTTGACTGTCGATGAAGATGTCCAGCATTGGGTCAGTGGTGAAGTCTCCATGAAACCCAGCGATGGATTATGGATCCGTGCTTCCTATGGCAAGGAAAAGGGTGGTGTGCGATGTACCGGTGGTGTGTGTCGTGTTCTAAATCCCTTTGAAGGTTTTCGTTTGGCACTGGAGTGGCGGCTATGAGAAATGTATTCATCCTGTTATTACTTACCTTATTCATTGGTTCCTGTGACTGGAAGCCTGAACCCCTTGAAGTGTTTTCGCATGAATCCTTTCGAAAAGTAGATATTGTGGTTGGGATCACGACAATCATCGAAATAGAAGGGGATGATTTTACAATAGATAGTTTTGCAGACTCATCAATCGTCGAGATTATTTCTAATGATTCTGGATACTTTGAAATCAGTGGTATAATTCCAGGTCAAGCACAATTGAGCTACAATTACTTTAGATCAAGTGAAGAAGATGATGGGACAAAGTTTCCAGCTAGAATACTTCTAATTCTTGATGTCACAAACGGATTCCCTTTGCGTGTGAATGTAGAGGACAGTGTTCAGGTTGATTTAAGCACTTATATGGACTCAATTCAAGTAGTCGACCACGATTCAGTTGATATTAGGTTCTCTTCTGGAGCTGCAAGTGAACACAATACATATCACTATGACATGGATTCAACAAATTTGGACATTCATGGTAATTCTCCTGGACGAGAGGGTCTAATAGTAACGTTGTTTCAACAATCAGATACGCTCGGTGAACCACTCTTTTTCGATATAACTACCACTATCCATAAGGTGGTTTTTGCAGAATTATTCACAAATTCGGGTTGTGTGAATTGTCCTGAGGCCAATGGTTACCTGGACAATATCTCAGACGAATTTGCTGAGGATTTCGTTATTGTTCGATATCATGTCAATTGGACAGATCCGTTTGATCCCATGAATCTCTATAACCCTGGAGATGTAGAAAATCGGCGAGCCTTTTACAACATCTTTGCAGCTCCCGGTTTTGTCCTTGAGGGCACTTTGATTGCTTCTTTGGATGAGGAAGACTGGATGGGTCGGGTGAGCAACGCCAGCCTTGCAACGCCAACCATATACATTTCAGAGGTTGATGTTCTAGAGAGTGTGGACAGTCTCCATCTGGAGTTTGAATTGAATCCTTTTGGAACGCCACAAACTGATGTGACGGTCTGGTCCATGGTAGTTGAAGACAGTATTGATTATGCAGGATCTAATGGAGAAGATTTGCATATGGGAGTTATGCGGGACATGGCGTTCACGGCTTTTGGCAGTATTGATGAACTTCAAACCATTCGACATAGTTTGAAGAAACCTGATGATTATGGTGTCGTAGGACCAATGGGACTAATTCTATTTATCCAATCCCAATCAAACAAATCTATACTCCAGGCTCGTAAACAAGTACTCTATTAATTTAAGATGGCAGAACTACATCCATTCTTTGTCCACTTTCCAATTGCCATTCTCATTGTTGCGGCCCTGTTTGATTTCTATGGTGCCATAAAGAATAACCAACAGCATCCCCGGACTGCCTATACTTTACAATTGATGGCTGGAATATCTGCAATATTTGCCGCAATAAGTGGTAACCTGGCAGAAACTATGCTAGTAGCTCAGGAACCGCTTCACCAGGGAGTAATGGCATCCTTTCAAAAACATACATCCATTGGTAATGCTGCGGTGTGGATCATTATTCTAGTAGCCGTGGGTCGTACTTTCGCTGTATTGGAGAAAAAGGAATGGGCCCTCAAGGGGTGGGTCTTTCCAGTGATTAGTATTTTATTAGCTGGATTAATTTTAGTTACTGGATTATTAGGCGGTGCTTTAAGCCGCAACATTTTAGAATATTTTCGCTCTATTTAGCTAAACCGGTTCCACACTTTTCCCAATCTCTTCATAGTAGCTTGGCTATTTCCCTCGCTTTTTTCATTCATTTTTTAATCGATAATCGGCCATCCCTCACCGAGCCTAATATTTCATAAAATGTGTTGGTCTAAACCTACTTGCAGAAGGATAGTAAAGGTCTATATTACATACCGACCAGTCGGTATGTATACATTGAAATAATATTAAGGCTAAATATGACAGAGAGAAGACCCAGCTCAGAACGTCGAATAGAAATATTGGAAGCAGCTCTAACCATTTTTGTGAAGAAGGGGTATTCTGAAGCCAGAATGGATGATATTGTTCAAGAGATCGGCTTGAGCAAGGGAGCGCTCTATCACCATTTCCAGGGCAAGCGTGATTTATTCATTGCTCTCATTGAACATTGGATGGATCAATTTTCTCCTATTGAGCGCAGTGGTAAAATGAAGGCAAAACCTTCCCGAGAAATCATACAACATATAGCCAGATTTACTGCAAAGCTCTTCCAGAGGAATCCAAACTGGTTCCTGGTGGAACCGGAAATCTGGGCGTTCGCAAACCGGGATAAGGAAATTAAAAATCTGGCAAGTCACCTATATGCCAGTGTCCTGAGTGAATTTGAAACCCTTATCAAACGGGGAATTGAGTATGGTGAGTTTCGGGATGTCAACGAGCGCATGATAGCAATGTCTATTATGACCTCCTTGCATGGGATGATCTGGTTTGCGCTCTTTAAGCCCAATGACTTTTCCCTGGAAGAATACGTAGACTTGAATATGGACCTCATTCTGGATGGCATTGCTGTTCAGAAATGAAATAATAGAATTGTATCCAAAATAAGGAGAATGAAATGAACAAGGGTGGCGCATTTTTAACTACACCCTTTGGCGTTGATGAAATCTTCACCAGAGAAAAATGGAGTGATGACCAAAGAGAATTTTTTGAAGCCATTCAAACTTTTGGGAAAGAGGTAGTCGCCCCTATTGCCTTGGATCTAGAAAAATTGGATGAGCAATTATCGCGCGATGTTATGACCCAGATGGGGGAAATGGGTATGCTGGGGATGGATGTTCCAGAGCAGTACGGTGGTACCGGGCTGGACAAAACAAGTGCTGCCTTAGCCCTTGAAGCCATGGGTGTTGGTCAGAGTTCTTCTGTGATGGTTACAGTAACTGATCACACCGGTATTGGTTTATTACCCATTCTTTGGTATGGGAATGAAGCCCAGAGAGAAAAATACATTCCCAAAATGATGACAGGAGAGTGGATGAGCTCATATGCTCTCACTGAACCGGGAGCAGGGTCTGATGCCTTGAATGGGACCGCCTCCGCATCGCTCAATGAAGCTGGGACTCACTACATTTTGAATGGAACCAAGCAATGGATTACAAATGGTGGCTGGGCAGATGTAGGCGTAGTTTTCGCTAAAGTTGATGGTGATAAGCTTACCGCTTTTATTCTCGATCAGGATACAGAAGGATGGGGTCGGGGACCTGAGGAGCATAAACTTGGGATTAAAGGTTCTTCAACAACAACTTATGATCTTAAGAATTGCATGGTTCCAGTTGAAAATGTTATTGGAGCAGTGGGGTCTGGACCTGCAGTGGCATTTAATGTCCTCTATATAGGGCGACTAAAACTTGGCGCCGTAACAATGGGAGGCGCTAAAGAAGCCATCAAAACCGCTTTGGATTATGCTAAAGAGAGGCATCAATTTGCACAGCCTTTAACAGCTTTTGGCATGATGCAGCGTAAATTTTCCGATATGGTCATTCGCTGCTATGAGGCTGACACCATCACCTATCAATCTACGGGGTCGATAGATGGAGCCATTGCAGATTATCCCGCTGATGGACCAGACTACTATGATCATATGTACGGGGTAATAGAAGATCACGCCATAGAAAATAGTACGAACAAAATATTTTCATCTGAAGCCTTGTGGATAAATGCCGATGATGGTCTCCAAGTATTGGGCGGTTATGGTTTTTCAGAAGAATACCCTTTTGCACGCCTGTTACGTGATGAGCGTGTCAATCGTATTTTCGAAGGTACAAATGAGATCAATAAGCTGATCATTTCCGGAATAACCATGAAAAAGGCAATTCTGGAAGAGCTACCCATTCGGGAGCAGATTCTCGAGATGGGTGATGGTTGGCTGCCCAAAGTTGCAATACCTGCTGATCATCCAAGAGCTAGTGAAATTAAGGCAGTGGAATTGGGGAGAGGCGTTGTACTCAAAACACTGCATGAACTCATTCTTAAATATGGGCAGGATTTCAAAAACACTCAATTTGAGATTGAGGCTTTTGCCAATATGGTTATCGCTCAACAGATAATTTTCAGTGTGCTTAGGAGATACTTACAATTGGATGAAAATTATCCACGAAGGGATACAGTCCTTTCTGTGTTAAGAGTATCTGTACTGAGAAATCTTGAAGTGATTGTATCAAATGGCAAAAAAATATTGAGGCACATCCTTCCTGAAGATGAGCGCAAGACCAAGTTGGGCAAGCTGGATGAAACGCTAGCAGAATTGGACTACCATGCTGATGTTATAGAAGAGCAAAAGCTAATTTTTCAATTGTTACTAAAGCGCGGTTCATACCCCCTGAATGACTAAGGAATGAGGAGAATTAAAATGAGTGAAAGATATAGTGTTATCGTTGATGCAGTTAGGAGTCCCATCGGTCTCAAAAATGGTGAAATGATCGGGATGCGGCCTGATGATATTGCAGCCCAGGTTGTGAAAGCTCTCATGGAAAGAAATCCAGGTGTAAAGGGTGAAGATGTTGAAGACCTGGTGTTGGGTTGCGCGTTTCCTGAAGGGAATCAGGGGATGCTCATGGGCCGTGGTGTCGCGCTACTGGCTGGATTACCAAATACTACAGCAGGCAGCACAGTGAATCGATTTTGTGGTTCCTCAATGGATGCCCTACATCAGTTGAGCGCTGCCATCATCGCTGGTGATAAAGAAATTGGAATTGCTGCTGGCGTTGAAGACATGTTTGGTGTTCCCATGGGTGGCTACAACCCTGATTTTAATCCTGAGTTATACGAAATTGACTATTACATGGGTATGGGTGAGACTGCTGAAAATCTCGCGATGGAATTGAATATAAGCCGAGATGATCAGGAAGAATTTGCCATTGCATCACACAAAAAGGCACTTGCTGCTCAAGCTGCAGGGAAATTTGATAATGAGGTGGTTCCCATTGAAATTGAGGGCATCCGTGTCACCAAAGATGAAGGACCAAGAGAACCAGATGTAGCGAAGATCAAATCACTTTCTCCTGCATTTTTAGAGGAAGGCAGCATAACTGCAGCAACATCAAGCCCCATTAGCGTCGGTGCAGCAGCCGTGCTTATTATGAGCAACACCAAAGCCGAGGAGTTAGGTCTCAAAGTCCGAGCCAAAATCATCTCACGTGCTGTAGCTGGTGTGGATCCAACCCTAATGGGTTCTGGACCACTTCCTGCCACTGAAAAAGCCTTGAAAAATGTGGGTATGACTCTTGATCAAATCGATACCATCGAATTGAACGAAGCTTTCGGAGCCCAATCGCTGTATGTCATTCGCAAAGGCGATTGGCCAATTGAAAAGATTAATTTGAACGGCGGTGCCATTGCGCTTGGACATCCCCTGGGCTGCTCTGGCGCTAGAATTATAACGACCCTAGTCAATGTTATGGAACAGAACGATACAAAATTCGGTCTAGCTACCATGTGTATTGGAACGGGGCAGGGCATCGCAACCATTATCGAGAGGATTTAATCATGGCACTAAAGGTAGAAAAGGTAGCCGTTCTGGGCGCTGGAGTTATGGGCGCGCAGATTGCGACTCACCTGTCAAACGCCGGGATTCCCAGCTACCTCTTCGATATGAATCAGGAGCTTGCAGAACAAGGCTTGGAGGGGATGAAAAAGCTAAAACCCAGTCCGGTATACAACCCAAAAACATTGGAGATGATCACCCCATGTAATTATGATGATCACCTGGACAGGATTGGGGAAGTGGACTGGGTCATTGAGGTCATCGCTGAACGTCTTGATTGGAAGCAGGGGCTCTTTGAGAAAATTGTACCTAAGATGAATGCCACAGCTATTCTGACCAGCAATACATCTGGGCTTTCTCTGGCTGATATGGCAAGTGCATTGCCTGCCGACATGAAAAAACGATTCTTCATTACACATTTTTTTAATCCACCTCGCTATATGAAATTGGTGGAATTGGTTGGTGGTCCTGAGACTGATATGCAAGCCATGCAGGATATCGCCACATTTCTTGAAGATGATCTGGGCAAAGGAGTCGTCTGGGCCAAAGATACGGCCAACTTTATCGCCAATCGTATTGGTGTATATGGAATGATGCTGACTCTAAAATTAGCCAGAGAAAAAAAGCTGAATGTTCCTGATGTGGATGCTCTCACAGGTACGCTGATTGGGCATATGAAATCCGCTACCTTCCGAACCGCTGATGTGGTTGGTTTGGATACCCTGGTCCACGTGGCTGAAAACGCCTATGACAAGGGTGATGCAGATGAAGAACGAGATATATTCCAGATTCCTGATTATCTACAAAAAATGCTCGACAATGGGTGGTTAGGGCAGAAAACCAGTGCTGGTTTTTACAAGAAAGTAGATAAAAATACTATCCTATCACTTAATCTGGATACTCTGGAATACGAACCTTCGGTCAAGAAGAAATATGATGCCATCAGGGTATCAAAAAATGAAACCTATCTCCCCGGGAAACTAAAAAGTTTGGTTAGTATTGATGACGTCGCCGGAAAATTTCTCTGGGAGTTGAACGCTGGAATTCTGATTTATTCAGCAAATCGCCTTCCTGAAATATCCGATGATATTGTGAATATTGATAATGCAATGAAATGGGGCTTTGGGTGGGAATATGGTCCCTTTGAAGTCTGGGATGCCTTTGGATTAACAGCGTCAATTGATCGGATGAAGCGAGATGGCCGCAAAATTCCAGGTTGGGTTGAGACAATGATCCAAAAGGGATTCACATCCTTCTATGGATTCGATGGAAAGGTTAAAACCTACTATGATCCTACAACTGAATCTATGCAGCCTGTCCCAACTCACCCACTGGCTTTTGATTTTAATGTCATCAAGAAAACAGGTGGGCTCATCAAAAAGGATTGGTCAGCCTCGTTGATCGATCTTGGTGATGGTGTTGCAGCCGTGACCATGCACTCAGTGCTTCAGCCCACTTTCAATCCTATTGATGGTAGCATTATCAGTATGCTTGATCAGGCCGTTGATTGGGTAGCTGAAAATAATTATAAGGGTTTGGTCATCGCTTCGGAAGCGACACATTTCTCTGCTGGAGCAAACTTGGCTTTGATGCTGCGTGCCATTGACGAAAAGGATTGGGATGGCTTGGATGCCATGAGTAAGGCCATGCAGGATACGCTCCAAAAGGTACGATTCGCTCCATTTCCTGTGGTCGCAGCCCCGCATTGGATGGCACTGGGTGGCGGTTATGAAACCATTGGTGCCTGTGATCGGATCGTCGCTGCGGCTGAGCTATATACAGGTCTCGTTGAAGTAGGTGTAGGTCTTATACCGGGAGCTGGTGGCAATCTAAGAATGATCATGAAAGCACAAGATCGTCTCTCTAAGGGTCGAGCAGGTGCCTTCCAGGTTGCTCAGAAAGCTTTTGAAGCCATCGGGTTTGCAAAAGTCTCCATGTCGGCTAAGCATGCAGTTTCCATCGGCTATCTTACCAAGGATGATATCATCGTAGTCAACCAAGACCATCGGGTATCTCGGGCCAAGGCAGAAGTCTTATCCATGAGCGAAGATTATCAACCACCTGAATTTCGGAAAGATCTATTTCTACCCGGTAAAGGGGGAAGATTAGCAGTGAGTAGTAGTGTGAAGGGATTCCTGAAATCAGGGAAAATCTCCGAACATGACGCCCTAATTGCAGGGAAATTGGCCTTTGTCCTTACTGGCGGTGATAAGGGGGGAATCATGAAACCCCTAGACGAACAGTATATCCTCGATCTGGAAAGGGAAGCCTTTGTATCACTGGGTGGGGAACCAAAAACTCGCGACCGCATAGAACACATGTTGAAACGAGGGCGACCGCTTAGAAACTAACTGCATCCCAGGTTTTCCGTTTTCCTCTAGGGGATGCATAATAATGAAAGGCGGCGATTTTATCGTCGCCTTTTCTATTTATATAAACACTTCTATAATTAACTTACATCCTCAATCACTTATTAGGTAGTATCTTAGACTTGAATTTATTGAATTTTACAATTTGGATTAATATATGAATTACGAAGAGAAGCAACAGATACGGGAACGCATTCACTCAGAAATCGAAAGTGCAACTGAACAGGTCATTGAATTAAAAGAGATGACCCAACCCATTGCTCCAGATGCTGCTATTGGACGAATCTCCCGCATGGATGCCATCAATAATAAAAGCGTGAATGAACTCCTGCTGTCCAAGACCAAGGCCAAGCTTCAAAAACTCGAAGCCTCCTTGTCCTTCATTGATAAAGATGACTACGGTCTTTGTCGAGTCTGCAAACAACCCATCCCACTGGCTCGTCTGATGATGTTGCCCGAATCAGACAAATGCGTGGATTGCGCCTAATAAGGAGCTACCAAATTTTGGATAAAGTTAAATTAGTTAGCGGAGCTATTGCCCTGATAATTGTTTCGTGTACGCCAATATCAGAAAGTACCCCGCAAATGAATGAACTGGACCCATATATCTGGCTTGAGGAGGTAGAGGGCGAAAGCGCTCTCAATTGGGTGAGGGCAGAGAATGATCTGACCCTGAATGAATTGCACACGGACCCCCGATTCGAACAATTTGAGAGCGAGGCTCTGGCCATCTATGAGGCAAAGGACAGATTGGTGTATGGCAAAATCAGGGGCGACTATATTTATAATTTTTGGCGTGACGATGTGCATATCAGGGGCATCTGGAGGCGCTCACTTCTGGCAGTCTATTTGGACAACAACCCAGAGTGGGATGTGTTGCTCGATATAGATGCTTTGGCTGATGCAGAGAACGAAAACTGGGTTTATAAAGGCACTTCAGGTCTACCCCCAGCATACAATCGCTTCCTGATTGAGTTATCTCGTGGTGGCAAAGATGCTGTAGTCGTGCGTGAGTTTGATATTTCTAGCCGTTCTTTTGTAGATGACGGTTTTACTGTTCCTGAACAAAAATCATCGGTGAGCTGGATTAATCAGGATCAAGTATTTGTAGCCGCGGACTTTGGTCCAGGGAGCATGACTGAAAGTGGCTACCCTTCTAGTATTAGAGTGTGGAATCGGGGAGAGGATTTAAATACAAGTACTGAAATAGCCAGGATGCCCGTGGAAAGTGTTGGACTTTGGGGATGGACCATATTCACTACTGCTACTAATTATTCACTGATCAGTAAATCTAAAGATTTTTGGACCCATATAATTTTGCTTCTTGATGAAGATATGGGGACAAGAACAGTAGGGTTACCCCCTGATGCAGATTTAAAAGGTGTTTGGAAGAATCAGGTATTCGCGATCTTGAGATCAAAGTGGGAGGGGAGTCCCAAGGGCTCCCTCATTTCCTTAGATTTGTCAAGCAATGAGAAAGCTGATGTTTTTATCCCCAACACTAAAAGTTCAATCATGGATGTAAATTTTTGCTCCACCCACCTTCTGCTAACTATTCAAGAAGATGTGGTGGACAAGGTGCTGCGCGGCGTAAAAAATGAAAATATGTGGGTGATTGAAGATCTTAACCTCCCTAAGGGGGGCACCTTATCCATATACGGTGCAGACCCACTTAACGCAAATTTTTTCTACACTTACAATGATTTGATTACACCAACCACCCTGGGATATTATAGTGGAGCCACAGCAGATCCCATGCTGGTTCAACAATCTCCTCCCCGTTTCGACAGTAATAATCTTGAGGTGAATCAAAAGTTTGCCACCAGTCAAGACGGGACAAAAATCCCCTACTTTCTCGTGAGCAGGAAGGATATGCTCTTAGACGGCAGTAATCCTACTCTTCTCTATGGTTATGGTGGTTTTGAAGTATCGGAGAAGTCTCAATATTGGTCCAAAACAGGAAAACTGTGGATGGAGAAAGGTGGCGTATTTGCTCTGGCAAATATTAGAGGTGGGGGTGAATATGGCCCTGCCTGGCACCAGGCTGCTTTGAAAACCAATCGTCACAAATCCTATGAGGATTTTTTCGCCATTGCTGAAGACATGATAAATAGTGGGATCACCTCCCCGGGAAAGTTGGGTATCATGGGGGGTAGTGGCGGTGGACTGTTGGTTGGCGTTGCTTTTACCATGCGACCTGACCTATTCGGTGCTGTCGTCTCACAAGTACCCTTGCTAGATATGATGCGATATCATAAGCTACTGGCCGGTGCTAGTTGGATGGGGGAGTACGGTGACCCTGATGATCCAGTAGAAGGGGCCTACCTGAAAGCTCATTCTCCATACCATCTTTTGGACCCCCAAAAAACATATCCCAGGGCAATGTTCACAACCTCAACCAAAGATGATAGAGTCCACCCTGGCCATGCGCGCAAAATGGTAGCTCGTATGAAGCAGCAAGGGCATCCCGTGATGTATTATGAGAATATTGAGGGTGGCCACGCCGCCGGGGCAAATCTTAAGCAATATGCCACTTTGGCAGCCATAGAGTATACTTATCTACATCGTCAGCTGGGTCTGGCACAATAATAACCTTACTATTAATCGAAGGGGCATGAAACCGTGAAACTTCAAAGGTTCGGGTACATAGTGCTGTTGCTTTTAAGTAGTTGTCAAGAAGGCGATAATACGAGCCTTCCTGAAATAAGTATTTCCTCCCCCCTCAATAATTCCACGGTGGCCGGTGAGACTTCTATTGTGGCCCTGGTTGCTGACGAAGATGGAATTGAATCTGTTGAGTTCTTTGTAGATGGTGACTTGATCGAGACCCAACAAAGTGAACCCTTTACCGTAAACTGGAATACACTGGAATATGAGAATGGGGAGCATTCCCTTCAATGTCGAGCTATCGATGATGCTGGGAACGAAACCCTGTCGAATCAGGTTGTTGTGCGTGTGGCCAATGCATTATTCACAGCGAAGTACTTAAATAATTGGCTGTGTGCAGACTGCGGAACCGGTGTACTGTTTGTTCAGGATATGTCAGGGGCCTTGCTGGGGCAATCGTCCTGGACTGGCAATGCTACTGTAGTGATTGAGGATATAAATCAAAGTCAATCTGATTCAGGCAATATCTCTATAACCACCATGAGGGCTGATGGATATGGCAATGTCAATATTGCAACCTACCTTGACATTCCTCGTGGTGAAACGTGGACCTTTAGAGGATTACCACGTGTAGATTTGAATTTTTACCAGACTATTGATTTCAGTATTGAATCTATACCCGCACACACTGATTGGTCTGTGGCCAATGCCTATGCAGAGATCTGGGGGTTTGACACCCAAATCCCTGGCGAATTGTCACTCAAGACCTACAAGGCTGAAACCGGTGTGTATTTACGACTGAGCAATACTTCAATCGGGACAGGCTATCTTTGGTTTGACGCGCTTCAACCCCAGGGTTACGATATCAGCCTGAGTAGTCTCATATCGACAAATGAGCATAGTGTGCAATTCCCTCCAGACGCACAAGAAGCCCGAACTTTGCTATACGGCTATACAGTTACAGGAGATTATAGCCATGGATCATTTTTACTGGATCGAGTGCGCTATGATCCAAATACAACCAGCATGCGCGTGCATACTCCGCAGTCAGAGATGCAGGATTACCGCACCTATATGTATTATTTCAAGAGTGGTGGCTGGAATTACAATACGATCTATGGTAATATTCCCAGTCAGTTTGAAACCATCGATGCAAGCATGACGTTTGTGTCGGGCTCCAAAAACAATTTTGAAATCACAACGACAGGCACCTTTGATCAAATCAGAAGCTATTGGCGCTATCGATCTGGTGAGTCTGTCTATGCCTGGAATATTGTTGGCCGGAATGATCTCACAAATTACCGCGTCCCTGACCTCCCAAGTCTAGTTGCCCAATTCTTTCCAACCATGATGAGAAACCAGTTTGTCTTGAGTAAGACGGAGTTGATCGACTACCCAGAATTGACATCCAACCAAGAAATCTGGGATATTCGATTTAAGTGGGCAGGATATTTCAACGAACATATTTCGGAATCACGAACTCGTTCAAAAGATTATGTAGCACCTACCCCATAATATGCGGTTTTAGCTAGCAGATTCGCGGAAGCTGTTCACCCACTGGCATATCGACAATTCGATTGGCTCCCAATGCTGTCTTCATGGTTACTATTCCGGGATGTTTGTCTGTAACTTCACCAATAATAGTCGCTGATTTTCCAAGTTCATTTTTCTGCATGGCATTCAGCATAGCATCGGCGACCTCTGGTGGAACAATTGCCACCAATTTGCCTTCGTTGGCCACATAAAGTGGATCGATACCCAATATCTCACAGGCACCTCGGACATTTTCCTTCACAGGGATAGAATCCCCGTATAGTTGAATTCCTACTGTAGATGATGCAGCGAATTCATTTAGTGTTGTGGCCAGCCCACCCCGCGTTGGATCCCGCAGCGCATGAATATTGGTGCTTACAGAGAGCATATCCTGGACAAGATGATTTAATCCAGCTGTATCACTTTCAACTGTAGACTGGAAGGACAAGCCCTCACGTGTAGTCATGACAGCCATCCCATGATCCGCAAGGGTCCCTGATAAAATGATTTTATCCCCAATTTCAAGATTTGAAGCTGAAATGTTGACATCATCAGGCACAAAACCAAATCCGCTGGTATTGATAAACAACTTATCACAACTGCCTCGGTTCACCACCTTGGTATCACCTGCCACTATTTGGACTCCTGCAAGTTTGGCAGCCTTCTCCATGGAAAGGACGATTCGGTGCAGCGTTTCGAAAGGAAGCCCCTCTTCCAGGATAAAGCCCACACTTAGATATTTGGGAATGGCGCCACTCATGGCAATATCATTCACCGTGCCGTTAATGGCAAGATCACCAATATCGCCTCCAGGGAAGAAAATGGGGTCAACCACGAAAGTATCCGTACTGAAGGCAATCCTCCCTCCAGGATTTTCAAGAACAGCCTGATCTTCCATTTTCTCAAGTGTGCTGTTTGTGAATCGGGGGAGAAAAATTTTGTCAATCATCTCATTGGATAGTTTCCCTCCTGCACCATGAGCGAGTTGAACGGTGTCATGACTCAGGATGGGAACAGGGCAGGATAGGGCTTCGGGAAAATCCATTGATTGACTCACTTCTTTTTGAAATTATTAATCACTGAGAATGCGTTGATATTTATAATAAGCAGCACAGGCTCCTTCACTGGAAACCATGGTAGCCCCCAAAGGATTTTGGGGTGTGCATTCCTTCCCAAACGCTGGACAGTCATGAGGTTTCTTCAAACCCTGAAGGATGACCCCACTGATACAGGCTTCTGGTTCCTCAGTATGAATATCTCCTACTGAAAACTTCAGCTCTGCATCAAAAGCAGCATATTTTTCGCGGATTTTAAACCCGCTGACTGGAATTTCTCCAATACCACGCCATTTGCGATTGGCAATTTCAAAGACATCCTTTATCAAAGCTTGAGCAGGTTGATTTCCACCCTGCTCAACAATACGGGTGTATCTATTCTCAACCTTATAAGTGCCTGCTTCAAGTTGCTTAACCGTGTGGAGGATTCCGTCAAGCACATCCATGGGCTCAAACCCGGTTATAACGATGGGCACCTTATATTTCTTGGCTATAGGATCATATTCATCCCAACCCATGACGGTGCAAACATGTCCAGCAGCAAGATACCCTTGAACCCGATTTAAAGGCGAGGAGAGCAGCGCTTCCATGGCTGGTGGGACCAGAACATGGCTCACCAACTCACTAAAATTAGTCAATCCTTCTTTGGCTGCTTGGGCTACAGCCATGGCGTTACCTGGCGCAGTCGTTTCAAAACCGACGGCAAAAAATACTACTTCCTTACCTGGGTTTTCGCGAGCGATTTTCAGGCTTTCCAGAGGGGAAAACACGGTACGCACATCACCACCTTCAGATCTAACCATAAATAAATCCTTATGGCTGCCTGGTACCCGAAGCATATCCCCAAAACTGGTGAAAATTACATCAGGTCTGCCTGCGATTTCAATGGCTCTATCAATTATCTCAAGAGGTGTCACACACACAGGACACCCTGGCCCGTGGACCAGCTCAATCTCTTTTGGGAGGACTTGATCAATCCCATTGCGAATAATTGAGTGTGTTTGACCACCACAAATCTCCATGATCACCCATGGTTGGGTAGTCACAGCGTGAATTTCGCTGAGAATTTTTTTGGCTACAACAGGGTCGCGGAACTCATCAAGATACTTCAATCTGGACGCTCCAGCTTATCCATTTCAATGCCTTCGGCGTTGGCGCGGTCAATCAAATCATCCCAGGCATCGAATGAGTTTTTAGCTTCCTCCTCATTGAGTACTGAAAGTGCAAATCCAGCATGGACGATGGTGTATTGGCCAATCTCTATTTCAGGGACGTATTCCAGACAGGCTTTACTTACCGATCCGGCAAAATCAATGTTGCCCATTTTAAGACCACTTTCTTCAAAGACTTCTAATAGTTTTCCAGGGATTGCTAAGCACATATAATAGTTCCTGTGATAGTGTGATTTGTATAATTGCTGTGTATCAATTTACTTCCGCAAATAGTTTTGACCAATAATTACCTGTCCCAATGCAATTCCACCGTCGTTAGTGGGGACATGTTTGTGGGTAAATACTTTAAATCCCTGAGTATTAAGCATTCCGAGAAGAGCTTCGAAAAGGAGGCGATTTTGAAAAACACCACCACTGAGCACGACCTGATCAATCCCAGATTCATCTCGTAGCGTATCTGTCACCTGAGAAAAAGAATTAACCAGACTTGAGTGGAACCATTGGCTCAGTTGGGTTTGAGTCCTACCATCACTTATCCGGGAAACCAAATTTTCCATGATTGATGCCATGGGGATGACCCGAGCTCCATTGAACTCGGTGAACCCAAATCGAGTCGAATCACGCCCAATCTCATTCTGAGCTGCTTGCATAAACTCGATAGCAGCCTGGGCTTCGTATCGAATTTCCTGACGTCCTCCTGAAAGGGCAGCAACTGCATCAAAGAGGCGCCCGCAACTGCTGGTGAGAGGTGAATTTATGTTTGCCTCAAGCATCTGAATGATAGGCTGAATGTCTCGATCTTTAAGAGCAGGTACATCGGGTAAATTGTTTCCAAACACTTGATGTAAATAACTGAGACCTATACGCCACGGAGATTTGATGGCAGCCTCTCCACCAGGGAGGGGCATGGGCTCGAAATGCGCTTTCCTTTCGAATCCTGCTGCATCACCCACCAGGAACTCACCACCCCAGATAGTCCCATCAGTTCCGTAGCCAGTCCCATCCATGATGATTCCAATTACTGGCTCATCCAGATTGTTATCTGCCATACAGGAGGCCAGGTGGGCATGATGGTGCTGAACGCCAAGAAGGGGGATATTCTGCTCCTTGGCCCATTTGGTTGAGAGGTATTCAGGATGGAGATCATGAACAATAAGCTCTGGCTCAATTTCAAAAATTCTCTGTATGTGATCTATCGTCATTTTGAAAAACTCGAATGCCTCGAGATTTTCCAGGTCACCAATGTGCTGGCTTAGAAAAACTTTTTCATCTCTGGACAAACCAACCACATTTTTCAACTCGCCGCCAACGGCCAAAACAGATGGACCCTTCTGCTTCATAAATATTGGCCTGGGGGCATAGCCTCTGCTGCGACGAATGGGGCGGATTTCGCCTGCCATTTCCATGACCACAGAATCATCGCTACGTAAATAAATATCCCGGTTATGAAGCAGGAAGTAATCTGCAAGACCAGATAGACGATCAAGTGCTTCCTCGTTGTCAATACAGATAGGCTCTTCACTAAAATTTGCTGAAGTCATGACCAATGTATCCAATTCCCCAGACAAAAGTAAGTGGTGCAGAGGTGTGTAGGGTAGCATGATCCCAAGCCGGTCATTGCCAGGTGCAATGTTGGGAGCAATTTTATCCTTGGCGAGGGAAGCACAGAGAACAATAGGTGATTGAATGGAGAGGAGGATATCAGCTTCCTTCTGATGCACCTGAACGAGTTCTCTTGCAGTAGCAAGATCTCTTACCATGAGAGCCAGCGGTTTTTCATCCCGACCCTTGGCCAGACGCAATTGAGCAACTGCTTCAGAATTGCTGGCATCTACGACTAAGTGGAATCCACCTAGACCTTTTATGGCTAAAATCTTTCCTCCCACTAAAAGCTCAATGGTTTTTGAGACAGGATCCACGGATTCGATCTTCTTACCCTTCTGATCTGTGAGCCAAACCTGGGGACCACATTCTGGGCAAGCATTGGGCTGAGCATGGAATCGTCGATCACTAGGATCCTGGTATTCGCCATGACAAACTTCACAGAGGGGAAAATGCTTCATTGAGGTGAAGGGTCGATCGTAGGGAATATTTTCAATAATTGTATAACGCGGACCACAATTGGTGCAGTTGATGAAAGGGTATCGGTATCTTCGATTTTTGACATCAAAGAGCTCATCCTTACAGGCATCACACAGGGCCACATCTGGAGATATCAGGGTTGAAACAGATGCATTATCGTGGGAAGCGATTATTGTGAAATCAGAATCATCAAGCGCTGGAATATCTTCTTTTTGTACGGAGATAATAGTTGAAAGCGGTGGCGCTTCCAATCGCAAACGGGCATCAAATTGATCGAGTTGAATTGAGTTTCCCTGGATGTCGACCTTGACACCGTCAGATGAGTTATAAACGGAACCCACAAGTCCAATATCTTTTGCAAGGGAATAAATAAAGGGGCGGAATCCCACCCCCTGAACGATTCCGTTGATTGTCAGTCGACGTCTCAACATTGTCATTGTACCCAGACTATTTTTTTGACATTTCCTTTAGCCAACTGTACCAGGCATCCATACCTTCGCCAGTTGTGGCAGATACTTCAAAGAATTCAAGATGGTGGTTCACCTGAAGTGCGTATTCTTTGCATTTTTCTACATCAAATTGCACATAGGGGAGCAAATCAATTTTATTTATGATACAGATATCAGCGGCATCGAACATGGTGGGATATTTGAGGGGTTTATCTTCGCCTTCAGTCACACTGATGACCACGACCCGCTTGTCTTCACCCAGATCGAAGAGGGCCGGACAAACAAGATTGCCCACATTTTCAATAAAGAGAGCTGAATTGTCCTGCAATTTTAATTCACCATAGGCTGTATGGATCATTTCAGCATCCAGATGGCACCCGTTCCCCGTGTTTATTTGTAAAACAGGGACGCCAGTTTTTGCTATGCGATCAGCATCATTCATGGTCTGTTGATCGCCCTCTATAACTGCGCTTGGGATTTCTTCTTTTAAGGTTGCTAAAGTCTTCTCCAGAAGTGTGGTTTTACCGGATCCAGGAGAACTCACCATATTAATTGCGAATATATTTTTTGCTTCAAAATAACCACGATTCCTCTGAGCCAATAAATTGTTCTCACCGAGAATATCCTGCTCAACAGTGATGGTCCTGTCATGGGAATGATCATGTGTGTGATGGTCATGGGTATGGGAATGTCCATCTCCGTGATGGTGGTGATCCTCACCATGTTTTCTGAAGGTTGTACTGTCAGCTCCACATCCGCAGGTATCGCACATGCCTATATCCTTTCAATAATGATCAATTTACACTTACCGCTCGGAGCTTCAGCTCGCGCCCCTGGAGAATATCAATTTCATAACTTTCACATTGAGGGCATAGAGCCATAAATGAGTCAATTTCAAATGTATGGTTGCATTGTTTGCAACTTGCTTTGGCAGGTATCTCTTTGATGGAAAGGGTAGAGTTCTCAGCCAAGGTGCCCTTGCAAACGGATTCATAACAAAAATTAAGAGAATCGACCATGACTCCCGATAATTTTCCCACATCAAGCTCTATTTTGGATATGGAGCTAGCGCCATCTTTTTCAGCCTCATTACAGGCGATACTGATAATATTCATAGCGATGGACATCTCATGCATAATCCGCTTCTTCCGTGCTTTTCTTACTCGTTAGAACGAAAGCAATATTAATACTGAACTGTTAGAGTCCAAGGGAATTACCCCAATTAATCACCCAATATGGCGCTTACCAGGGTGACCACGTCCTGGATATTCACTGTGGCATCAAGATTAAAATCAGCGGCTAAGGCTGCATTGCCCTGGAGGGTTGAATTGCCTAGAATGTGGGCGACGATCAGGACCAGATCTTGAATATTTATAGAAGTA
This sequence comes from Fidelibacterota bacterium, assembly GCA_013203185.1. Classification (GTDB taxonomy): domain Bacteria; phylum Fidelibacterota; class UBA8477; order UBA8477; family JABMPR01; genus JABMPR01. Next base: position 15,559 of record JABMOS010000154.1, on the reverse strand, counting down.
TCCATATTGACATCACCTGGAATAAAGCTGACCTCACCTGTATAGAATATATGCAGATCATCTACTGCAGCTTCCACCAGGGAACCGCCGGGAGCATCCTCTGCAATAAATCTGAATTGAATCTGATTGGGCTGCTGAAAAAAGTGTTTCACCAGGAATTGATGATTTGTCCAAGAATTGTCAGACTCTGTGGTCTGCTCCAGAGTGACCCAGATATTATTCTGGTCTCTTGCTTGTACAATCCAGCTATCCTCACCAGGACTAAAACCGAGATCATTGGTAAACCAGCGCCAATAGCTGATCACAGGTGAAACCCCAGGGGGAATAGCATATACTGGACTTTCAAGTGTTGTGGCTCCACCATCTACATCACCCGCTCCTGTATTTGAACCGTCAAATGGTGCATTGCCAGTCACAAAACACATGGTTCCAGCCAGTGTATGATCTTCTTCAGGTTGAACTGGGATCGTGCCTTCGAAGGTGCCAATGGGTTCATCTCGGACCCATAATCCAGAGGTGGCATCATCACCGAAGATACCCAGTGACCATCCTTGTTCAGTTTCAGCATCCTCATAGACGAGGGTTGGGAAGAAACCACCTGACCCTACGAGGAAAAAGTAGGGAATCTCTGGAGCGCTTAGAGGATTGAATACAATGTTGCCCTCACCATCAGATGCATGAATATAATATTCAACAATGGAACCACTTTCAGGAGTAGGAATTTCACTGCTCCAATTATTTGGTGATACCTCCGTCATTTCAAGAGTTGAATACTCACTCCCGGAAATGGAGTAGTTCAGGGTTAAAGAAAGGGCTGTGTTTTCTTCTGCAAAAGTTTCAACATTGACGTTTATTGGATCAGTAGGATCAATAATATTTGACAAAGCAGTATGACTCACGTTGAAGGAGGTTAACGCCTTTAATGCATTTACACGCAGCCCCATTTGGAGGTTTCCCACATCGTCACCATCAATGAGGCGTGCTTCTAAGGCGTCCACAGTAATAGATGGGAATTGAGACTTAATGAGTGCGGCTATACCGGCTGCCAGAGGCGTTGCCATGGAAGTACCATCCCAGGCTTGATACTGGCTATTATGAGCCGGATTAGCAGGGTCAGTACAACTCCAGATATTGGTGCCAGGTGCGCACATATCTACCCAGGAACCGTAATTTGAAAAACTTGCACGACTATCAGAGCTATTGGTAGCGCCAACACAAACTGCACCTGCACTAGCACCTGGATAATGGGGGCTAGAGCTGCCATCATTGCCTGCAGCGAACAGAACAACACTTCCTTTGGTGTTACGAGCATAGAGAATGGCACTTCCGATGGTAGCTGAAGCACCGCCACCACCCCAACTATTGCTTATTACATGTGCGCCATTGTCTGCAGCATAAATAATTGCATTTGCTGCAGCAGCATCTGAAAGATATGGAAAAATTTTGCAGGTCATGATCTTGGAGTTCTGGGAGGCGCCTGCAATACCAATCAGATTATTGGTGACACCTGCAGCAATACCTGCACAGTGGGTTCCATGATCTTCAGCATTGTAAGGGTGCCAGCCCCACTCATGGTTGACATCAGCATCTCCCACCGTTCCTGATGTGAAGTTCCAGCCATAAATATCATCTATTTTACCATTGAGATCATCATCGACACCATTGTCAGCTATCTCACCTGGATTGATCCATAAATTGCTGACGAGATCAGGATGATCTGTATCTACTCCGGTGTCAACGATGGCAATAATCACTGTGTCACTCCCTGCTTCAATATCCCAGGCATCTGGGGTATTTACGACAGGATGGTGCCAGGATTGACCAAAATAGGCATCATTGGGTATGAATTGGGTATCATAAAGTTCACGAATATACATGGGCTCTGCATATTCAACATCACTGAGTGCATTTAATCCATCAATCACTGCAAGCACATCCTCATTTTCTGAGAGGTTGATTACAAAAATTCTGCTTAGCCCATATGAATCATTGTCTTCCATGGAAAACGAGGCGAATGCAGGAAGAATATCGAGGGTATTTTGAGCAGTGAGTATGTCAGCGACGCCGGGGAGTCCCAAGATTTGCATGGCATTGCTTCTTTGGCTCTGAGAGAATGAGTTTTGCTGAACTTTGAGGAAAAATTTATCGGTGATCAACTCGACCTGGTTTTGGGCAGAGGCAAGTTGGCAAAATAGTAATATGAGGATAATTGCAATATATCGGGCTGGCAAAAGTCGCATAGAGGTAAATCCTTTATAGTGAGTGTCATGGTCACAAGCGTCCGCTAAGTAGAAGAAATCAGTGAGAAAGGCAATATGTGTTTTAGAAGTTATGGTATTGTGATTGGATGGAAATCAACAAATACAATCCTGATTTTAGATTCAAATCTTTAGGAGGTTGTCATTAAAAGAAGGGCTGCATCACTGCAGCCCCGGTCGTAATTGGTAAACAGAGGTTTACCACCCCGTCCTAAATTGTTAGCAACCGCCAGCGGGTGCCTTTTTCTTTTCCCTTCTAATGACCTTTGGCTTATCAGCTGAGGTCTGGGTTGGAGGTGTCAGGGCTGCATCAACCCCCCCACCAAAGACACCGCTGGCTGCCTTGCGAAAATCATACTTAGCGAACTCTTCATTTGGTGAAGTAGCAGAAGGCTCTTCAGGATTCATTATGGTGTCAAACCAGTAATTCAAGCCACCCTGCATGACATAATTATTCACAAAACCCAGTTGACGTAAAATCATCCAGGCTTGATGGGAAGCCAGAGTTCCGTTGGAATAGAGAACATTCATTTTAATTCCCTGATCAAGATAATCGCGATAATCATCCTTCAGGATCACAGAGATGGGGATATTAATTGCGCCCTCCAGGTGATATTTCTGAAACTCATCAGGCGTGCGGACGTCTATGAGCTGAAGACTGGGATCTTTTGATATAAGCCAGTGGGCAACTTCATCTGCTGTGACCATCTCAGCGGCTCCCTGTACCTCAACCAGCATTTGGGAAGCAGTAAGTTTATATGGTTTGGTTGTATTCTCGGGCACCATGGCTATGACCACTCCTAGAAGCAGTAATCCAATAAAAATAACATTTTTGATAGTCATGTTAATACTCCTCTCTTGGCCATTTTTTCTCGGCCAATTCACCCAGTTTGAACATGACCAGAGCCGCTATGATAACAAGTAAAGCCATAACGCCACCGGAGATTCCCAGAACATCAGATACTTTTATCGGTCCCATGGAGCCGGACATATAAAAGTCTTCGAGAAGGGGATAGCCCTCAGCAAAAATGAATATGCCTAAAAAGATTCCTCCAACGAAAACCATGGCGTCAATTTTGCCAATAGCAGCTGCACAGACACTGGTCCCTGGGCAAAAACCACCAATGATGAACCCTGCTCCCATGATAACTCCTCCTGCAATAGCGCTCCCTAGAAAGGTTGGGTTTACGTATATGAGATTGAGATTAATCCAGCCAAAAAGACTAAAGAAAAGCAAGCCCAGCATGGCAGTAATGGCTGCAGTAAAAAACACTTTTAGTACAACCGTATCATAGCCGTAAAACATACCGGCCAATTTGCGACTTGATGAGAATCCAGCCTGTTCGAGAACAAAACCAAATCCGATTCCCACCACGAAGGCGATGAAAAAATTCCAGTCAGCGCCAATAATTTCTTGAGGTACGAGAGGACCCATGATAGACTCCTAAATCCAATTTTTTCTAAGGAAATATGCCAGAGCAAAGGCAGTTCCAAATATTGCCATCATAGAGACGAAACCTGCTACAGATAAACTAGCCATCCCTGTCAATGCAGATCCACTGGTGCAGCCACGTCCCAGTTGCGAACCAAATCCAAACAGTATCCCACCTATCCCTGCAAAAACGAGTCTACGATTTGCTGTAATGCCCGGGAAGTGCTCCACTTTCCATTTTAGTCGCCCAGAGAAGGCTCCAGACAGAAAGCCCCCGACCAATACTCCGATCATCTCGAAAACCAACCAGGCTTTCATAGGTGATTTCCCCTCACCCACATATTTGCTGTAAAAGCCTGAGTTGGCTGCATGCTCAGGAGCAACGACATCTACTGCAGCAACCACCACACTCTTCACTGCACCACTTGCCCCCAGACCTCTGCCTGAAAAGAAAAATGCCATGAGGAGCACCAATCCCAACAGGACACCTGCCAGATAGGGATTCATGTACTTTGTTTTCATCATCAATAACCCTTATAATGTTTAATCTTTAATACAACCAGCGGCTGGCTTGACCGGCATTCACAACGATAAAGCGCAGCATTAGATTCCCACCCACAATCAGTACAACTGGCACGATTGCCGGGACAAATTTATGTTTGAGCTCCAAAATTTCCAGAATCACAGGCAAAATCAGTCCAAGGCCCACAACAAATATCCAGAAGGGAACGGTGAAAGCACCACCCAGGAACATCTGAGCAGCCTGGATGTGAACTTGAGTTCCAGCGAGATGCCCCATAAATAGATGGACGATCATGAACAATTCTATCCCGATCAGGATGATGTCTATTCGTGTGAACAGCCGTTTCTCCACTTCAGATTTCGAAAAGAAAGAAACCAAAGCCGCGCTGGCTGATAATCCAGAGGTCAGAAATAAGGGTCCCAGAATACTCGTGTTCCAGAATGGTCTGGCGTTGAAGGCCGACAGGAGGATTCCTGTGTACATACCCAAAATAATCGAAAGGAGAATGAGTATCTGCGCCAGGTAGCGTCGTTGATTTTTAAGCCAGTTAATCATTGCTTTTACTTCATCAAATTTCCAGTCCCAGTTCGGGAAAATATCCTCCAGCCAGGTTGCAACCCAGGCCATGGAAAGGGGGGTAATGACCAGCAAGGTCCAGGCACCCCAGGACATAGGTGATTCCCAACGAATATTGGTAAATAATTGCCACGCATAGAGAACATGGGAAAGATCAAGCAGGAGGGCGATCAATCCAATCCCAATGAGGAATGGGACTGCAATGGGCATCCACTTTACTGCCACCGGCAACTCATCTTGTCGTCCACGCAGGGTGAAATAGGCGGAGAATATCAAGATTCCCGCTGAAATTCCTCCCAAAAAGAGATAAAAGGGGATTTCCCAACCCCATACGTGGAGGATCGGATCAATCTCGGGGTTCATACGTCCACTGGTGATAATTTCTTCAATCATAATAACCTCTATATCAGGTAGAATACTTTGGGGTCAGTCCCGGCTTCGGGAATGAGTGATTTCCATTTTCTGGTAGCCATAGCTCTGGATATTTCACTATTGGGATCATCCAGATCACCAAAGGTCATGCAATGTGTGGGACAGACAGCCACACATGCTGGTTCCTGGCCTTTTTCAACCCGATGGATGCAGAATGTGCATTTGTCCACATAGCCTTCGGGGTGAATGAAGCGGGCATCGTATGGACATGATGTGATGCAGGCCTTACAACCAATACATTCGCTTTCTTCAACCAGAACAATACCACCTTGGGCATAATGACTTGCTTCTGTGGGACAGGTTCGCACACAGGGAGCATTCGCGCAGTGATTGCAGCGCTCAGAACGAATTTCCAATTGTAACTTGGGATATGTACCTGTCGTCTTTTCGACAATCCAATCACGACAGTGTCCAATGGGAACATTATTCTCTGTCTGGCAGGCCACAACACAGTCACTACAGCCCACACATTTTAGTGTGTCTACAGCCATGGCATATCTCATGAGGACACCTCCTCACCAGCTTCAAAACGGAAGGTTACGAAATTACCCCTCATACCCGTACCGCCCATTTCTGGATCAATGTGGACGCGGGTGATCAAATCAGCATCACTGGCTCCCCGCCCAAATGCCCGGGTTAACTTTTTATTGGTGTGCCCAAAACCGTGGACCATGTATACACTATCAAAACGGATACGTTCAGTGATGCGCACTTTGATGGGAGTCTTGCTGACCACGCCATCCTGGTTTTCTAGCCACAGGTATTGATCATTCTTCAAGCCCCATTCTTTGGCAATTTTGGGATTAACCCAAACACTATTCTCATCCATGAGATCAGTTAGATTTGGATTGTTGGCAGTACGACTGAAGGTATGCATGGGAGCGCGACCATAAATGAGACGATAGTAGCCTGAAGGTGGCTCTTCATGTGCTTTATATTTTGGCAGGGGATCGTACCCTTCATCTGCCATTGCGGTAGAGTAGAGCTCGATTTTACCAGTATTGGTATTAAACTCAAAATCTTCAAGATTTTCCATGGGGTAGAGGTCATCATAGGAGCGTTTCATTTTCTTGACACCAATACGCTGCATTTCTTCAAGTGAAGATCCAACCTGCTTCAACTCCCAATCCAACTTCTCCTCAATATCTTTCCAGGGAAAAAATGCTCCCAAGCCCATTTTTTCAGCCAGATTCTTGGCAATCCACCAGGCTGGTTTGGTATTATATTTTGGTTCGGCTGCGGGCATACGCAAGGCAAGGGTTGGTTCGCGATGGGCACTGACGCGAATGTCATCATAACGTTCCAGATAGGTACATTCAGGCAAAATTACATCAGCATAGCCGGTGATTTCCATTGGCATGGTATCGATTACCACCAGGAGATCCAATGCTTGAATCGCCTTCAAGGTGTTTGCCTGATTTGGCAAGGTGTGAATCAGGTTGGTTCCGTTCACTATCCAGGCTTTAAATGAGCAATCTCTTTCAGAGGTTGGAATTGTAGCATCGCATATTCCAGAAGCTAAAGCCAGGCTGGCCAGTTTGAACTTTCCTGGATGGGCATCTTTCCAGGTGCGTTTTGGGGTGGGAAAATGCGGGTGAGGGTAGGTCTTAAAACTAACTTTTTCAGGGTTGTAGAAGCCTCCCCTGCGACCCCAGGAACCCAATAAGGCATTGAGCATGGCCACTGCTCTAAGGCGCTGAGTATCATCACCATACCATGTGACATGGCGCCCCGGATGGATAATAACTCTTGGACTGGCGTTGGCCATTTCACGAGCCGTCTCTCTGATAGTTTCTGGCTTAATTGTTGTGAGACCATATGCCCACTCCGGTGTATGGGTGGCGACATGGGCTTTCAGATCATCAAAGCCATAGGTGTATTTCTCTACGTACTCTTTATCATATAAGTTTTCGTTGATGATAACATGCATCCAGGCAAGCAGGAGTGCCATATCCGTGGCCGGTTTTATGGGTAACCAGAATTTGGATTTACTGGCGACAGTGGAAAAGCGCGGATCTACAGTAATAATCGAGGCCCCTTTAGCTGTCGCCTGAGAGATTTCCTGAACCGGTCCATTGTGCATGTTTTCACCAAAATGAGAACCAATGAGAACCAGACAGCGGGTATCCCTGATATCAACCCGTTCCGGGGACCCAACACCCTCGCCATAGGTGGCGAAGAAACCAACTTCACGGGGTCCTCGACATTGAGCATATGAAGGAGCTGTAATGCTATTGGAGCCAAAAGCGTTTAACAAATCTCCCAAATAATGCCCACCTGAACCATGAGAAAAGAGGGCGGTACACTCTGGGCCATGTTCTTCAGCAACTATTTTTAGCTTATCAGCTATATAGGTGAATGCTTCATCCCAGCTTGCTTCGCGAAAGGTTTGGACACCATTTACTTCTGTCCTGATGAGGGGTGTTTTTAAGCGATCTTCATCGTTGTACATACCGACACCACCGGTACCACGGGGACATAGGCGGCCATTGGAATGAGGATCGTCTTCGTGACCTGTTACTTTCCAGATCTTCCCTTCTTCATTGGTATGTACCCAACCTGCACACTTCCAGAAACAGATCTCACAATATGTAGGTGTTCTTTTGGCGTACATGCCAGGAACTGTATCAGGAGCTAATATTTCTCCGGTGGAGAAATCAAATAGGGGTGTTGCGAAAGCTAGGCTTCCGGCGCCCACACCGGCGATCTTTATAAAATCGCGGCGATTCATGCTAGTACTCATGCGTTCTTCCAATGTTCTTGTAAATAGGATTTCATGTTATGGCAAGTTGTTACATCTCGATAAACAGCACATTCAGAACATACTTCGTCCTGACAGGCAGAAGCTTTCGATTTGACCAACCAACATGGCTCTAGTGATGTCTTGTATGCATCACATGTGGCACGATCAGATTCGCTGCAACCCTTGATCTCCCAACAGGGAGCCATGGACATCATCCCTTTTATCCCGGCCAGATTGAATCCACGATCTTCGATCATAACCCGGATGCATTGAAGTCTTTCAATATCTGCCTGGGAATAGAGACGACGTTTGGATTTTGTGCGCTGGGGAATGATGAGACCTTCCGTCTCGTACATTCTTAAGGTGTGAACTGAGACGCCTACCAGGTCGGCAGCAATTCCAATAGCGAAAACTGGTCTGGTTTTGTCTGAGAGGCGTTCTTTTATGTCAGTTGCATTCATATCAAATCTATATTTCAAAATATAGCTTTGCGATATACATGCCGAAATGAGTGAGAATTATTAACAGCAAATAGTGTTAGTAGTGTTTATTGAAAGAAGTTAATAATGGCATGTAATACTTGCAAAAGTCACACAAGTCCCTGTTTACAAGGAATTGAAGCAAATGGGGTTGTTTTGAAGCAACCTTCGTATGAGCGAGAACCCCACAAATTTCTTGAATTATTCTTTGAGAAATACCTGAATCTAACAAGTTATTTATAGACCTATAAGGGTGAGATTCATAATCTAAAGGACTGATTTCCCACTTCTGGAAATACGAATTAACTCTTTTGAGAACGAGGCTTTAATTCATTGTGAATGAAACAATTGAATAGTCAAAAGGCAGAACCAAACTAATTTCACCGCGTGAAAACAAAGTCTTACATAATTCCTGTATTATATGCGGCATTAATCCTGATTTGGGGGAGTACCTGGATTGGTATTAAAGTGAGTGTGGGGGATACCCCATTTCTCATGGCATCAATCCGATTTTTTATTGCAGGTATTGCCCTTGTGTTATTTCAAAAAATGCGCAAAAAAGCCATTTTGCCTCATGGCAAATATCGTAACCTTATCCTGGCTCTGGGTCTGGGAAATTTCTTCTTTGGCTATGGACTCACATATTGGGGAATGCAATATGTGAACAGCAATGTTACGTCTATCCTCTGGGCAACCCTGCCTGTCATGATTGCCATATTCGCTCATAGAATGCTGAAAAATGAAAAAATTAATGCCGCCAGCATATTCAGTCTGGTGGGATCAATAGTTGGCACACTCCTCATCTTCGATCTAAGGGGAGCTTCCTTCGATCCTCAGGTGGCTACAGGGATGCTCATGATCCTGGTATCAATCTTTGCTACAGCCTACCCAAATGTTCTATATAAACGAGATGGTGAGAATCTGGATCCTGTGGTAGCAAATGCTTCTGCCATGCTGATTGGAGCCACGCTATTATTAATCACCGGCTCAGTGACTGAATCCTGGAGTGATGTAGAGTTAAATACATTAACAATTGCCGCCACAACTTACCTCGCGATTTTTGGGTCAGCCATCGGGTTCACCATATATTTTTGGTTGGTCAATCGTGTTACTATTGTAAAAATGAGCTATACAACCTTTCTTATGCCTGTTTGGGCCAGTGTCCTGGGGCGGGTATTGTTAGGTGAAGAATTAACCAGTTCTGCATTGCTAGGCGCTATAGTCATTATTTCATCAGTTTCTTTACCAGAATTATTACGCTCGAGGTTTTCCAATGGTCAGTAACACTCAGCTACCCTATTGTATTTGGGATAGAGGTCAACTATATTCAAAGCCTGAACATAATTAGCAAAGGTCTTTAAAAAACAATATCTTATGGCAAAAATAATAGCCATCGTGAATCAAAAGGGGGGCGTGGGGAAAACGACGACATCAGTCAACCTGGCTGCAGGTTTGGCTGTAACTGAGAAAAAGACCCTGCTCATAGATTTGGACCCCCAGTCAAACTCCACAGCTGGCCTTGGACACCCCGTGCGGGTGGATGGTAAGAGTATCTACCAAGTGTTGCTTGGTCAGGCTACTATTCCTGACATCATGCACAAGTGTGAATTGCCATTTCTTGATCTGGTGCCTTCCAGCCCATCGCTGGTAGGAGCAGAAGTGGAACTGGTATCGGCCATGGCCAGGGAGCGCATCCTGAAAGAAGCAGTAGCAGAAATTGAAGACAATTATGATTTCATTATTATTGATTGTCCGCCTTCGCTAGGTCTGCTCACTCTAAACGCTTTGACAGCTGCCCACTCAATTCTTATACCAATTCAGTGTGAATACTATGCCCTTGAAGGTCTGGGTCAGTTGTTGAATACAGTTCGCCGTGTTCAGAAAACCATCAACAAGGCACTGGTTATTGAGGGTGTATTGATGACCATGTATGATAGTCGCCTGAATTTGAGCAAACAGGTTGTGGAAGAAGTAAAAACCTATTTTAAGGAACGCGTTTACAAGACTTACATCAACAGGAATGTTCGCCTCAGTGAGTCACCGAGTTATGGAAAACCCATCATGTTGTATGATGCAAATTCTGTAGGTGCGGCCAACTACATGAATCTTGTAGAAGAGGTGCTTGAAAATGCCTGAAGTTCCTAAAAGACTGGGACGTGGGCTGGATGCCATCCTTGATTCATTAGGTGCTCCTGACGAGTCCTCGCTTTCGGCGCATACAGTATCTCCCAACGATGTTCGCCCCAATCCTTTTCAACCCAGAAAAGATTTTACCTCAGAAAAAGCAGTCCAGGCTTTTGAGGACCTGAAGGCCTCAATTAAATCCAAAGGTTTGATTCAACCAATTACCGTACGTGAAGTCAATGGTGAGTATGAACTCATTGCTGGTGAAAGGCGTCTCAGGGCTTGTCAGGAGTTGGGACTGGAAACCATTCCAATTCACATTCTGGTCGTTGACAAAGATGTTGATATGATGGAATTGGCTCTCATCGAAAATTTACAGAGGGATAATCTGAATCCCCTTGAAGAAGCTGAAGCCTACTCACTTCTGTCTGATAAGTACAGGCTGTCACATGAAGAAATAGCTCGAAACATTGGCAAGAGTCGGGCAGCAGTAACCAATGCCATGCGACTCTTGAAGTTGCCCACAGAAATAAAGGTTGCTTTGAAAAACCTTGTTATTTCTGCAGGCCATGCCCGAGCACTACTGGGGCTGGAATCAGAAAAGGAAATGATCCACATTTTTCAGCAGGTTCGCAGGAACAACATGAGTGTTCGCGAAACCGAAAATTATGTTAAGAAGCTCAAAGAAAAAACGCCTGTTTCAGCGAAAAAGAAGAAAACACCGCCTAAGAAGTCAGTTTTTTTAACTCGGAGTGAAGAAGCCATCATGACAGTTCTAGGGACCCGGGTACAAATAAAAGCCGGGCCCAAAAAGGGGATCATTGAAGTTGAATATTTTGGTGATGAAGACTTGGAACGGTTGCTGGAACTCTTCGAGTCCCTGAAAAAATAATATCTGCATTCGGAACAATTTTCCCAACAGGAATTAGTAGAAACAGGAAATCATGAAACACGAAAAATATACCATTCTCATCCTACCGGATAACGAAACCAACGGCAGAACCTATTCCATCACTGCAGTTACAGTCAATATCCTTAAATTGCTCATCATTGTGGTCCTTGGTGCTATCATTCTTTTTTCAACTTATTACCTCCCCAAAGCAATGGAATATCGGGACATAAAACGTGAGAATGATTACCTGCTAAGTGAGCGACAGGAAGTGGCTGGTTTAATGAAAAATGCCAAGCGCATAGAAGAGATCAATCACTTTATTGAAAGCACACTGGGTAGCCATTATAATTTGAGTGCAGATGCTGGGGATAGCACAGCCTTCGAGGACAATTGGGAGCTCTCTCCCTTTGAAACCATGGGTCTTTTAGATGATTTGCCCACATACTTGCCCATCAAGGGCTTTGTAAATGCTGGATTTCAAGTTAGGGAAGGGCTTTTTAGCCAGGACCACCTTGGACTAGATCTATCCTCTATTGAGGACAGAGTTGTGAAGGCTGCCGGTCGAGGGTATGTCATCTTCTCAGATTGGACCTATCGTTTTGGGAATACAATTATTATTGATCATGGCAATGGCTATCTCACAGTATATGGTCACAACGAACAAAATTTGGTGACACAGCGACAGGTTGTGGATCGGGCAGAACCCATTGCTATCATGGGCAATACAGGTATATCGGATGGTGCTCATCTTCACTTTGAGATCTGGTACGAGGGTGTACCCTTAGATCCTGTAACATTTATTACCGAGCTGAACGAAACAAGTGCCCCAGCTGTCGAGAAGGAATACTAAAATGGCAAATCGCATACATCGGATAGAAACTATTGTTGGCCGTGGGACACATATTTCGGGAGATATGAATATCAATGGGAGTGCACATATTAACGGTACAGTTGATGGTAGTATCGAAGCCAGCGGATTTGTTACTGTCTCTGAATCTGGAGTTGTTAAAGGTGGCATTAAAGGGGAATACGCAATCATTGGTGGCATTGTAGGTGGTAATATTGAAGTGAAGGGAAAAGTTGCCCTGGGGAAAGCTGGACGACTTAAAGGCGATGTGATCGCTACCAGACTCATCATTGAAGACGGGGCAGTATTTCATGGTCGGAGTTCCATGGTTCCTGAAACATCCACATCAGACGAATTTGAAGCCCTCGGCGAAGAGATATAGAAGCACTTGAAACCTGACGGCTCCGGCAAGTATATGGCAGCTGCCTCCACCATGACTGGTAGTGTTTTAGGTCTCGGTGCTATGGGGTATTTTATCGATCAAAAAATGGGCTGGCCTCAGTATGGGGTCCTCACCGGAGCACTATTAGGCGTTGTTATAGGAATGTACGAGCTTTATAAGGCCCTGTATATGAAAGATGGAGATCAATGAGAGCCTGGCAAATATTGGGGCTTTCAGCCCTGATTTTAAATGGTTTAGCTGTCCTGGCTCTCCTGTTTGTTGGTCGCCTTGATTTGGTGAGTTCTATCCTGGCAGGAGCCATTCTTCCCATCCTGATAAGTGGCGCACTTTTACTGTGGGCAGAATATTCAAAAACAAATGACGCTCAAAACCTTCAAAAAATAAATATTATTGGCTTTTTCTTTAAAGTTGTTCTGCTGGGGATATGGGCCGCTATTCTGGTGAAAGCAGGGACCCTTGATAACGTGACATTTATTGTAACATTAGTTATAAACTTTCTTGCGTGGCATGGGGTCGAAGCATATTATTGGCCGCTTTTTATGGCAAGAAGCACACAAAAAACAGGGGAGAATTCTTGATGGCTGCACCAGGCCACGGAACCAGTAACAACATTGGGGATAAAATCATTGAGCATGTCGCAAATAGCGATGTGATGATTCATTTAGAACTTTTTGGTGTTGATCTTTCAATCACCAAACATGTTATAATGCTCTGGATTGCAGCTGGGTTACTCGTTTCTGCCGCTCTATTTGCAACCCGTCGATATCGCAAAGAAGATCGTCACGTCCCCAGTGGGTTTTCAAATGCATTTGAGTATGTCGTGGACTTTGTCCGAACCGGTATTCTCATTCCCACGGTTGGAAAGAATCATGTATTGAAATGGGGACCTCTAGTGATGTCCTTTTTCTTTCTTATACTTACCATGAACTTCCTGGGTCTCATGCCTTTCTTCAATTATATCAATCATGGGCATGGTGGAACGACAGCCACTGGCAATATCAATGTGACTGCAGCCTTAGCCCTGATTACTTTTTTTGCCATTATCATGGCAGGAATTTTGGAGCATGGGTTTTTCAAACACTGGAAAAATCTGGTCCCTGGTGGGCTGCCCAAAGCGGTGTATATCATTCTCATTCCTATTGAGATCCTTAGTATGTTTGTGAGACCTTTTGCATTAACCATGCGACTGGCTGCCAACATGACAGCAGGACATATCGCCATGTTGGCGATTTTTGCCCCCATATTTCTACTTCACAATGCCTATGTTGGCGTTGCATCAGTTGCCTTGAATGTAGGTATTACCTTTTTAGAGATTATCGTGAGTATTGTTCAGGCCTATGTTTTCACGTTGCTTTCGTCCGTGTTTATTGGCCAGTCAATTCACCCACATCATTAATAGTATTGATCTTTTACAACGAAAAATATAAACCTTCTATCAGCTCTGCTCAAAATGCGCTTACTCAGTTCAGGGATATGAGACATGTATGCGGCAATGAGGTGGCTACGATAGAAACACACAACAAGGAGTTTTAAAATGGAATTTGCCTATCTAGGTGCTGCAATTGGTGCAGGTATGATTGTTATTGGTGCTGGCCTCGGAATTGGAAAATTGGCCGCAGCCGCTGCTGCAGGTATTGCTCGTCAGCCTGAAGCTGCTGCCAGTATTACTGGTGCTGTAAACTTGCCACTCTTCCTGCTTGAAGGTGTTGCAATTATTGGTGAGGTTGTAGCTCTCCTCATCGCTCTGAAATAAGAAAGCCTGAAAACTCTCCTTCGGAGGAACTATGGAAAACCTGCTACGGTTTGACACTGGCTTAATGATTTGGACCTGGATCACCTTCATTGCTGTGTTGGTGATCTTGGGTGCCAAAGCCTGGAAGCCCATGATCAAGGCCTTGGAAAATCGCGAAAATTTCATTCGTGAATCACTTGAAGAAGCTGAAGAAGCTCGTAAAGAAGCTGATAAAATTGCGATTGAATATGAAGCGATGGTTGCCAAAGCTCGACAGGAAGCCCAAAATATTGTGGCCGCAGGCAAAGAAACTGCTGAGCTGATGAAAGCTGACATTCTCAATGAAGCGCAGGAGAAATCAGCCGGGATTCTCAAACAGGCTGAAGTGCAGATTGTTGCAGAACGTGATAAAGCGATTGCAGAAATTCGGAATCAGATCGTGGATATCTCACTTGCTGCCGCAGGAAAAATTATCTCGAAATCACTTACTCTGGAAGACAACGAGCGTCTCATTGATGATGCTCTCAAGGATTACGGAAAGAATTGATGCGCACGTCAGCAAAAAGTCGCCAGTATGCCAACCTGTTATTAAATATTGCTGAGAAAAAGGACGCACTTGAGCAAGTCTATCGCTCAATGAAAGCTTTTTACAGTAGGTATAGACGCGAACCGGCATTGAAGGCATTTTTAGCTTCTACCAAAGTTGAAGCCACCACCAAAATTCAACTGCTTGATAAAGTCTATCCTGAACTGCACCCAATCAATCAGGCATTTATTGCCCAATTGGGTCATGAGCGAGATATGAAATTGTTGGGCATGATCATGCATAACCTGGAATCTGCATTTTATACTCGCAGCGATCAGGTAAAAGTGCATGCAGTAAGCACCAGCAAATTATCGGATGCCACAGTTGAAGGCATTCACAAGGCTGTCCAATCAGTCACATCCTCGAAAGCTGATTTTACTGCAGAAATAAATCAGGATATTCTGGGTGGTTTAACATTACGAGTTGGCAATACTATTTTGGATGCCTCTCTCTCCAGCAAACTAGCACGTATCAGACAAGCACTGATTCAGTCCTAAAGGAAAGACAAGAATATGACAGATATTCGAACAGA
>JABMOS010000153.1 GCA_013203185.1 Fidelibacterota bacterium | reverse complement strand
GGTTTTTCCATCTCCATTTGCATACAGGACACTTACTTTTATCATACCTTTTTCCATAATAATCCTTTCAATTAGGTTGAGAAAATTGTGTAAGTCTAATCACCAATAACCAGACCTCACCGATCAATTACCCTTATATTCAAAAATATTTCCATTTCGAGGTGAGATAAATTTTTAAACCGCTGAATCTATGGAGGTGTGACATGTCCACAAGGCATAAACATGACAATATAAATCACATTGCACAAGATTATCTCTTGGGATATTTTAATGTTAAGATTGATGAGTGGGCAAAACAGGAAAGAAAGATGCAGAACAATTATACAAAGCGGGGTCGGTAGAGCATGATTAAAGAAATTTCGTTACAGCAATTCATTAGCATATATGAAAGTGGAGACATGAAGATCCTTGATGTTCGTGAGATCTGGGAAACACCTATGATCAGGGGTGAAAACGTAATCAACATTCCAATGAATCACCTGCCTCAAGCTATTGAAATGATCCCAAGGACTGAAGATCTTATCGTGATCTGCCAACATGCAGTTCGATCAAAAAAGGTTATTGAATACCTCCAGTCCCAACATGGTTTTGAGAATTTGATTAATCTCCAGGGTGGGGTCTCTACTTACGTCAGAGAAACAGCCTGACTCCTGCATTTATCATCTCCCGTTCAAGTAGAAGGCTCGCCTGATTGTTCATCTAGATACTCAGAGAGATGATTCTGCAACTGTTCTTCCACTCCAAGGAGTAAGGTCAGTAACTCCAAGTTTGAACCTATGATTTCACTTTCACTGAGGGGATTCCCATTTACGATGGACATGCTCCTGGTAGCCATAACCTGCTCTACGAACTGGTGTGCAAAATCCTTATATATCTGTTGAATTGAATAAAGCTCGGCAACCTGGTACAACTCATCATATTCAACATACACGGAGATGCCGTTGCTCATAAATGTGTTCCAGGCAACATCCTGTAATTGTAGCCCTGGAGCTATGGTTGCACTATCATCTTCAGTTGATTCTGTTTGAACCATGGTAAAGGCTTCCATATTCCTGGGATGCAAAACCTCCAGGATATTCAAATTTCTTCTGACTTCATTCTGAATATTGACGAGGGCGGTATTTGCCCGCTCCTGATTTTGACGATCTTCGTTCCATTCATCCACGCCTAAAGCGATGAGGACACCGATAATGATAGAGATCATCTCGTAGGTATATTTTTTCCAATCAATATTGCCATTTCTTATTTTTGCCATGATCCACACTCCTGTTATTTACGGAAAGATATAGAATTAATGTTATTGAACATAATTGAGAGTTGCAATAGTTTGTTTGGTATAATAGAGGGGTGAATAAAATCTTTTTACGCCGATTCATTACATACATATCTATCGCTCTTATTCTGAGTGGCTTCGCTTTATCAGAGGATAGGACCTCGACTAAGGTCAACACCCTGGACTGGAACATTGGTCTCGAGTTGGCTTCCTTCAGGGATGACCTGATTGTGCCCCTGGGTTTTCACGGGCCAGGAGTGATTGTTGGAAGCTCTTTCCAACGCCTGCAAGGGGACTGGCAATTAGATATGTCCTTTAGCTACAAGTTTGATATCCTCTTTAATAGATTTTCCCATCTGGGAATAGCGTTCTCCGTGGATGCAAACCCAAGCTTGCTAAAAACAATTCACCTATGTGAAAACCGGGGCAATTTCAAGGCGGGTCTGGCATTGCCATATAAAATCAATAATTTTTTCCCCTTCTTTTGGGATGATGCCCACCTCTACTGGTTTACTATTAGAAGTGCTGCAGTGGCTATGGAGTGGACAAGCCCTGCTGCATCAAAGCGAGACATCACACTACATCTGGAAATTCCTCTATTCACTCAAACTTCCAGGCCACCTGTTTATCGACACAACAAGCAGGACCCAGGTTTAGCCTATTGGGGATTCCAAAGCACTGAAGCCAAACGGCAGTACAAATCTGTTTCTTGGGCGGACTATCAAAGCGTGAGAATTAGTGGTGAATACTCATCAACACCAAAATCAAGTTGGATATTGGAGTTTGAGTATGATCATGCTGCTATTCCAAAGGATGCATGGGCAATAAGCACTTCATTGAGATATGCACGGAAATTTCGGAGCTGGTGATGAGACAAATTCTCCTGTTAAGCCTTTTGCTGATAGTTTCATCCTGCGTTCCAGATGACTCCTTTAAAATCAATTCAGATTATGTGCCGGAGCAATTGTCTGATGGCTGGGAGGTCACTTCGCCTGATTCATTTGGAATATCTGCAAGTGTCCTGGAAGAAATCAATGCTCACATTATTTCTGAAGATGAATTTTTTAATGCCAAAAGTTTGCTGATCATTAAGGAAGGACACTTGGTCTTTGAAAGCTATGTCCGTGATCCAGCCGATAGAGATCGATATGGACATGTTCAATCAGCCACCAAAAGTATAAACTCCCTCATAACAGGCATAGTATTCTCAGAGGGATATCTGGACTCATTGGATCAGAAGCTATACAACCTCATTCCCCATGATAAATTTCCTGCCAATGATGACAAAAAGAATATTACACTTCGTCATCTTATGACCATGAAGTCAGGACTTAATTTTGACAACGATGACTTTTCCATGGAAATCTATGTTGGCAAGCCAGAGGATCCCATCAGATATATCCTTAATAAAGACCTCTATGACCAACCTGGTGAAAGCTTCTATTACCGTGATTGTGATCCCCATCTGTTAAGCTATACCATTGGATATGTCACTGGCAAATCCCTGGAAGATTGGGCTGTCCAAAGGCTTTTTAGCCCACTTGGAATCTCTGACTACTACTGGGATTCAGATCCAACTGGTACCAGTATGGGAGGACACGGCGTCCATGTGCGCCCCCGTGATCTAGCTAAAATTGGTCAACTCGTTTTAGATAATGGCAAGTGGAATGGCATTCAAGTGGTTGATTCAACCTGGATTGCTCAATCAACCAGCCTGCAAACTGATATGGGTGATTGGGGTGAGGAGAATGGCTGGGAGTATGGCCATTATTGGTGGCTCATCCCTGAATGGAATGCCTTTGCGGCCTGGGGTCATGGTGGAAATTTTATATTCATAAAACCTGATCAGGAGTTGGTCATTATTATGACGGCTCTACCTGATACCAATGATGAAATGGTGGGCACAACTCTGGATAAATTTCAGGAGCTGATAAGACCTCTTATTGAATCCTGAAATATTTAATAATCCCAATGATTCAGGAAGTATCCATCCACGCAAACACAACAGAAGTATTCAGCCTCTAATTGAATGAAGCCAGGTGGAGTTGGGCAGCTAAAATCGATTGGGTCCTATCATAAATCCTAATTGGCGTAAAGTAACTCGTGCCTTTCTGAAGGGCGGATAGATGAAATATCAGTATCTCCAGAATGTGCTAGATAAAATCCCTTGATGAATCTCCGCGAGTTTTAAGCAAAACCAAAAACAGAAAAGGGAGCACAATGGCTCCCCTCCTGCTTTTAGTATTCTAATCAATATAATTTCAAAATTGCCAGGATATCATCTGACGGACGATGAGATATTCCTTCCCATTATATTCAAGCTCGACAGCGGTAACGGTTCCTCTGCAGGTTTTCTCTTCCCGTGCAGAGGAACCAAGGGGCTAAATCACTAGAAAATAAAACGCGCATAACGCGCATTTTATCTTGAATGTGAGCATATTTGTCTTATTATGCCCGTGGGAATGAAAACTGCACATAAAAGAGGAGGCCGTATCAACCCGAAAAAAAATATAGCAATTATTGGTAGCGGGATCTCTGGCCTCACTGCAGCCTATTATTTACAAAATCGCTACTCAATCCAAATGTATGAGCAAGGCAGCTACATTGGGGGTCATACCAATACCATAGATGTACAAATTGGTGGTAAAAACCTGGCCGTTGACACCGGTTTTATTGTTCACAATGACCGTACATATCCCAATTTCATCAATCTTATGCAAACACTGGGTGTAGATACTCAACCCACCGAAATGAGCTTTAGTGTAAAAGATGAATTAAGTGGCTTGGAGTATAACGGTGGGAGCCTTAATAAACTCTTTGCTCAGCGGAGCAATCTGCTGAATCCAGGCTTTTATAAAATGATCGGAGAAATCCTGAGATTTAACAAGCAAGCTCGTGCTTTTTTAAATAGTGATGATCACACCACCACATTGGGAGCTTATCTCAGAGAAAATAAATATCACCAGGGCTTCATTGACAAATTTCTGATTCCCATGGGAGCCTCCATTTGGTCAACTGCTCCAGAAGATATGCTGGGGTTTCCTGCAAGAGCATTTATCAATTTTTTCCAGAACCATGGATTGCTTGATCTTAAAAACCGACCCCAATGGAGAACGATTAAAGGTGGTTCGCGAGAGTATGTAAAGAAGTTGATCCAGGGTTTTGAAGATCGTATTCATCTGAACACAGGGGTAAAGCGCATTGAACGCCAATCTGAAAAAATCAAGCTGCATTTCGAAGATGGGTCTAGCGAAGAGTTCCATGAAGTAATTATTGCCACCCATAGTGATCAGGCACTAGCAATGTTGGAGAATCCCAACAAAAAAGAAGTGAAGTTGCTGGGAGCGATTCCCTACCAGGAGAATACCGCCATTCTGCATACCGATGCCTCCTTACTTCCAAAAAGAAAACTGGCCTGGGCCAGTTGGAACTATCATCTCTCAGCCCATGATACACCCTCGGTTGCTCTCACTTATAATATGAACATTCTCCAGTCGTTGGATACCAGGGAAGTCATAAACGTCACCCTCAATAAACAAGATCAGATAGATCCTGCAAAGATCCATAAGGTGATTCGTTATCATCACCCCCTTTTCACTGCAGAGGGTCTTGCCGCTCAGAAAGAGAAACATACCATCAATGGTGTGGATCGCATCTGGTATTGTGGCGCTTACTGGGGCAATGGTTTCCATGAAGACGGTGTGGTGAGTGCTCTGGATGTGATTCAAGGCATGGACACCAGCATCCGTGGAACCCAGTGATGAATAGCAAACTGTATACAGGTCAAGTTAGGCACAAACGATACAAACCATTTATCCATGACTTTAGATATAAACTCTTTATGGTATACCTGGATCTCAGTGAGGTTGACACCATCGTACGTGATTCCTGGATCTATAGCGCTCGGCATAAGGCCCTGGTTGAATTTAGACGCAGTGATTATTTCGGAGATCCCAAGATTGACTTAGATACCAGCATACGGCACCGAGTGGCTGAAGAGACAGGTAAGCGTCCCACGGGGCCTATTCGCATGCTTACCCAATTAAGACTAATGGGATACGTCTTTAACCCCGTAACCTTCTACTATTGCTTTGATCAAAATGATACCCAGGTGGAAACCATCGTCATGGAAATAACCAACACACCTTGGAAAGAACGCCACGCCTACATTCTACCGCCTGAGTTGAACTTGTCATCAGAACCACATCGCTATCAATACGTTATTGATAAGGACTTCCATGTTTCCCCATTTATGAGCCTGGATTATCAGTATGATATGCGATTTGGCGTCCCAGATGAAAAACTTTTTATCACCATCAAAAATCAGCAGCCAGAGAACAAGAAAAAATTTGTTGCCACTTTACAAATGAAGCAAAATGAATTCACTCAATTCGGATTGCTGACACAGTTGATCAAATTTCCCCTGGTGACCTTTAAGGTCGTATGGGGAATCTACTGGCAGGCGCTATTGCTGAAATTAAAAGGCGCCACTTTCCATCCACATCCTGGTGGACTGAAATCTACCCTAAATAAGGAGGTATAAGTGAATACCCAAAACATATCCGTTGCCGCACAGGTGGAGCCCCAACGATTAGGGCGAGGTCTGAGCCTCAATTATAAATTTTATCGAAGCTTGATGCTTAAAAGCTTTTCCAAGATGAAAAATGGATATATCCATCTTGTTGAAAACGGCACAGACCACGAATTTGGTGATCCAGAATCATCTCTTCGAGTGAGTGTTATTGTTAAAGACAAAGCATTCTATTCGGCAGTTGTGTTTGGCGGTAGTCTTGGCGCCTCAGAAGCATACATCAGAGGTGACTGGGAGTGTGATGACCTCACGACTCTGTTTCGCATCTTTCTCATGAATCAAAGTGAGATGAGTGAGTTGGAACAAACTGTAGCATGGATTTCCCGCCTGAGGGATCGAATTTCCTTTGGATTGACACGGAATACTGTCGAGGGGAGCAAGCGCAATATTGTAGCCCACTACGATTTGAGCAATGAGTTTTACCAGCTTTGGCTGGATCCAACCATGACTTATTCAGCTGGCGTTTTCAATACACCAGAGGCCACCATGGAAGAAGCCTCCATCGAAAAACTGGATAGGATGTGCCAATACCTGGATTTGCAGGAAACAGATCACTTGCTGGAGATTGGTACGGGTTGGGGCAGTTTGTCAATTCATGCTGCAAAAAAATATGGTTGTCAAATCACAACCACGACGATTTCTGATAAACAGTATGATCTGGCCGCGGAGAGGATAAAAGCGGCTGGATTGGAAGATCAGATAAGGGTCGTCAAACAGGATTATAGATATTTGACAGGTGAGTTTGACAAAATCATATCAATTGAAATGATAGAAGCCGTAGGGCATAAGTTTATCCCGGATTATATGAGGGCAATCAATCGCCTCCTTAAGGTAGGTGGCCGAGTGGCTATTCAAGGGATAACCATTAACGATCAACATTATAAAGCGTATCGTAACTCTGTTGATTTTATCAAAAAGTACATCTTTCCTGGAGGTAACCTGGTCTCAGTGAGCTATCTCATGGATACAATCGGTAAAGAAACGTCGCTACGTCCACTACAACTTTCTGAAATTGGCCTGCACTATGCCACGACCTTACAGCGCTGGAGATCAGAATTCGAGCGGGTGTTGCCTGAGGTCAAAGCCTTAGGTTTCTCAGATCAATTTATCCGCTTGTGGCGCTACTACCTTACTTACTGCGAGGCTGGTTTTCTTGAAAAACACATTGGTAATGTCCAGCTCAGCTTTGAAAAGAGATAGGGAGGTAGCTATTATGATAGAAGTCGCACTTGCTGAAAGAGGTTTCATCCCAGATTTTTTAATTCGGATGGGGATTCGAGCCCGTTTGCAGAACACTCTGGATGAAGTCACCGAGCCCACAGAAGCTCTGGCTCAGATCCGAAAGCAAAAATGGATTGCTGAATTACGGCAAAGTCCCATTGCACTGGTCCCAGAAAAGGCAAATGAACAACATTATGAACTGCCCCCAGAGTTCTTCAAGATGGCACTGGGAGGACATCTCAAATACAGCAGTGGTTACTGGCCTGAAAAAGAGACTACTCTAGATGGCTCAGAATCTGAAATGCTTCAACTCTCGTGTGAGCGGGCTGAACTAGCAGACGGTCAGGATATTCTTGAATTGGGTTGTGGTTGGGGCTCACTGAGTCTCTGGATGGCAAGCCATTATCCCAACAGTAATATTTTGGCAGTGTCTAACAGCAATGATCAGCGGAAATTTATCATGGGAAAAGCGCTCAAGTTGGGTCTTAAAAACCTCAGAGTTGAAACAGCTGATATGAATGATTTTGGCACGGAGCAGATTTATGATCGAGTCATTTCCATTGAAATGTTTGAGCATATGCGTAACTATGAGTCTCTCATGGAGCGTATTACAGTTTGGTTAAAACCTGGGGGTAAACTATTTGTTCATATTTTCACCCATGACCAAATAGCATATCCATTTCTGGATAGAGGTCCTGAGGATTGGATGACCCGTTTCTTTTTTACTGGCGGCCAAATGCCCTCACATGATCTTCTCCCTCAGTTTGCCACCTCGCACCTGAAGCACTCAGAAAGCTGGAAAGTAAATGGCAGAAATTATGCTAAAACCAGTCGTGCCTGGCTAAAGAAAACAGACCAATCAAGGCCTGCAATTATCAACCTTTTTAAACTAACTTATGGAGCTGATCAGGCTAGGGTCTGGTTTCATCGCTGGCGACTCTTCTTTATGGCATGTGAAGAATTATTTAATTTCAAGGGTGGAGATGAATGGTATGTATCCCACTATCTTTTTACGAAATTAGACAGCCATATGGAGGGGACCTAATGTTCACCCAAGTTTTTATTAAAACCGAAGACAGGAAATAATTTCCATGAAAAAAGTACTCCTTTTCTCCATCCTCCTCACCATTGGTCTGGTGGGTTCACAACTGCTTCCAGGGCTTTTTGGAGATTCATACCACACCATTTCGGAGCTAGTCACATTCTTTACATTGATTGGTCTGGCATTTATCATGATCCATGTTGGTTACGAATTCGAATTGGATAAATCAAATCTTAAAAGTTATGGCTGGGACTATCTCGTTGCCATGACAGCCGCTGCTTTCCCCTGGATATTTGTTGCCCTGTACTTCGTCTATGTCCTGGGTCCTGAGGGCGCTACGAGTTGGGAAGATTGGAAACCCGCTTTGGTCATCTCGCGATTTGCGGCACCAACTTCTGCAGGTGTTCTATTTTCCATGCTTGCTGCAGCCGGTCTTAGCTCAACCTGGCTATTTAGAAAAGCACGAGTGCTGGCCATCTTCGACGACCTTGACACGGTATTGCTGATGATTCCACTGGGCATACTCATGGTAGGGGCATCCTGGCAAATGGGTATCGTTGTGGTAATTATGGGTGCCCTGATTTATTTTTCATGGACCTATCTGCACCGCTGGTCAATCCCCATTTCATGGCCCTGGGTGTTGGGTTATGCTGTTGCCATTGTTAGCGTATCGGAAGTCATTTATCTCAGTAGTAAACTCATCGATCAGCAGGTCCCCATTCATATCGAAATCCTTTTGCCAGCCTTTGTCCTGGGAACCATGATGAAACGTCCAGAGGGAGCAAATCCCCATCTTGACGATGGTCGGGAAGGCCATCTTGAGGGACCTGAGAGTCCCGAGGAGCAAAAAGTTGCCACCATCATATCGGCAGTTTTCATTTTGCTGGTGGGCTTGAATATGCCACGCGTATTTGGCAGCGAACTTGCCAGTTCAGGACCGCAGCTCAGTGCTGGAATGATAGCCTTTCATGTTTTTATGGTTACTATAATTTCAAATATAGGAAAGATGTTTCCAGCTTTTGTCTATAAGCGTGAAGCCCATTGGAAAGAGCGCTTGGCGCTGGCGATTGGTATGTGGCCAC
Source organism: Fidelibacterota bacterium (assembly GCA_013203185.1). Classification (GTDB taxonomy): domain Bacteria; phylum Fidelibacterota; class UBA8477; order UBA8477; family JABMPR01; genus JABMPR01. Next base: position 4,413 of record JABMOS010000153.1, on the reverse strand, counting down.
GGGGTGAAGTGGGAGCAGGCATTCTTGTTTTAGCACTTGGCTACGGCATTGGTGGTTCAATGGTTACTGTGGCAGCTTTGAGTCTTTCAGTAAACCTCCTGCTCACTGGTGTCTTTATCTGGATTGTCAAAGCATTGATTAATTCAGTACCTAAGGCTGGGTAAAGACAATGAAGCATAAAAGTGGACTCACAGGGCTAACAATTCTGTTGATGCTAATAACAGGGGAAAAACTCATGGCCATAGAAGAAGCAAAATATAATGTCGTTCAACAAGATGGAAAATTTGAGATTCGGGAGTATGAATCATATCTACTGGCTGAAATCAATATTGAAGGCAGCATGGAGGATGCATCAAGTATGGCATTCCGGCCCCTGTTCAACTACATCTCTGGTGCCAACCGGTCTCAGGCCAAGGTGGCCATGACCAGCCCTGTGTCCCAGGAAATAGGTAATGAAAAAATCGATATGACCACTCCTGTATCACAGGAACGGGATCAAAACTCCTGGGCCATCAGCTTTATGATGCCCCATCATTTTACACCTCAGACTATCCCTGTTCCTGAGGATGATCGGGTAAAAATCCGAGAGGTTCCTGCACGTCGTGTAGCAACTATCAGGTATTCTGGGTTCTGGGATGAAAAGGGCTATGCCAAGCACAAAGCCAAGCTTGAAACCTGGATAGCCGCCCAGGGATTAGAATCCGTTGGACCAGCAATTTGGGCCCGCTTTAACGCCCCATATACGCCCTGGTTCTTGCGTCGCAATGAAGTGCAAATTCCAGTGGTTCCCAAATCAGCCAAACTGGACTCCAGTGATCTCAAACAACCATCTCAACCATCAGACAACAAATAGAACATAATTAATGCCCATGAATGTTATAGGGAAGCACGGTTGAGTCAATGCAAGGTGATAAAAACGCTCTAATACTTCTCACGGGAGCCACTGGATATGTCGGTGGACGACTACTCAAACAGCTCGAAGATGATGGTCACCCACTCCGTTGCATTGCCCGACACCCTGAAAATTTAATTTCAAAAATTGGTTCAAAGACGGAAGTCATCCAAGGAGATGTGCTGGATAAGGCAAGTCTCGTTGCAGCCATGGAGGGCGTAAAAGTTGCCTATTACCTCGTACACTCCATGGGATCAAAAACTTCTTTTGAGGTCGCAGATCGCCAGGCAGCGCAAAACTTTGGTGAAGCAGCTACGGCCAGTGGTGTTGAACGAATTATTTATCTCGGTGGGTTAGGAAATGACGATGAACCTCTCTCACCACACCTGCGAAGCCGTCAGGAAGTGGGACAAATACTTCGAGAATCTGGCGTGCCAGTTCTGGAATTTCGAGCATCCATTGTCATTGGTTCCGGTAGTCTTTCGTTTGAAATGATACGCTCCCTGGTGGAGCGCTTACCCATCATGATCACCCCGCGCTGGGTTTCCAGCCCGGCCCAACCCATTGCCATCAGAGATCTTACCGCTTATCTCCTTCAGGGACTCAATGTACCTCTGCCTGAATCCCAAATTTTTGAAATTGGTGGCGCAGACCAAGTATCCTACGCAGATATCATGCGTGCATATGCTTCCCTCAGGGGCTTGCGCATACGTATGTTACCAGTCCCCGTCTTAAGCCCTTTAGTATCAAGTTTGTGGTTGGGGTTGATTACGCCACTTTATGCCCGGATTGGCAGAAAACTTGTGGAGAGTATTGTTCACTCCACCTTAGTTCGTGATCATTCAGCGCAGCAGGCTTTTGATATTGTCCCAATGGGAGTTAAAGAAGCTTTGGAGGAGGCGGTAGGTCATGAAGACCAAAAATTTACCCTCACCCGTTGGTCAGATTCACTTTCCTCAGCCGGCGCACTTCCTGCCTGGGGAGGTGTTCGTTTTGGTACCCGTCTCGTAGATTCACGAGTAATGGAACTTCCTCTCCCTCCTGAAAACATATACAAGAGGATCATTTCAATCGGCGGGAAAACAGGTTGGTATGCTTATGACTGGCTTTGGCAAATCCGAGGCTTTTTCGATATGCTCATCGGTGGGGTTGGTATGCGTCGGGGGAGACCTTCCATGAGAGCTTTAGAGGTAGGAGATGCTGTTGATTTCTGGCGTGTAGAGGCAATTGAGCCAGGTAGAAGATTGCGATTTATCGCTGAAATGAAATTGCCTGGAAGAGCATGGTTAGAATTTGAAGTCACGGCCAATGGGCAAGGTTCCACACTTCGGCAAACAGCTGTTTTTGATCCATTGGGTTTATCAGGCCAACTTTATTGGTATGGTATCTACCCTCTCCATCAGCTTGTATTCAAAGGTATGATAAACGGAATAGCTTCTTCAGCAGTATCTCAAAACAATAATTAAATCAACGCTGAGGCAGGTTGGTTTGCCAAGGGTTTTGGAACGCCTACTTAATAGTCATCTCTGCTTCTTCAGAGTGATGACCCGTTTACGAAGTGATTGCATTTCCATACAATTAGTTTTGGTCTCATCGCTTCCTTGTCAGCGTTGCCAGGAGAGTTACTTACCTACCTCATTGATACGACTAAGAATTATATCGGCACTATCTATGAGCCGATTTAATTCCTGATCAAAAAATGCTTCTAAAGGTTCGGAAAAATTAAAAGGATCTTTGTTCAGAGCTTCAAAGCTCCAACCCAGGGTTGATATGTATTGCTGTTTCTCTTGTTCATCTCGAATAAAAATTGGTGGATACATCTCATACATTAATATCCAGTTCTTCGCGATCCTTACGGTTCGCCCATTGCCATCGATAAAGGGGTGAATTCTGATGGCCTCGTGGTGGAAGTATATAGCTCTTGTTACAGGATGTTTGATCTGCGGAAGTGTATGAAATAACTCCTCCATTAATCCACTTACAAAAGCAGGGTCTGGACAGACATATGAACCAATTTGAACAAGTCGCTCCCTGAACCGATTGGGATGGCGGCTATGGGTGTCAGGTGAAATGATCCTGAACAAATGAAAGAACTGAGAAAGCGATGTAAAATTAACATTCTTGCTCAATTCCAGCATCACCGAGTTAATAGCTAGATTAAGGTCTCTTAAATAGAGTGCAACTTCTTCCTCATTCTGGGCTTCCATTTGGGCATTTTTAATACTAAGCATTTCAGTCAAGGAGTTTGAATGCTGGATGAAAGTGTCTAGCAGCTCGTCAGCACTATAATTCCTGTTAAAGATAATGGTTCGATATATTTCTTTCATGCGCCGATCTAATTCTGCCAGACCCTTCTCATCAATTTCAATTTTCTCATGTGGAAAAAGTATCATCTTACCCTCGGTTGAATTCATTACATAAGCTATTCTAAATTAAATCACGCTGAAAAGTTCCAATTTGTGTTCTATCCTCACTCACTGATTGGGTCAGTTCTTTCCATCAGAAAAAAGCCCCACGATTTCTCGAAGGGCTTTCAGTATTATATGGATCGAAAAGTATCAGCTAGATGAAGATCCACCTGAACTGAGGAACTCATTTCCCCGAAGTGCAAACAAGGCACCTAGTAATAATACCAGGAGTTGGAATTCCAGGCCACCCATAGGTTTGGCATCAGACGCCACAAAGCTCCATTGTGGCCAGTGCACCATGGCAATGGCACCAAACATGACCACGGCTGCCAGGGCACCGGAAATGCGAGTCACCACTGAACCAAGGAAAGGTCCTGCCAGGAAACCCAGACCGGCCAGGACTTCAATTAGTGCAAGCATGTAAACACCGGCTACAGGCATTCCCATGCCCTTCGCCATCATATCTGCCATGGGAAATTTGACAACCCCATGGAACATAAAAATTGCTGCCAGCTGTAATCGGATGATCCAGTGACCATGTTCTTCTGCAAAACCAGTTAATGCGTTCATATCTTTCCTCTCATTCTCTATTTAAGTCGGTTCACTTCCTGCGTCTTGTCTATTACGACCACAGGTTCACCGCTGTTATGGAAAAACAAGATAAGAGTGGGCAGGAGGGGTACTGTCTTTGAGATGACAGATCATGGCTTTCAGAGAAATGGGAAGCCTGTTCAACCTACAAGTGGCATCTAGCCTTGAGTATTGAATGAGCTCCTGTGGGCCCTGAGAGCTGATTGAATCCATTTCTTGAATTAGTGATTATAGCTCTTAGCTCCAAAATTATGCTTAATTTAGCGTGTATCCTATTTATGATGACTATTGGGAGTATTACATCCTGATTATATATATTATTACCTATTATTGGTAGATGGCCCCGTTCCATACTCCCTAAATATCGTAATATTTTTAATACATTCCACCTGGATTGACATGGTTTATAGGTTGGCCTCGCAGCCATATTACCATTCATCCTTGATTATGCATACAAATTGTTACACTTATCTATCATACTGTATTATATGTGTTTATACAGTACATATTGGTCTTTTTCAT
>JABMOS010000152.1 GCA_013203185.1 Fidelibacterota bacterium | reverse complement strand
TTTTCATATCCTCCTGATACGGTTTGTTATTTAGTTTAATATTTTAATGCTTAAAGCGTGTATTTGGCAAGGATCAGTGGTTGATTTTTATCCCTGATCTTGAACATGGGGTGACTGGTCATGATCAGCTCAGGGGGATCACCACCCCAGCTGGCACCACCAACCGAGTCTGGATCCACTGCGATTTCCCAACCTGCACCAAAGGGGGATTTTGGAACCCCGTCTTTGAAAAGATCAGTCACAACAATGGTAACCGCACCGGCTCCACGATCATATTGAATCAGTTCCGTGTTGTCCAACAAGTCAACATAGGCGTCTGCCCCGCCAGTGGCCATCAATTGAGCCAAAGCACTATTTCCGATCCCATAGTGAGAAACAGAAGTGTATTTATTGACAATGGCGGAACCTATGGTATTCATAGTCTCCAATGCCTTGTTGGCCTTTCCGTTTTGCTGGGCATCCAGATAAGCCGGGACAGCAAAAGCAGCCAGGGTACCAATGATGGCCACCGTAACCACCAGTTCCATTAAGGTAAAACCGGCTTTGTTTCTGTTTAGCATCGCATTACTCCTGTTTATTGATTTATCAATCATGGGGAACATAGATGCAAGGGCTATGCCAAATCATAAGTTATTGTTTTTTATGGACTATCATTTTCATTTTTAAGTCGTGGTGTTGCATAACGAAACAACTTGGTGTAGCTGAATGCTACACATGAACGACGAGAAAGAATTCGATCCAGATATAAATTGCAGCTGCAAAGAGGACCATCACCACAGAATACAGCCAGGTCGGATAGGTCCGCTGGAAGAATTGATAGCGAAAGCCTTTTTTATTATTTCCGTGATCCACGCGCTCTATCCTCCTATTTGATGGCCCCATACATATTCCACATGGGCAGAAAAATCCCCAAGGCCATAAACAATAACATCCCACCCATGAATACGGTCATGAGAGGTTCAATTGCACCGCTAAGACCCTCAATTTTTACATCAACTTCCGTATCATATTGGGCTGCCACATTGGCCATCATATCGTCCATTGCACCAGATTTCTCACCAACGGCGATCATTTTTACGGTCATTTTGGGGAAATACTTACTTTTTCCCAGGGCAACAGCCAAACTCACACCTTTTTCAACTTCTTCACGAGCGTTGGCGATTTCCTTACCAATAACCACATTGCCAACAGTCTTCTCCACCGTCTCAAGCGCTTTTATGATTTGAATACCACCACGGCTCAGGGTTTCAAGCATATGGGCAAAGCGTGCTATATTGGTTTTTAGGAATATTTCTTTAAATATTGGGACCTTGAGCTTAAAGCCATCAACGGTATAACGCCCCTTCTCGGTTTTCGCAAAGTACTTGAATCCAAAAATACTTCCAAAAAAACCAATAATCACCACCGGCCAGAAATTGATAAGGAAATCGCTTGCAGTGATCATCACCACAGTGGGCATAGGTAGCTCCATACCTTTTGATTGAAACATATTTGAAAATTTTGGGACGATAAAGATCATGGCACCTACAAAGGCAAGACCCAGGGCACTGGTAACAATCATAGGATACCGCAAAGCAGACTTAACATTTCGGGCTACTTCCTGGTCATGTTTAATAAAGGAGCCAAGTCGCCCAAGAATTTGCTCCATGACACCTGCAGACTCGCCAGCCCGGATCATGTTCACATAAAGCAGTGAGAATACGCCTGGGTAATCCTCCATGGCTTGTGAGAGAGACTTACCACCACTCACAGCTTTTATGAGACCCTTTACAACTGATCGCATGGTATCTGTTTCAGCCTGCTCCTCGAGTGCTTCTAGAGCACCTATAAGAGGGATACCTGAGCGGAACATGATCGCCAATTGTACGGTAAAGTTTTCAATCTCGTGGGCTTTTACCTTTTTACCCTTTTTAAAAATTCCGCCACTAGAGAATGCGCTTTGCTTGTGCTCCTTCACTGAGAGCAACATCTCACCGCGCTCATCAGCCTGAGTAAAAATTTCAATTTTTGATTCAGCAGTGACTATTCGTTCTTCAACAGTACCTGCATCACTCATAATTCGACAAACAAAATCAGGCATTGTTTTCCCCACTGGTCTCTGAATTGTCTGAGAAATTCAAATCGTATTTTTTGATTTTGCGATAGATGGCTGTGCGGGAGATTTGGAGTTGTGAGGCAGCCTGGCTAATATTTCCATTCAGTTTTGTCAGCGTGAATTGGAGTGCCTCCTTTTCTATCTCCCAGAGGGGGCGTATGGTATTCTGCTCTGTTGCCAAAGCTGCGTCGGAGCTGGTGGCTAATTCAGCAGTATCTTCCTGCATGAGTGAACTGTGGGAAAGGACCTCACCATCTGATTGGAAGACGCTGCGAGTGAGCATATTTTCCAATTCTCTCACATTCCCGTGGAGATCCATACCCGATAGTGACTCAATCAAGTCCCAGCTTATTTTCCCGATTGATTGGTCTTCACCCCTGAGCAATTTCTCCAGGTAGAATAGAACCAGGAGTGTTAAATCAGTAAGCCGATCTCTTAATGGTGGTAGCTTCAGAGGAATGACATTCAAACGATAATGTAAATCCTCACGGAAAAGACCTTTTGCAATCTGCTCAGGCAAATTTTTATGGGTGGCCGTCACCAGTCGAATATTAACAGATTTTTCTTTTACACTCCCCAGGGGTTGAATTTTGCCGTCCTCAAGGACACGCAATAATTTGACTTGAAGCTCAAGGGGCATATCGCCAATTTCATCCAAAAATAGAGTACCATTATTGGCCAATTCAAATTTTCCTGCTTTATCCTGATTGGCGCCGGTGAAGGCACCTTTCTCAAACCCAAATAATTCACTCTCCAAGAGATTCTCAGGGATAGCAGCACAGTTTATACTGACAAATGGCTTGTCCCTGCGTTCACTGAGCTGATGTATGGTTTTGGCGACCAGCTCCTTGCCAGAGCCACTTTCTCCCTGGATCAGAACGGTGTATTCACTGGCGGCAACCCGGGTCAGCTGGCGATACACATCCAACATGGGCACAGAATTACCGACGAATTCCCCAAAGCCACCTGGTCTAAGCAGTTTTTTAGATGTCTTGCTCTTCAAGCTATTGGAAAATTCAGTATATTTTGCCAATTGATCAATCATGGCATGAAGAGCATTCTCATCCTCATCGATACGCACAACTCCAAAAAGCTTTGAAGTTTCATTGGCAATTCGGGCATCAAACTCTTGCTCACCACTATAGAGGATAATGGGTTGATGGGGGTTTATCCTGCGCAAATCTTTTATCCATGTGTGGTGTTCTTCACCAAAAGTGCCACATGATATAAATATTGCCGAATAGGCATGGATGCTGATGTAGTTGAAAAGAGACACCCAATCACTGGTTTGAGTGACTTCACCATGCCTTTTTAATTGATCCAGAATGAGTTTTTCCGGCTGGGAGCCTTTCCTCCGATGTGGATTGAGCAAGAGGAACTCATGAGAGGAGCTCATTAAAGCGTAACCCTCATCACTTCTTCCACAGAGGTTTTTCCTTGAAGCACATATTCCTTGGCTGCCTGATTCAGTGAATACATCCCATTTCGGATAGCTGCTGCTTCAATTTCGTCGGCATCTGCCCCTTTAATAATCAAATCTTTAACTTCCTGATTGGGTATGAGTAGCTCAAATACACCTGACCTTCCTACATATCCTGAATTGCGACAATGGATGCACCCGACGGGTTCGTGAATAGCAGTGTATTCAGGCCATTCATCAACCTTAATGACGCGTTTTAAATCTTCTGATTTTTCCACCGGTTTTTTACATCTGGGACAGAGGAGGCGGATGAGTCTCTGTGCCAGAATAGCTCTCACAGTGGAACTCACCAAATACGTATCCACACCCATGTCAGTTAGCCTGGTAAATGTTGAGGAGGCGTCATTGGTATGCAAGGTGGAGAACACCAGGTGACCGGTTAGGGCAGCTCGAATGGCCAGCTCGATAGTTTCCACATCACGCATCTCACCAACCAGGATAATATCAGGATCCTGACGCATCATGGTTCTTAGTGCTGCAGTAAAAGTGAGGCCAGCTTTGTTGTTTACCTGACTCTGGTTAATATTCTCAAGAGAATATTCAATGGGATCTTCAATGGTCATGATGTTTACAGCAACTGAATTGAGGGTATTCAAAGTCGCATAAAGGGTGGTCGTTTTACCAGAACCTGTTGGACCGGTCACCAGGAGTATCCCATTGGCTGTTTTAATGGTCTCTCGCCATTGCTTTAATATGTCTGCATCAAAACCCAGTTTGTGGAGGTCGATTTTCCCTTTGGATTCATCCAAAATACGCATGACGACCTTTTCACCGTTGGGAGTAGGAAAAGTTGAACACCTCAAGTCAACGGCAACACTTTTTTGAGCGAAGTGAAAGCGACCATCCTGGGGACGTCTGGATTCAGCGATATCCATATCAGCTAAAATTTTGATCCTGGAAATCATGGGGGAAACTGAGTCCTTGGGAATAGAATAATACTGCTGCAATACGCCATCAACACGATATCGTATCCTCGCATCATTTTTCCGTGGCTCAATGTGAATATCACTGGCACCCATATTGACTGCCTCGAACAGCAACATATCTACAACTTGAACAATTTCCGTATCTTCATGAATCTCACGAGAGACCACTCGAACATCATCACCGGCTGCTTCTGTATCTAATAGCGAGGTTGTGGATCGGTAGTAAAGATCAATTGAGCGTTCAATATCCATTTCAATGGATAAGACCAGCATGATTTCCAGGCCCGTATTCCGAGCGAGTTGATCAATTACATCAATATTGAGTGGATCTGCTGTGGCAATAGTGAGGCTGTCCTCTATAAGAAACAACGGCATAATTGAATTTTCACGGGCAAAGTCTTCACTAACTGCCGCCAGGGCTTCATCCTGGATGCTGTATTTGGTAATGTCTAGACTGGGAAGGCCAAGGTGATCTCCAAGAATTCTCAAGAGATCCGTTTCTTGAACCAGGCCCATACTGACAACGGCTTTTCCAAAAACCAGGCTATGCTCTCTCTGGTAGGCCAGGACGTCGCTTACTTGACTTTCTGAAATGAGTCCAGATTCAAGTAATAGTTGACCCAATTGTTTTTTTTCAGCAGCCATACAGTCCTATACACCAAGAAACATGGTTAAATACCAGTTGATAATTTCACGTCCACCAAGGAGGCCCAGCCATATCCCAATGCAGATAAAGGGACCAAAGGGCACCTGCTGTTTCCGATTTATCACACCTGTGGGTATGAGGACTGCAAATAACAGGGTGGCAGAAAGGAAGGCCAAAAACATAGAGACCAGGCCTATATCCCAACCAAGGACCCAACCAGCCATGGCAGCGAACTTGACATCACCAAAGCCCATGGCTTCTTTTTTAAAGGCAATTTCACCAAAATACCGGATGGCCCAAAAAATGGCCCCGAGACCAACAAAACCAAAAAATTGAGTGGTAAGTATATAACTATTCCCACCCAGCCAGAGATAGAAACCTGGCAGCAGACCAATAATGATCATGGAGTCTGGAATAATAAGATAGTCAATATCAATGAAGGCGATGGCAATAAGAAGCCCGCCGAATAATGCGAAGACTGGCAAATCCCAGGTAAGTCCATATTTAAGATAAGTCACATAAAATACTGCTGCTGTGAGTGCTTCCACCAGGGGGTAGCGCCTGGCAATGGATGTTTTGCAGGATGAGCATTTTCCTCGCAAAAATAAATAGCTTACCAGGGGAATATTTTCCCAGGGTTTTATCTTGTGATCACAATTGGTGCAATGTGAGGGTGGGAAAGCAATTGATTCACCACGAGGAAAGCGGTAGATCACCACATTGAGGAAACTACCAATCAGAAGGCCAAACAGAATGACAAAGAAAGAGATCATGGAATCACTCTACAGAAGTGCTTCCAGCTCTGCTGGAAAAGTTTGATAGTTGAGGGGTTTCACCAGATATAATTCTGCACCACTCTGAGTACCAACTTCTCGATCCCGCTCCCCATCCTTTGCAGATACAATTATCACAGGAATATCTCTGAATTGCTCGTCAAATTTTAACAAGCGACATACTTGATAGCCATTCATACCTGGGAGCATCAAATCCAACATGATAAGATCAGGTTTGACCTCACGGGCTTTTGAAAGACCGGAGATGCCATCCAGTGCCTCAAAAACCTCATAATCGAGACTCTCCAGGAGACGTTTGACTGGTTCAATAAAAAATTTCTCATCATCAACTATTAAAATACGTTTCTTAGCCATGTCTAGTCCTTTTGTGATTCATTATCATCATCCAGCAGGTTGATGTCCTGCGTTGATTCCCTTTGTTCACTGGATGAAATCATTAGTTTCAGGTCTGTTGGATGATCAGCAGATTCAATTGCTGTCATTTCACTAATCTTTTTACCTTTATACAATTTAAATAAAGCCTGGTCAAAGAGCTGCATATGTTCTGAAGCACCGGATTTGATTGCCTGGGGCAGGAGATCTATGCTTCCCTTTTGTATCAAATCCTTGATGCGCGCAGTGGAAACCAATATTTCAAGTGCGGCTGTCAATTTTCCATTTTCCATGGGTATCAGTCTTTGAGCTACAATAGCTAAAAGATTTTGGCTCAACTGCATTTGTGCCAAATCTTGTTCTGCCCTATCATAAAAACTGAGGATGCGGTCAATGGTCTGTGACGTATTGGTAGCATGCAAGGTGCTGAACACGAGGTGACCCGTTTCGGAAAAATTCAAAGCCGATTCCATGGCTTCCCTATCACGTATTTCTCCTACCAATAGCACTGAGGGCGCTTCACGAAGCGCAGATTTCAGAGCTTTGCTAAACGAAAGGGTATCATTCCCCACCTCACGCTGATTCACAAGACTCTTTTTATGGGGGTGTAGAAATTCAATGGGGTCTTCAAGGGTGAGGATATGACCAGATTTGTTGGAATTGCGATGATCGATCATGGCTGCCAGGGTAGTTGATTTTCCTGAACCTGTTGAACCAACGATTAAAACCAGCCCTCGATCTTTCAAGGCAAGTTCAGCCAGAATCGGTGGAAGATCCAGCTCACTCAATGTTTTAATGGTGGATATAATCTGCCGTACAACAAAACTATCAGAACCACGCTGACGAAAGAAGTTTACCCGGAAACGACCCACTCCAGACAGGCTAAGTGTATAGTCCAGTTCTTTCTGTTCATGATATTCTGTAAGTTGCTCCTCATTAAGCATCTCATTCTTCAAATTCTCTAAATTCTCAACGGTGAGTTGTTCCTTTTCAATGGGGTACACATCACCGGATATTTTCAACATGGGAAAGGCACCAACCGAGACATAGAGATCAGAGGCCTCAGCTTCAGACATCACAGAGAGTAAGTCTTGCAAGGAATACATATTCTAGCTCCCTACCAATTTCTCAAGATCTTCAGGAAATGCAGCCACTTGTAGTGCAGCTTCCAGATCAACATGACCATCCTTTACCAATTGACCTAAGGATTGCTCAAGGGTCATCATGCCCTGAGCTGACCCCATCTGTAAGATGGAACGGAGCTGAAATGTTTTGGCTTCTCGAATCAAATTGGCGACAGCAGGCGTCCCTGTGAGGACTTCAAAAGCGGCAACCCGACCGCCATCCTTTTTCTTGAGGAGCATCTGCGATAAAATTGTGACGATGGTGTCACTGATCATGATCCGAATCTGATCTTGTTGATTTGCCGGGAATTGATCAATGACCCGGTCCAATGTTTTTGTGGTATTCACTGTATGAAGGGTTCCAAAGACCAAGTGGCCTGTTTCTGCTGCTGTCACAGCTAGTGCCGTGGTCTCTGGGTCACGCATTTCACCAACCACAATCACATCAGGATCTTCACGAAGGGCAGATCGCAGGGCTTGCGCAAATCCATGGGTCGTCGTTCCAACCTCTCTTTGAGTAATCTGTGATTGTTGACTGGTATGGGTGAACTCAACGGGGTCTTCAATAGTGATAATATGCTTTTTCTGGGTGCGATTGATATAATCAATGATGGTGTTCAGGGTTGTGGATTTACCGCTCCCAGTTGGTCCTGTAACCAGGAATAAGCCTTTGTCCTTATGAGCCATATCCTTGAGTCCCACAGGCAGACCCAAATCTTCGAAGGAAAAAACTTTTTCGTTGATGGCCCGGAGAACTGCTGAGTCACCGTGGATACTTTTAAATACATTCACTCTGAATCGGCCAATACCTTTAAAATCAGCTGCAAAATCCAGTTCCATATCTTCTTCGAAGGTTTTGCGCTGTACTTCTGTCATAATTCCATAAATGAGGATGTGCAAATCCTCAGGAAGCATGGGGGGAATATCAGTTTTTCGCATATCCCCATCCACCCGCACAATGGGTCTTGAGAAGGGGTGCAGGTGAAGATCTGAGGCACCACTTTCCCTCATGAAATTCAGCAAATCCAGTATATCCAGTTCCATGGCGCTTCTCTCTATCTGTCGACGATGTTAGGGGTAATAAATATAAGCAATTCCCTCTGCTCCGTCGAGGTACGTGTATGGGTAAAAAATCTCTTCAGAAAGGGAATGCTGCCGATGATGGGTGGTGAGGTGGTGGACTCGTTGGTTTGGTCAAAGATCAGCCCTCCAATGAGTAAAGTTTCCCCGTCACCAACCATGACCCGCGTCGTTGTGGAACGATCTGATATGATGGGACGATCAGAATTGGGTCCGGCAAATCCAACCAAAGCTTGAACCGTTGCTGTGAGGTTTAAACTCACAAATTTCTCTTCATTGATGCGTGGGGTCACACTCAGATCAACGCGTATATCCACATCCTCAAATTGATAGGTCTCAGCGCCAAAAGCAGTGGCATCAGAGCCGGGAATAAGTACTGGATAACTGGTACCAATCCCAATTTGAGCTGTTGTATTCTCAAAAGTTGTTACCTGGGGCTCCTGGAGGAGTTTGGTATCAGCATCAGACCCCATTAATTCCATGATGGAAGAAAACATGGGGATGCTCAATGTGGCCAGTCGAAGTTGATTCCCACTGCTCAATAAGGTGGTTCCAATTTCGATTAAATCCTCAACTGCTCCACCATCAGCCTGAATGCTTGGACCTGTCATGCTGGTTCGTAAATCCCAATTAATTCCCAAACGCTCATCGGTGCTAAGTTTGGTCTCGATAAATTTTACACCAATATTTATTTGCGGAATTTTCTTATCTAATTCATTGATAATATTTTGGATACGGTCAAAATTTTGTGCCAGATCTGTGATCACAATATGGTCATATACAGGTCCACTACTGGCGCCAGCAGCACCGCCACCAGCACCACCAGCAGCACCACCACCTCCTCCAGCAGCACCGCCACCGCCACCGCCTAAAGCGCTAGCTAATCCACCGCCACCACCGCCTCCAGCAGCATCACCACCACCGCCACTGCCACCGCCACCGCCACCAGACGATCCAGCCATTACCGGTGAATAAAGCTGGACTTGACCCTTCTCGCTTAGCACGCTGGATAGCGCTGAAGAAACTGCACTGGCATCCACATAGTTCATCTTGAATACGCGAGTGTCCAATTCACCAAACATTTCCTCATCGGCAGATTTTACGACAACGATATTTCCTTGTTGAAAATAATCATACCCATTCACCTTTAGAATGGCATCGAGAGCAGTCCATAGATCGACGTCCTTAAGGGATACAGTGACTTCACCCTCTACTTCAGGACCTGTGATGATGTTAATCTGGTGTTGTGCTGACAGGAGCCGCAATATGTCAATCATATCCGCTCCCTTGAAATTCATACTGATGGTGCCAGGCAAATCTGCTCGTCTATCTCTCCGGCGTGGTGCTTTTCTTTCCCTTACTTCTGGCCAGGAGACCAATAATAAATCGTCACCCAACCATTGAGTTGTGTACTGGGGAATTTTAGAGAAAAGCATCTCCACAATGACTTCATCCTCATTCTCGGGATTTTTCTTTACAGAAAGACGCATGAGCGGCGACACATTGGTTGTCCGCGTAAAATTATCCTGGGCCAGACTCGTCTTAGGAAAAGTCAATGTGATTTTGGGTGGTGACTGGGCCACACTTTCCTTAAAGTCTACTCTGTTGGAGAGGGATATTTCCAGTCCGGCTTCACCATTGGCCACAAAGGTGGAAACCCAGTTTAATACCGTCTTGGGAGCAGCTGACAAGCTCAGGGCACCAAATAGATATGCCATAAATAGGATATATCGAAAAATTTTATTCATTCATATTGACCTTTACAATACTCGTTCCTCTACGAAGGATAATATGATCAAAGGCAATCTTGGTGATCTGGTATCCAGCCACCCGGTCCCCTTCTTCTAATATATCTCCATTAATCAATGCCATGCCAACATTTCCCACCCAGGAAATACCTGTTAAATCCAGACTGGGTGCATTGTCTCCATCCATACTTCCTAATAGGGAACCGAGAATTCCCCCACCCAGGGAATTGGTTGTTTCTGCCTCAGCATAAAAGAATGGATCTGATTCCCAGCCACCGGCCCACTTCAATGATTTGAGCGGTTGAGATGTTCTGGATTCAGAAACTTCTCGGGCTGCAGCGGATTCAGATGAGCTACCTTTGGCCAGACCAAACAGATTTTCAACATCTCCAGTCCCAGAACCTATGATCCCGGCATCAAACAAGCCGTATGCCATGAGACCCAACAGGACAACCAGGAGTATACCCGACCGAGCATTGAATTGCTTAAACACCCCCCTTTTCTCCTTCGATAAAAATATAAGTATACAAATTCAATTCGCAGGTCAACATCCCACCATATTCCATCTCGGTTTCCAGCTTGATATTCGCAATGTTGACATGCTGGCGCATTTCAAGCAAATCATCCAGGAAGGCCCCAATGGTAAGGAAATCTCCATAAAATTTTATTTGGAGTGGATAACATTCAATATGGTTTTTAGGGATTTTCATCTCAGTGAATAGGGCAGGATAGGTATCATTCAGTGACGGTTCGAAGCTGAGGATTTGTAATTTATGACGTTCTGATATCTGACGAATCTGTTCAAGCACATCCCCGTATTTCTGATTGTCAGGGATGATCGTTTTTAGTGTATCAAAATTCTCAATTTTTTCACTAAACCTGAGTTTGAATTCGTCATAACTTTCTGTCACACCTGCCAACTCATCGAAGCGAGCATGAATGTCTGCTAATTCAGCCTCTAATTTGGAAATACTTTCACCTGCCACAGCCACGGTGTAATAGAACCAGCCAGCAGTCGCCAGGACAAGGAAAGCTATGGTTCCAAAAAAAATGTTGCGGTTCACTTGACACCCAAGCCAATTTTCAGCGTGAACAGAAGTCTAGAATCATCTGAGCTGGGCGTGCCTTCGCGATCTATACTGGTGAACATATTTAGACTCTCGAGGCGCATGATAAAATTCGTAAGTTGAATATCTGCTATGCCAGCATGCGCATTAACGATGCCACTTAAAGCGATACGATCCACATGAGCGGCCTGCTTGATAGTGGACCCTGCTTCCTTTGCACTGGCTGGCCGAAAAACCAGGGATGTGATTTTGATATTGTCAGGGATTTCTGATGAAATCAGTTTTAGCAGTTTTATCTGATTATCAGAATTAATATCATCATTCTCTATGAACCCCCAATAATCTCCAAGATACTCAAGATCATCCAGCATAATAAAATATTCCTGGGATTGCTCGGATAATTTCTGCCACTGCCTGTTCATGCTTGAGAGCCTATCTTCCATGACGCTCTCTTCCGTATATGAAAAGTATCCAAGAAGCAGGTAAATCGGGAGTAAAATGATAGTTAGAAAGATGCTCAATTTATTGAAAACCTTGTACTGAAAATGTTGCTTCCTTGCAACCGGCAAAAGATTTATGCCCGCCGAGGTTTTTAGAGCCAGGCCAAAATTGGTGGCGAAAATGGGTATTAATTGATGATCCAACTCCATTTCATCTGAGAATTCAAAATCTCCCTGTCTCAGCGGATTCAAGTGCTCAGTGGGTCGCTCAAGTTGGGTTGCGAATGCTTCAACCAGGTTGGGAATTGCCGCTCCAGGTCCCGTGAGATATATTTCCTGACACTCCACATCTGCCACCTGTTTTCGGAAATAATCAAGCGAACGGTTAATTTCACTGGTCATTCTCTCTAGTATTGGTCTCAGGAAAATAGAAATCTTGTAAAGGCTGATCCCTGTCTCAGGAATATCCCCATCAGTGTCAATAGGAATTCCATATCTCATGAGATATTCGGCAGCCATTTCATCAGTGATATTAACTGCATCATTTCCGACCATCACTCGCTGAATCAAGGCCTTATGATAATCTTTCACACCCACTGCCATTTCTCTGGTGAATTCCAATCGTCCTGACTTCACCATGGTGATGGTTGTTTCGTTTTGATTCATATGAACAATGGCGATACAACCACGGAGACGATCTGGATAACAATGTTTAAACGTTTCCCAATCGAGAAAGGGGATAGTGGTCACGTTCTGGAGGTCAAATCTTTTCTTTTTAAAGAGATCTGACATAAAGGTGACCGATTCATTGTTGCCTACACCAATTATGATACTTTTCTTGAGTTCACCTTTTTCAGAATCCAGGACCATATGGTCGATGTTGATGTTCTCGCTGCTGAAGGGAAGATTCTTTTTGGCTGTCCAGGTAATGAGCTCGTCGATCTCCTTACCTTTAACCGGTGGCGCTTTAAATATTTTTGTATGGGTCTCAATAAAGGAAGAATACATACGGAACATGGTATCTTTCTTCCAGAGCTTGGTGTCAAAGCTATCTAATATATGGGCAATGAGGTCATCTCGATGGGTGATTTTCTGGTCTCCCGCTACATATGGAAGTGGATAGACATCCATACTTTCTACTACATTGCGGTTTCCTGTGGAGACTGTTTTGAGGACACGAATCGCTTCCGGCGTGCACTGGAAGGTAATTTTTTTTCGAACCCCAAAGGCCCAATTGCTGAATTCGTAGAATAAGTCATAAACCATATTCGGTTTTGGTGCGTCTTGATGAACTTGAAAATAGGTTGGATCGATGCGTTGGGGACCTGGTACCGATACAATATCGTCTGGGGTGGAAGTAATTTTCTCTGCTTCCGTCGATGGGTCGATTTCTTCTTCACGAGAAGAATCCATTAGTTGAGCGGCATTTCCCTGCGGGACAGATTCAGTCTCAGTTGCTTCCTCAACTGTAGGCGCTTCGCTGGGTGGTGTTTCAACGGGTGGCGAGGAGCGTTTCTTTGCGGCGAGATTTCCCAATTTTGCCCGAATCTCATCCGAGCTTACCGATTCAGTTTTCTCCTCACCAGGAGGAGCTTCATCTACGATAATATCTGGGACAATACTTGTACTTACTGCTGGTGGTCTAGGCGTCTTGGTGCTTGCATCGTCAGATTTCTCCTTCGGGTCGTTTGCATCCAGAGTGCCACTGGCATTTCCTTCTGTGGTAGATTTGCCAGTCTGTTGAGACCTCAGCAGGTCTAAAAGACGATTCGTCGCTGCAGAATCTTTTTCGTCAGCCGGCATAATTGTTGTCGTCACTATTGATACGATTTAGGACAGCAGCACCATCCACTGATTTGTTATTGTAGACCAACATGTCAACAATGAGGTGATGGCACATATTTACAATTTTTCGGGGATAACCGCCAGTATGCTGGTAGATCATTTCCTTGGCTTCCTGGGAAAAGAGTGGTTCATCCCCCTCATAACCGGCTTCATTTATTCTGAAGTCCACAAAGGAGATGGTATCCTCCCTATCCAGAGCAGGTATTGTTGCTCCAAAGGCGATCCTATCCTTAAAATTTTCGTGGGAGGCAACCACCTCCTTAAACTCGGGTTGAGCAAAAATAACGACTTGAATTAATTTCCGGCTATTGGTCTCAAAATTAAGGAGCGTTCGAATAACCTCAATTTGCTCTGTCCCCATTTTTTGACCTTCGTCAATAATTAAGACGATCTGCTTGCCTTTTTTAATGGCCGTGTCTATGAGGAAATTCTCCAGTTGATTAAGCATTTCAGATTGATAAAGGGAACTCCCTCTGAGACCAAAAAGTCGCTTCAGATAGACCAGAAATTCACGGGTATTCTCCCAGGTAGGATCCATAATGAGATAAAACTGGAAATCCTTACCGAAATCAATAAATCGACTAAGTAGTAACCGAGATAGCGTTGTTTTTCCAGTCCCAATGCCACCCATGATAACAGACAGACCTCGGTTTAATCTAAGGGCGATTTCAAGCCGATTTAGGATTTCACCATGCGCTTTCGATTCGAAAAAGAATTCCGGATCGGGTGTCATCGAGAAGGGCTCTCTCTTTAATCCAATCAACTCATAATAGCGCATAAATTTTCATGTCCAATCGTCGCATCGAAATTTCATAGCATCAAATAAAACAGCATATAATATGACCTTACGCATAGTTCCGGCAAAGACTAGTTAACTTAATTAAAATAATGTCGTATTACCAGTATGATACTGGGTGTTACACGACTTCCTTCATGTGACCTGTGAGGAAAATGGAACTATAAAAGAGCCCCGAGTTATCGGGGCTCTGGGAGGATGCATGAGAGTCACACATTGTTGATATTATGATGTTTTATCCTGCTTTGATAGAATCAGGCCCTTTTAAGCGATTTCGTCTTTTGAAGCACCGTTGGATAACTAATATCCAACTCCTCTGCGAGGTTTGTTTTCTGATATCCTACTTGTTTAAAAAGATATTCGATGATTTCTTTCTCAAATTGCGTGTTAGCCTGGTTCCACGTAAGATCAGTAAGACCAGTGACATAAGCATTGAGAGCTGATATCTCATCACTCCTCAATTTTAATGGGTATTTGGCTGGAATACTTTCAAAATCAAAGCCGTGTTGACTAAGACGACGTTTAATGGCGTAGTAGGTACTGGTTTTTAAATCTAATTTTCCAGGCAGTTCTGAAATGACATCGCCGGATTCAAGGTGTTTTTGTATTAAATGAAACTGAAAGATATCATTGATCGCCTTCCAGGATTGTCCCAGAGCAAATGCAAATGGATTTGCACCAGACCCAAACGAGTCAGGGATACTATAACCCACTTTCGATCGCTCATTAAAACGCTGAACAACCTCTAGTCTATCTCCTTTTAACTGGAAACCATGTTCTGCCATTTTGATTGCAACTCGGTATCCAATCTCATAATAATGGGTAGCAACTTCAGGATGTTGAAGTTTATCTCTCTGCATATCACCCATAAACAAACACTCATCAGGAATTTGCGAGAGGATATCATATTTCTGGCTATGATCAATGGCTTGACCAAGGTATTGAACAGCCGCGTCATACTCACCCTCCCCATAATAGGTCAGGGTTTGATTTTCTAAAACTGTGGCAAGTAAATACCGACTTTGTACCCCTTCCATAAGCTCCAGAAATATTTTGCGAGCTTCCTTAACTTCACCCATCCTGAAAAGCAAATAGCCCCATGAATTTCTTATTTGCTCGACCATAAAGGGATAATCAAATTTCTCAGCATAATCTCTACCGCTAGCCAGCAGATCTTTGGCTTGAGGATAGTCTTTTTTTATGCGATAGTATTGGGCCAATCTTCTGATTGCGATCAAATGCATAATTTGCATTTTGTGTTCACGAAAAAATTTAATCCAATACCTTGCCTCTTCAGTATTACTGCCAGTACCCACCTGGAGCAAATGTGCTGACATTTGATAATCGAGGACAGAATGGAGCGTGATTGATTCGGCAAGCCGCTTTGCTGAGCGATATAAACTCAGTCCGGAATGATATTCTCCAAATTTCTCAAAGAAGACCCCCCGCTCATAGTTGACATACGCTAAAACTTCATCCTTGACTGGAAAGCCGCGTTCTGCATTGCTGGTTTCAGCAAACGATTGGGCCTCATCCAGGGTTAACTTTGAGCCAATAAGGTTGCCCTCGAGGCTAAGGGTTTTTCCCCGGCCAGCAGCATAGAGTGCCTTTTGATCAAGATCTGAAATTTGTGAATAGTCACCAGACAGAAATACATTGCGCGCATCCTCAATACTCACCAGGCCAAGCCGGCTGATAAACTCGAGCCATTCATTGGTTTTTTGTATTTTTATTACGGATTTTTGCATTATGTATCCTTAAATATATAGAATAAAAAGTTCCATCAAAACTATTTATGCTATTTCGCCGCCCTCTTCACCAATAGAAAATGCTCCTGTACAAATCAGGGTTGCAAACCCATTTGATCCAGTTGAAATTTCTGTTGTTGTGATTACGCCACTGCCTGAAAATACGACTGTGGTGCCATTCTCGTCAATATAAATCATATTCTGGGCATCGATGATGGTCACTGAGGTCAATGTTTCGAAAGTGATGGTTAGCCCGGATGTGAGGCTGACTTCGACGGGATCAGATCCAACATTGTCAATCCAGCTCTTTTTGGGCAGGACTTCCCCTCCTTCAGCAGCATATACTTCAGTGTCGTTTTTCAGTCCATAGACGATTCCATCGGGTACCTCTTCATCAAGAATCAGAATACCTTCAGTATCCTTGGATAAGTTGTTGCCATTTAGCAGAAATGGAGCTGGCTCATTCCGGATAAACTGACCCTTGTATAGGGACTGCTCACTTGACAGGTCCTGTGGACTTTCGCAACCAATAATCAGAAATAAAACCAGTAAAACGACTGTTGTAATTCTCATCTTTAACTCTCCTTTTTTGATGTTTCCTCCGATGCCAATATAATCAATAATCGTCTTTGTATAATAAATTTTATATTATATCAATATTTTTATTGCGAGCTTTGGTAGACCTGAATACATTTTAGCTACCTATGAAGTCAACCTATTCATTTCATGTAAAGTCGAACTGCTCGTAATCCTGCGTCCCCCAGCATGCGTATTATTAATGAAGACAAGCAACAGCTTCCACAACAATCGGCCTTCAGCCTGGGTCAGGAATATCCATCAGTGAAAAACACCACGATCTCTGGGTTGGTCATGAGCATTGTCGATGGCAATTCTTTTGTCATGAGTGTTCAATTTGTCGATGACAAGCGGCGCAGAGAAAAATATACTGAAAAAATCAAAATTTATGGCATGGATAAACCATCCGTATCAACGCTATCTGGTATACTGGCTAAATTGGATCTTGAGAAAAGGATTGTCGGTCGCAGGGTAGAATGTGAAATTTTGGGCCGTGATGAGTCAGATCACGTTATTGCCAGAATACCCAAAAGATATCTTCTACCCTCCTTCCCCTTTCCACCAGATGTTAAACACTGATCACGAAATACTTCACATAAGTTAGCTATTTTCGTTTTACCAGATTTGTTTATCTTGACCCATCATGGATTCAAGACAAAAAGAACTCAATCAACTAAAGCCCATTCTCAGAGCAGCTGGGGCTAAGGAAACAGATTCCGACTATTGGGAATTTCTCCTCATGTTGGGCTATGGTGATTCTGAAAAGGCAATACAACTCTATGAGTCCCTTCGCAACACCGTCCCTGCCTCAGATTGGAGGATGCCCCTGGTTGAGATTGGGGAAGCCAGGATTCTCTCAATTTCAAATCGAGACTTTGAATGTCATAAGCGGTTGGCTACAGCTGCTGAAATAATTTTCTCCCGCTCAAATTTTCTGAAGGATGAAATTCAAGCTGAGGTTACTGCCCTGTACTATTACGTACTGACCACTCACCAGGCAAAATTTGATCACAATATTTCTGTCCTGCCTCTTTTGCATATGGGGAAAAGTTTCACCACAATTGATTCTTTTCAATTGGCCTTTGACTATAGTATCTCCATAAACGAGGCTATGTTGCTAAACTTTGAAGTCTCCGACATTATGTCGGTTGTTCAAAAACTTGAGCAATATGAATTATGGACACTCGCTTGCATTGGTTATAGACAGGCAGCGATTGTCTCTCGAAAAAAGAACGACTACAAATCAGCTTATCGATTTTTTGATGAAGCCTTATCAATTGCTTTTAGAATGCGATATGACATGAATATCAAACAAATTCAAAATTCACTAGGCTACACACTTTTTAGTGAAAAACGGCTTGATGATGCAGAGTGCGAGTATTTAAAAATCACTCCTAGTGGAATGTATGACCCTATAATTCCTATTTTGCACGAAAATTTAGCCCTCCTGGCCAAGGCCAAATCTGATATTCACGGCTGTGTATCCCACATGGAAAAGGCAATTGAGGTGAGCACAAAACTTGATTCAATACCCCATGTTCCTGGTGAATATCTCTACCTTGGTAAGATTTACGAGACTCACTATAAGGATTTGGATCGGGCAGAGCATTATTACAAAATGGGCTATGATTATGCCATGCGTTATGCCAGCCACGGAATCAGTCTCATAGGAGATCGCATAGATGTTGTGAATGCCTATGTCAATATCATCAATAAGAAGCATGGACCCAAAACACCCAAATCCTCTAATGCTTTCGCATTTTCAAACGGGCTCCCCTGGAAGGACATCAAGGATATTTTCCATCACCAGTTGATATGCTACCACCATGAGAAACAACAGAATAGCAAAGCCATGGCTGCAAAATTGAGCATGCCTGCCTCTACCCTATACTCCGTTCAGGAACGTCTCAAAAAACGGGGCTACCAACTCCCTGAAAAAAGCCCTTCAAGTCCTGCAGAGAATCATAGTCTCTGCAATTACATGGAAGAGCATAAGGATATATCCTGGGAGGAGATAAATACCATTTTTGAGCGTGAAATTATACACTACCTCTATGAAAAATATGGCTATAATAAACAACGTATGGCCCAAATTCTAAAACTGAGCTACCCCTCAATCATCACAAAAACTCGTGAATTAACCCAGGTGAACGAACATCTTCTCCCGAACTAAGCTCCAGAATTCCAGCACCACCATCAGTACAGACTCAGAATTTGGCCACATCCAGTTCACAGCTGTCCGAAATTTACGATCAATCAGAATTTTTGTTCAGCCCTTTCAAGGTGTTATTGTAAAATTTCCTCTGGGGGTTTCCTTGAGAAAAGCCAGAATCTTCCTGGATAGCAAACGTTCCTGGATCCGTCAGGCAATACATCAGGCCCAATTCACCGAGCAAAAATCTATGGATCATTTTGCATCACATGGATCAGTCAGCAAAGCTGAGATCAGACGCTCCCTGACTTCGAGACTTTATGAGCTGGCTCAGGAATATGATTTCCAATACAAAAAAGTCTCATTAAGAAATCAAAAAAGTCGTTGGGGCTCTTGTTCAGCACAGGACAATATCAGTCTAAACCAAAACTTGTTTTATTTGCCAGATCACTTGAGGGATTACGTCTTGATTCACGAATTGGCACATACGAGAGAAAAGAATCACTCCCCTAAATTCTGGAATATTTTATTCGATATTTATGGAGAGTTGGATACCAGGGGAATGCGCCGAGAACTTAAAACATTTGATTTTCTGTTTTATCCGCCCCCCAATTGAATTATTTAAGAATACCCTTCAAAACAGATTCAATTTTTACCCCCAAAAAATAGGCTTCTATTTGCAAATCCTGGGAAAGGTTATCTAACTCGTTCAGAAATTCTTGCTTAAACCGGGTGCTATCTGAGGCCCCGCCTCGATATCGAACGGTAATTTTCTGTTTCTTGATGAGATTTCCTGTCCGTATACCAGAAGGCTCTCGGACTTCCAGGGTTAAGGAAACTACCTGCTGACCTAGGAAGTTCTTTTTCCGTTCGTAGTCAGTCATCCAAACGGCAACATCCTCATTAATTTCCGAAACAGTAGCCCATTCCGATTTCATGAGGTATACAGTGGCACCAGCCTGGGCAGGTGCAAGGTTGGCAGTCTCCACCAGGTGTACTTTTAGATCAACAACAAGCTTTTCAAATCCCAGGGACATGGCAGGTAAAATGCAGAAAATGAGCAGGATGAGAGTCTTGTTGAATAGTTTCATTGTAATCCTCATTGATTTTAATAACTGCGTAAGATACGTTCTTCGCACATCTTAAGACACAGAAATGTACTGATATTACAGGAGATGCTACAGATGCAGGATATCCGTTGGGGCAGTATTGGTTGTGGGAATGTTATGGAAGTCAAGAGCGGTCCTGCCTTGCAAAATGTTGCCCACTCAGAATTGTTTGGGGTCATGCGCAGGGATGGAAAATTGGCTGAAGACTTTGCCAGGCGTCACGGGGTTCAGAAATGGTATGATGATGCTGTTAAACTTGTGAACGATCCTGATATTAATGCAATCTATATTGCCACGCCCCCAGGCAGCCACCTGGACTATACTCGTTTAGCTGCAGAAGCTGGAAAGCCGGTTTATGTGGAGAAACCAATGGCCAATAGTTTTGCTCAATGTCAGGAGATGATAGAGGTTTGTCAGCAGCATAGCGTGCCTCTCTTTGTGGCTTATTATCGTCGAGCCCTCCCCCGTTTTCTCAAAGTAAAAGAGATAGTAGAGTCTGGACAATTAGGGACCATCAAAGAAGTTCGAGTCCAATTGCTGCATACTGCAAAAGCAGTAGATATATCTGGTGAATCAAATTGGCGTGTCCATCCTGAAGTCGCTGGGTGTGGCTATTTTTGCGATCTGGGGTCCCATATTTTTGACCTCCTACAATTTTTATTGGGAGATATCAAGCATGCTTCGGGAGCTATCGCCAATGTAGGGAAACATTATGAAGCTGAGGATTTTGTCGAAGCTGATTTTCAGTTTACAAGCGGTGTCAGCGGGTCTGGAATCTGGAATTTTAATTATGACGAGAATATTGATAAAACAAAAATTATTGGTACACATGGAGAAGTTGAATACACCCATTTTGCTGAGGCAGATGTGACCCTCCATGCCCTCAGCGGAGATGAACATTTTGAAATCGCCAACCCTTTACATATTCAACAACCGCTCGTTCAACTCATTGTCGATGAACTTCGAGGTATTGGGAAAAGCCCTAGCACGGGTGTGACTGCAGCCCGTACCAATTGGGTAATGGATATGGTCCTGGGTCGATTAAACCCTATTTGAGAAGTACCAGCTTGATGCTGGTTTGCACACCCTGTGTCTCAAGGCGGCACAAATATATTCCTGCGCTAACCGGATGCCCTGATTCGTTGGCACCATCCCAGCTAATCTTACCTGATCGCGTGTAAGACTGATTGAAATTACGTATCGATCGGCCGCTCATATCAAAAATTGAGATACTCACCTCAGAATAATCCCACAGATTATAGTGGATTGTGGTCGAGGGATTAAATGGATTGGGGTAATTTGAGAATAGAATTGGACTAGTGGGTTCCTGGGCAAAGTCGATCTGGCTTGGTGCAATTTGAACAATGTCACTCTCATTATGGAGTCGATCTAAGGCAGATATAGCATAGAAATAATCTCCGCCTGCCTCACACTCATATTGTGTACTGTCACCTGAGATAATTGCATAAATCCTGGATGGATCTAGAGGGTCAACTGGATAAGTATCGCTGCGGTATATCACAATTCTACGGGGTGAATCTCCATCCTCTGCTGCCTCAGGTAAGGACCAAGTCAGTTGATTTGATTCGGCATTGATTCCAAAACTGACATTGTCAGGTGGATTGGGTGGAATATCATCTTTCCAGGACATTGTTGGAGCGATGGCCGGGTATCGATACAAATCATTCCTCAGTGAGTCCAGGAAACCCTTTGGGTTGTTCATTATACCACTTCGGAGACGAAAATAGACACTCCCCTGGCAGCCCTCAGTGTTCCGGTTTCGACGAACCTGTCGTGGCAATTCTGTGGCTGGCCAGTTATGCCAGTCTGTCATGCGATAGGGAGCATGACCCACATACAAATGTCTATTATTGCTCAAAATTGTTTCGGCCCACCAGGGCATTAAAATACCATAATCCTGACCACCTCCATGTTCCCAATAGAGTTGGGGGGTGATATAGTCCACTGTTCCTGCTTCCAACCAGGCCACAGGATCGCAGTATAAATCATAATAGGAACTGGTCCCCACTATCCCGGCTGGTACGCCATTCTTCCAGATTCCGAAGGGGGAAACGCCTGATTTGACCCAGGGTTTAACTGCTTGAATACTATCATAGAGACCTTCTACCAGGAGATTTACATTGTCCCTGCGCCAATCAGAGATATTTGTAAATCCTCTGGGTTCGGCAGAAAAAGTTGGGGAATCTTCACCATCCATGCCTCCATAGGGATAAAAATAGTCATCCATATGAACACCATCTACGTCATAGTTGTTCACCACATCCATAAATACATCTATAACATACTCCCGGACAACGGCCTTGCCTGGATCCAGGATGATGGATTCTCTCAAATCTCGAAAACCACTCATTGGGTCTGAGAAGGGATCTTCCTGTTCAATACCAGCCATGGCGCCAACTGAGAGCAACCATTCGGGATGTTCATGATAAACATGGGTGCTATGCAAGGAATTTAGATTACTTGAAGTGCTTACCCTGTAAGGATTAAACCAGGCATGGAGTTCCATATTTCGCTGGTGGGCCCCATCGATCCAGGTTTGCAGGGGATCAAAGTAGGGTGAGGGCGCTTCACCAGATGTTCCAGTGAGGTGGTGGGACCATGGTTCATAGGCAGAATTGTAGAATGCATCACACCCTGGCCTTACCTGGAAAATGACAGCATTAAATTCAGCCTCTTGTAAGGCATCTAATGCCTCACTGATTTCTGTCTGCATGGCAGAAGTGGACCAATTTGATCTGGGGAAATCCAGGGCCCATGCTGTTGCGACCCAGGCTGCTCGGAATTCATGTTTGGGAGGATTGTCAGCAAATAAAGTACTTATTATAATGCAGCTAATTACCAGAATTTTTCTCAAATTGAACCCCCTAGGTAAAATCAATATCTGTGTTGGAGCTTAAATAATCTCATGCAGGACCTGAGAAGGTCCTGTTACCAGGTCACGCTCATACCTGTGCAATTCAGTCCACTACCAATTCCTAAAAGAGCGACATGATTGCCTTTGACCAGTCGGCCGGCTTCTTCTGCCATTTTGAGAGTAATTGGTAATGCTGCAGGGCCAATGTTTCCCAGGGTTTGAACATTGAGAAATACTTTCTCCATAGATATTTCCAGCGCCTCGCTGAGCATGTTCATATGTGGAATACTCACCTGATGCGGGGCGTAAAGGTCAATGGTCTCATCGCTCCAATTATCGAGCTGCTCTTTGCAAAGTTCCCAGGCTTCAATTGCCAGGCCAACTCCTGCTACCAGTAATTCGTGAGGTTGGGAGATTCCCCCATCCCTTTGACCCACACATAGGCGGTTGAATGCCGTGGCAGCCATACTCACAGATCCATTGATGAGATGACCAGAGTTCGAATTATCCTTGTGTGTTAGAATCATAGCCACAGCGCCTGAACCCAGGGTTAGCGTGGCGAAGTTTTCGCGAAATGTGGCCATACTCAGATCAGGATCCTGCAATTTTTTAATGGTTGCCTCAATGGGCTCACGAGAACTCTCACCATTCACAACCAGACCATACTTTATTTTTCCGGCTTCCAGCATCATCATGATATCGTTGATACCATCAACAAAACCAAGACAGGCGTTACCAATATCATAGTTTCGACAAAAAGGAGAGAGCTCAAGATTTCCATGGACGAGACAGGCCACGGAAGGTTCGATAAAATCTTTACTCACTGATGTATTTATAATACAACCAATCTCTTCCTGATCGATTCCCGATTCCTGGATGACCTTACGTGCTGCTATGGTGGCAACATCACTGGGAGCTGTCCCCACATCCCAGAAGCGTCTTTCTGATATACCGGTTAGTCGTTCTAGATTTCCCAGTGGGATTCCAAATTTTTCTAGATTAGCAGAGATCTGTTCCTCAATACTAAGCGATGTAATTATATGAGGTGGCAATTCATACGCAATTGCTTCTATGACGATGTTACTTGGCATTCTTATGATCTCTACTTTCTTTTCTGTAGGATTGTACTGATTGGTAGTTTCCGCAGGCGACAGTGAGCTTAATCAGAATTTGTTGTTTTCAAGTTAAGCGAGATTGACGCGCATTCAACTCATGATAACAAGGAAAGAGAATTGTTTATTTTCACCCAGCATAGTAGAGATTTCTCTCCAATAGCTAGCACTATACTCCAAAAAAGTTTATGTACCCCTCACTGTCATCGCCAAATTTTTCCATCTCTGCATCTTTAATTTTGAAAGTAACATGTTCACCCACTATCTCTGAAAAGTAGATTTGGTATTCATCACCTTCTTCATTCACCATTATTACTTCAGCGAGATTTGAGTTCACATTAATTGCCTTCAGATTGGAATGACACATAGGGCAAAAAGTTTCGAGACGGTCCCCATCCTTTAAATCCAGGTCTGGATGTTTGCGAAAACGATAATCACCCAGCTCCGGACTAACCATAATCAAACCGCGTTGCTCATTTTTGGTGCGAATCGCAAAAACGATATCATTATCGACTTTCAGGCTCCCCCGGCAATACGGACAAACGTATTCATTTTTCATAAAATATTTTTACTCCTTAGCTTGAATCAATTCTGGAAAACAAAATAGTCTGAATGACGAGGGTCTGGAAGTGTATAGTTGCTCTTCGGAAGAATATGATTGCTGTGGGGATAACACATACCAACAATAAAAAGCCCCCAGCCTAGGCCAGGGGCCAAGCTCTACAGGATTAGTTGATTGGAGACTAGTACTGTTTGAGCGATTTAATCACTTCTGAATGATGTGCAAAAGTGAATTCTGTGAAACTAATGCACCCATTGTTAATAGCAACTAATCAATATATATGCTCTGAATTATTTTAAAAATAAATGTAAATGGTTGTTTGTTTTACGTTTTCGAGCCGCATATTCAGGCCATAGTCAGGAAAGTCCAAGTGGATGGTAATGTTTTCTGCAAAAGTCTGTAGAATAGACTGGCTAGAAGAAAGCCACCTTTAGTGGTTATGATTAAGAAAGAGGTTCAAAAATGGCTGATCAACTAGTCAACGGTGTAGTGAAATGGTTTAACGATGCAAAAGGTTACGGATTTATTCAGCAAGAAGACGGTCCAGACGTATTTGTGCATTATCGTGCGATCAACGGTGAAGGACACATGTCCTTGAAAGAGGGACAAAGCGTTACTTTGAATGTCACTCAGGGCGAAAAAGGCCCACAGGCAGAGAACGTTACTGCTGTATAATTCTTTAAAATAAAGAATTTATAAAACGCCGGCCTCCTCAGGAGCGCCGGCGTTTTTTTTTGTCGTCATATTCATGCTGTTTAACATATGCCGAGTAGTTCCCCAAAACCCCTGATTAAGCCGATTTTAGAGTGATTTTATAACAAAGTATAATTGTTTGCTCAGCGCTAAATGGTTATGTTTAAGGGACACTGAATTTAGTTGAAATTTTGGGCCTCAGTTCGACCTCCAGACTCTCTGAGATCTAGTTTTTGACAGACATCAAGTCTCAGACTTGACCAATTAGCTCAAGGTATAAATATTATGGCAAAAATATTTCAAGCAGGTCCACAGGGAGAGTACATCAAGTCGGATTGTCAGGTGCTCTATACCCCAGGACCAACTCCCCTAGAGATTCAGATAAAAAGTAAAGTGGATGCATTGTTTTCAAGTGCAATTGAACAGCTTGCCACTAGTGCTCTCAACACTTTGGGAATTTTAACAGGGAAGCTCCAAATTATCGATTTTGGAGCTCTGCCTTATGTCATGATGGCACAAATTGAGACTGTTATTAAACGGGCGCATCCAGATATCAAAGCTAAAGCGCTTCCCGATTTTAAGGATCATGCTAAATACGAAACTCTCTCAAGCCGGTTTCGCCGAACGCGACTCTACTTGCCTGGCAATCAACCCAAACTTTTTACCAACGCCGGAATTCATAAACCGGACAGTATTATTCTAGATCTAGAAGATTCTGTACCACCAGGTGAAAAGGATGCAGCACGTCTCATGGTTCGAAATGCCTTGCGTACAATAGACTTTTTTGGTGCTGAACGTATGGTGCGTATTAACCAGGGCTCACAAGGTTTTGATGATCTGGACGCTATTATACCACAAAATGTGCAGACCATTCTTATTCCCAAGACTGAAACTGCCGAACAAGTCATCGCTGTTGAAGATAGGGTCAACTTCATACTCAAGCAGGAGGGCTTGAAATATAAGGTGTATTATTTGCCAATCCTGGAAAGTGCTCGAGGTATACTCAATGCCCCCCAGATCGCCATGGCCAGCAAAAACAATACAGGTCTGGCGATAGGACTTGAAGACTATACAGCTGATATTGGCGTTCCCCGAACTTTGGGAGGCAAAGAGTCACTATTTGCTCGCTCAATGGTGGTAAATGCAGCTCGTGCTGCACAAATTCAACCCCTGGATAGTGTTTTTAGCGACATCAGTAATGAAGCGGGCTTGAGAAACATGGTCAAGGAGGCAAAGGCCTTGGGGTTTGAAGGCTTGGGTTGCATTCATCCGCGCCAGATTCAACCCATTCACGAAGAATTTACACCCTCATCTGAGGATCTCGAAAAAGCCATGAGAATAGTTATTGCTGCAGAGGATGCCGCAGCCAGGGGTTTAGGTGTAGTTGCCGTGGGTTCCAAGATGGTGGATGCTCCAGTCGTTTTGCGGGCAGAACACACCATACAGATGGCCATAAATGCAGGGGCGCTTGCCAATGATTGGAAAAAAGAAGCTCTACAGTAATTGTTTACAATAGTCTCGTGCAATTGCATGGACCTGCAGTTTTTTCTGCACGCTGCAGACAAAGGAAATCTTGATGAAAAAGAAATATGAATTTGTAAAGAACGCAGCAGGTCGCCTGGTCCCTACTGAAGTGAATGGGAAGGCTCAAATACCGTTCCTCGGTGTTCATGGGCACAGGCCAACAGGCCAAAAGACTGCTCCCCCCATATCAAGTTGTTCTGACTATCCTATGGATGGAAACAAGGTCATAGATTCGATTGCAGAAGCCTTAAAGCTGGCAGGATTGAAGGATGGCATGACCATTTCATCCCACCATCATTTTCGTGATGGCGATCTGGTTATGAATCAGGTATTTGATGCTGCTGCCGAGCTTAATATTAAGGGATTAACCTGGTTCCCCAGCGCCGCTTTTCCCTGCCATGGCCCACTGGTTAAATATCTGGACAATGGGGTTATCCATCACATTGAAGGTTCATTAAATGGACCGCTGGGCAAGTATGTCTCTGAAGGAAAAATGGACGGCTTGGCTGTTTTACGCTCTCATGGTGGACGCTGGCAGGCCATTCAAGATGGAGAAGTTCACATCGATATTGCGGTCATTGCTGCACCTACGGCAGATATGATGGGCAATGCGACAGGTGATCGAGGACCCTCAGCTTGTGGGTTGCTTGGATTTGGCCTGGCTGATTCGCTTTACGCGGACAAGGTTATCATCGTTACGGACAACCTGGTTCCATTCCCATGTATTCCCTGGCAGATACAGGGTCAAAATGTTGATTATGTGGTGGTCCTCGATAAGGTTGGAGACCCTGAGAAAATCGTATCCGGTACCACACAGCTTACCAAATCCCCAGATCGGCTCCATATAGCTGAATTGACTGCAAAATTTGTACGAGCAGCTGGAATCATGCAAAATGGCTTCAGCTTTCAAGCCGGCGCAGGTGGCACATCATTAGCATTTGCCATTTATCTCAAGGAAATGATGAAGGAAGCAGACGTCAAGGCACGCTTCGTACGTGGTGGCTCAACCAAATATCTGGTTGAGATGCTGGAAGATGGGCTTACAGATTTCATTTTAGATGGCCAAACATTTGATCTTGAAGGCGTTCGATCCATGAGAGAAAACCCTGGTCATATTAACACCTCACCTTTCACGAGTTACAATTGGCATGGGAAGGGTAATTTCGCTTCAATGTTAGATGTTGCTGTCCTAGGAGCCACGGAAGTGGATGTGAATTTTAATGCTAATGTTGTCACCCATTCAGATGGTCAGATGTTACACGGCATTGGTGGTTGGCAGAATTGTCTGTTTAGTAAATGTACTATTTTACCCATTCCTGCCTTCCGGGGTCGCATTCCTGTCATAGTGGACGCAGTAACTACTCTTGTAGGTCCTGGTGAGCTTATTGATGTTGTCATTACCGAACGTGGAATTGCCATCAACCCCCTTCGACAAGATCTAATTCAGGCAACTCTGGACAGTGGATTGCCCATCAGACCTATTGAGGAAATCAAAGATGAGATTGATGATTTGCTGGGTGGAATACCACAAAAGCCAAAGTTAACAGATGAGCCTATCGGTGTTGTAAAGTGGGTTGATGGAACCTTGCTCGATACTATTTACAAACTCAAACAGTAGCTTTATAGGCCCTCTATTCTAACAGCAGCACGAACCGGTACTTAATTGATCCTTTCACCACTTTCAGAATCAAAGAAGTGCAGATCCTCAAATTCCATCGTAAAATTCAGTTCAGCGCCTGTCTTTTGTTGCTGGGTTGATGTGATACGGGCAACAAGTTGGGAATCACCTGCCCTGGTGTATAAATATGATTCACTACCCATGAGCTCGGCCACTTCAAGTTGTGTGTGAATCCCCTTATTGTCGGATGATAGTTCCAAATGTTCTGGGCGGACACCCAAAGTGATATTTTTTCCAGAATAGGTCTTCAGCCCCTCATATTCAGCCCTGGGAAATGTTAACTTCATGTGATCATTGCTAAAGTTTATTCCTTCATTGACCTCAACTTTTACATCGAGAAAATTCATTGATGGCGAACCAATAAAGCTGGCTACAAATATATTTGATGGCCGGGCGTACAGTTCTAAAGGAGCATCAGCCTGCATTAAATATCCATCTTTTAGTAAAACAATTCGATCTCCCATAGTCATGGCCTCAACCTGATCATGGGTAACATAAATCATGGTTGTCTTGAGTCTCGCATGAAGACGTTTGATCTCCGTACGCATTTGTACTCTTAGCTTTGCATCAAGATTGGAGAGGGGCTCATCAAAAAGAAATACTGCTGGATTCCTCACGATGGCGCGTCCAACAGCAACTCGCTGCCTTTGCCCACCTGAAAGTTCTTTTGGCTTGCGTTTTAAATACTCGGTAATGCCCAAAATATCAGCTGCACCCTTGACACGTTCTTCTATCTCAGTTTCTGGCATTTTTTTAAGCTTGAGACCAAACCCCAGGTTATCGTAGACATTCATGTGCGGATATAATGCATAATTTTGAAAGACCATGGCTATATCACGATCCTTTGGCTCAACATCCGTCACCTTATTGCCACCGATAAAGACATCACCCCCAGTGGTGTCTTCCAGCCCGGCTATGATTCTGAGGAGGGTTGATTTTCCACACCCTGAAGGACCTACCAGCACAAGAAATTCACCCTCACTAATGTCCAGGTTGATGTCATGTAAAACCTGAGTCTTACCAAATGATTTATTAATATTACTGAGTCTTACGTGTGTCATCTTGAGTCCTTAGTCTTATTACTGATGCAGAGTTCTCTATCTCAGGTATACCATTTTTATAGTCTCAACATATCCACCTGATTTAAGTTGACACAAATAGACACCTGTTTCTACACTATTCCCGTTACTATCTTTTCCAACCCATTGAACACTATAATTCCCAGCTTCTAAAGTGCCATCGAGGATGCTTAAAATCTCACGACCCAAAACATCGAATATCTTAATCGTAGCATGACCAGTAGTTGGGACATGGTAAGAAATAGTTGTGGAGGGATTAAAGGGGTTCGGATAATTCTGATTTAATGCCAATACGCCAGGAAGGATGTAATTAGCTTCTGCAATAGATACGAATTCGTTCTCTTGATTTAACATCCAGGACCACAATCCCTGGGTTGCATAGGCTGGTTCCCATGCCCAATGACCTACCCCTTCATACAGTGTGAAATTGGCATCTGCTCCAGCAGCCCGGAGGCGGTCATACGCGGTCTGAGAACCTTGCCACGGAACACCTGTATCTTGATCACCGTGGAATATCCAAACATCAGTGTTTACCAACCGCTCAACACCGGCAACATCCCGAGCTGATATGGGGACGATGGCAGCAAATAGTTCAGGATAGGTCACGCCAAATTCCCAAGCACCAAAGCCACCTCGGCTCAACCCTGTGAGGTATACCCGTGATGAATCAACGCGATAGTTATCCATTATCTCAACAGTCAAGGCGTGAATTCGATCAATGTCCCAATGAACATCATCATGTAACTGGGGACATAAAAGGATGAAGTCTGAGTCCATCCCTTCCTCAAACAATTCTGGTGGACCACCCTCTCGAATAGCTTCCAAATCCCAAATAGCGCTTCCTGAGCCATGGAGATAGATGACCAGTGGCCAATCCCGCACACCACCCTCATAATCTTCTGGTATATATAACAAATAATCATCATCGATGGACTTTGTGAGTTGTACATCCATACTGAGATTACGAGGATTTGGGGATCCACTGCCATACTCTGGAGACTCTCCAGTAAGCCAGGTGTAGAAGTCAGGATTGGTATAGACCTCATCCCCGATATCATGACCAAGACTATCAAAGATGGTTAGCTGAACATCTACATCATCCCAATTGAGTTCATAATACATGATCTCAGCATCCTCAATGGGTACTCGTTCATCCAAAGCCCCATGAAAAATCCAGGTCGATAAT
Source organism: Fidelibacterota bacterium (assembly GCA_013203185.1). Lineage (GTDB taxonomy): Bacteria > Fidelibacterota > UBA8477 > UBA8477 > JABMPR01 > JABMPR01. Next base: position 1,162 of record JABMOS010000152.1, on the reverse strand, counting down.
TCGTGAGCCTGCCACACATTGGTTCCAGGCGACGAAGCAACAGGGGCGAATTTCTTGAACCTATCTGTATGCAGGAGAGCTAATTCCCACGCAGCCCAGCCAGCTCTATCTCCATAACCCGTAAGCCAAATCTGGCTATCATCTATATGATATGAATTTCCAATGTGGTCAATTAGGGCAAGCAGTGCTTCAGTATCCCATAGGACATCCCCAGGCAGTTGAGGAGCAGCAATAAAATAGTCAAACGACATTCCAGACTCTACTTCCCCAGGGGGACCAACATTGCGAAGCACAGAAATGTCATCAATGTAATCCTCCCCCGTGAGAAAGATCAAAAGAGGTATTCCCTGACTGGGATGATAATTATCAGGAACATACAGCAGATAATCGAGTGAGGCTGATTTTGTGATGTCAGTCGTGATATTGAGATACTCAGGCAAAATCTGAGCATGAATGATAGACATTAAAAACAACATCCTCAGCACCAGCATACGACTGGTCCTGGCGAGTTGTTTGATTATTAGTTTCATTTTATTACCACCTGTGATAAATCACTTTTTTTGAGCCAATAACCACTGCCAGAAGTCATCACTCCCATAGGCATGATCCCAGGCATTATGACCGACATTTTCTAACAAACTTAGTTTCACATTGGCATCAACTTTCTTAAGCCGATCATACATATATTGACTTCCCTGCCAGGGAACACCATCGTCCTTCTGACCATGAAAGATCCAAACATTTGATTTTGCCAGACGCTCAACTCCGGGAATATCCCGGGCTGCGATAGGTGCAATAGCCGCAAACACATCTGGATTGGACACAGCCAGCTCCCAGGCTCCAAAACCACCACGACTTAATCCTGTTAGGTAGATACGGGAATGATCAACTTTATGCTCGAGAATAACTTTTTGAATCAGAGCAAACACCCGTTCCACATCCCAGGGAAGATTTGCGTGAAGTTGAGGGGCCAGTAGAATAAATTCAGAATCCATGCCCTCTTCAAATCGTTTTGGGGGTCCACCCATTCGAATGTTCTCGATATCTTCGATAGCACTTCCGGATCCATGGAGAAAAATCAGTAATGGCCAGGCGTCTTCCTTCTCGTATTGCTTGGGCAAATAGAGTGTAAGTCGTCAAAGTAATTCGGACAAGATCGCTT
>JABMOS010000151.1 GCA_013203185.1 Fidelibacterota bacterium | reverse complement strand
CATATGAAATAACCTGGAGATAGGCTGCTGGAACATTTCCATGCATTTTGCGTGATGCCCGTAAACTGATAATATGAGTGAACTCGTGAGTGATTACGTCTCGCAGCCAGTAATGAGATCCTCTTAGCATATAATCCAGGGGCATTGCCCATATTTCGATCTTGTTGTCGAAATAATAGGCGCCCCCATTGGCATAGTCATCTGTGTCCCGAATAATCAGCTGAGTTTTTTCTTCAGGTTCATAATTGTAGAGGGATGTAATGCCATCGTAGATATCGTCGGCAACATGGAGCGCCTCATTGGCGGTCCATTCAGTGTTCTGGTGATAGTGAACAATGAAGTGCTTACCTTCAATGGTCTTCCACTCCAGCTCGGGATGATTAAACCCTTGAGCAAAAAGGAGGCTTCCTGTGCACAGGATGAAAAGTATGGATTTCACAATATTCATCGAATAACAGCTATCTTGATTATCTCTGATGCGTCTCCAGCCACTATTTGGGCCAGATAAACACCATTGGACACATCTGATGCATCCCAAACCCATTCATTGTAGCTGTTTCGTTGAAGGATGTCCAATTCAGTGTGAACCACCTGAGCGCCATTTAACGAGAATATTTCAATGCTCCAGCTATCCACGTCTCCCAGCCAGGCACGGATTGTGGTCGTACTTCCTTTGATGGGATTGGGGTAGTTATATACAGAATTTGATTGAATGGCAGGTATAATTCCTGGAGTAACCACTGGTGTTACGGTGACACGATCTCCAGCTCTGTTGCCCTGAGGATCTGACCAAACAGCAATCCCCTCAGTGGTCTCATCATATTCAAAGTAAAGCAATTCTTGTCCGCTAAGGATGAGACTTAGACCGTTTGTCACACTGAGGTAATTATCAATACTGGTTGAAACCTGGGGTAAAACACCACTATCCAACAACTCGCCGCTATAGCTATATATTGAATATCCGTCCGTGTTGCGTAAAAACATACTGAATTCCCCATCAATAGTGGTACCGATAAGCGGATTCCCCACGTAGGGTTCAATGTTGAAAGGACTCCCATTGTATGCGATTCCTGCTTGATTGATGATCTTAACTGAATTTTCGTAGAAAAAAGCAATCTCATAATATCCATCCCTATCAGCATCGAGAGGTATGATATGGATTGGTTTTTCAACTTGGATGAAATCAATATCATTAGAAGGAAGATGAGATATTTTAATAGCATTTTCACCAGTTGACCATGAGATAACATCCACTTCTTCACGTATAGCCATTGATGATCCCTCATTATCCCTGAAAGGCGTGACCCCAACAGGGGTTGGGTCATCTATAAAGCTTGAATAGAAGGGTAATATTCCTGCAATAGTTTGAAATCGTGCAAGTGGTGAACCCGGTAGCGGACCCTCTATGATACTTTGCCCAAGTGCATCAAACCACTTGACCAGGACAAATCCATCATCCTTCTCAGCGAAATATGATAGGGTAAGCGCATCACTTTGGTTTAGTACAATCTCGAAGGGTTTACTGACCCTTGTATTGGGGTGTGTGGCACCAGTTTCCACATTGATAAAATTGGTACCTGTATTCATGTTTGGGAATATCCAGGGATAACGGAACTGAAAACTACTGTCGCTATCTACTAGAAGCACATCAGCAGGAGTTATCACAGCATGAGGCGATTGTACCAAATGTCCATCTATGAAAGATGTAGTAAGGATTTGTGTAGAGTCGGTATTGAACGCCCAGATTGCATTAGCCTCTGCACCCCACCCCATAAAACTTGAGACGGAATCGTTTACTGCCAATCTGTCCGACGAAATAAAAAAGCTCATTATAGAACCATTTTTTGAGATATTCTCAATTCTCAAATGGCTAGGGATGCCAGAGTTAGACGTGGTCCCAGGAAATGTGCCTGAACTAAAATTGAGCAGGCTATCTCCAATAACATCCTCATAGCGATTGAGGTGAAACCAGCCGGCATTCCCGGCAAACCATGGATCAAACCACCAGCCTGTTTCCAGATAGTCAGCAAAGAGCAATTGAGTGGCATACCCCATATCCTGGGCACCATCAGCCTCCACAAAATCTACCAGTTGGAGGGATCCACCATTTGGATTTTCATTAGTGTATCTGGCCTCTTCGTCAATATGCCAGATGTTGAGACCATTACCTGGTAAGCCGGCATGCTGCTCATCAACCTGAAGGACGACGCCACCATCACTAAGAATAACAGATACAGTATCAAATCCAGGCTCGTCAATCCAAACTGTCATATTGCTGGGATGGAGCATATCTCTTTGTCGGTTCTCTATGAGATAATACTCTGTTTCGCTTATTGAAATTTTTACAGGTGGATCATCAACACTGATGGACACTGAAACTCCGATTCCTTTTACATCTGGTGACGTCCACCCCTTTTCTATGCGGGTAAAGGGATCAGGATAGGCTGGAACGATACCATGAAAATTATTTGACCCTTGATCCATAAGCGCAAATCCACCTACAAGAGAAACGCCTGTTTCAGTATTGTACAGGGGGGGTAGGTCGAGATGAAATCCAATCATCAAAGCCAGTGTCCCGTTTAAGGCTACCTGATAAAAGCAGGGTTCCTCAGCTTCTTCAAAAAGGCTGCGCGTTTCTTTATACTGCAGAAAATTTTGTGACTCAGGGATAATGATTAAGTCAGTAAGGTTTCCTTCATCTGTTTGAAGAAAGCCATACTCATTAAAATCTGGCTGTGAAAGATAGGCCGAGGGTATGTTGCCTGGTGTGGGATCAAGTGCAAATGCGAAATCACCCCCCATGCCTGCATGGGCAAGAATGATAGTTGTAAATTCATCAAAATTGATATCAGGATCAGCGAGAGCCAGGACATCGCGGCTCAATTCAAAAAGTTTTTCCGTTTCATCATATGCGTCTAAGTAAGGGTGATAATACAGCATTTCATGAGGAAGCTGATAGACATCTGCATCGTTGAGTGGATACACCTCTGATTCAGCTATATTCACTTGAACAGCACCATTACTGACCTTCTGCCAATAGTTATTCATGGCTGTTAGATGATCCTGAAAATAGATGCGATTATGGGGAGGTGGATCCAATGACCAATCAACACATTGGAGATCAACAGTATCCTCAAGGACAAAACTTCCATCACCAGTGGTTGCCGGGGATGTATCAGCTTGAAAAGCGACTCGCAGGACAGCTACTTTCAGTTCCTGTCCTGATAAGGACAGGGCGAACAGACTAGTCAGCAATATTCTTACTGTGAATTGATTGATATTATCCCCGCGAGCTTTTGAGGGTTGAAATTATAGATCGATGATCAGATTGATCCGATCATACCTAAAATTTTAACATAAGCGAGAATCGCATGGTGTTATTCAGAGGGTGTGTCTCTTCTGCCACAGTATATCCAAAATCAAAGCCATAGTTTCCATAGCGAAGACCGGCTCCAACTGTTGGGGTGGTAATCTTGCCTTCAGAATCATAATAATATCCACCACGAATGGCAAACATTTCATTATACCAGTATTCCAGACCCACACTATGAATCAGTGATTTAAATTCGTCGGCAGGGCTTCTGTCATCACTATTTCCTACTTCAAGAAATCCATTGTTTCCATACAATCCACCTTCAACAGCAACCGTATCAGGTCCATAACCACCAATGATGCGATCATCATCCATATTGCGATCACCGCCAAGATACCAATCATCTACAAATGATGTAAATATGCCCTTCCACCAGGAATCAGTGTGGGCTATTTCATTTTGGCCATCTTTATTAAAATTGCCAGATGGATTCTCGCTACCATCGTCATTATAGCCACCAATTTTAAAATCACCGTCCCAATCCATTGAAGCATATTCACCGACCAACAGTTTATTCACATCATAAACCAGGTTCAGTCTATTAAACTTTGAATCATACACCCGCATATTGAAGCCAAGCTTTAAGTTTGTGGGCAAGGGATCGGCTTGTTCTTCATCATTAAAGATTACTTTAGGCCCCAGGTTAGCAACCATGGCACCAATATCTAATTTGCCACCAAAATACCCTTTACTCAGATACCCAACATCAAAACCAAAATTAGTTGCAGTTCCTTTTGTGTCTTCAGTGCCTACTTTTTTATCCGTAAGATGCTGATATAGTATTTTAAAGTTAAAACCCACGCTGGAATTTTCAGTAACCATTGTGGCATAACTTATTGCACCTGAAGAGAAGTAGGTTAAAAAGGTACCCAGTGAAGTTCCATTTGCATCAGTATACTGTTGTTCACCAGCATTCAGGTATATCACATGACCACCAAATACACCAAGGCCCTCTACAGGTACACGTCCACCAATGAAGTCATAGTACATGTCATCTACGAGGCCAGGAAGCCAATTGACGTGCATACCAGATACCTCATAGCCACTTTGGAAACCAAGTCCTGCAGGATTCCAGTATGTTGCGTAGGAGTCATCTGCAAGAGCAACTTGTGCTTCACCCATACCACCTGCCCGTGCACCAGGGGCGATTAACAGAAATAGTGCACTCTGTGAGAATGCCACTGACATGAACATCAGACTTGCGATGGTGAGATTTAATAATTTATTCATTTTCATTCTAACTAACTCCTAATTCATAAAAAAACCGAATATTATTAATAACATTCGGTATCAACTTTAAAAAAGATGAACGCCAGGTTCGTATTTATTTTTCGGCGGATTTTCATTAAAAAATCCCATTAACGTTTTCTCTCTTAAAGTTCTCCTCTCGTAAAGCGGGCGAATATAGGTTTCCCCTCTTCCCTAATCAACGGATTTCCCAGTGTTTAAGCCCTGAAGTGATATGAATAACTCTGAAGTAAACTGAGGAAAAGTCTGAAGAATCATCTTGGTTGTATCCATGTCATTTTCAAGATATTGTCTCAATTTATCACCTAAACTTTATATCTGCTTCTTCTTTATAACCACTGATAAAATCCTGCACAGATTTCAGATCCGATTTCCTCATCTCTTCCACGCTACCAACAAAGGAAAAGTTCCCGTCATCCAGCAAAACAATTTTATCTGCTAGAAAAAAGCCAGTGGGTATATCATGTGTCACAATTATACTGGTCACATTTAAATCGTCCTGCATCTCTTTAATCAACATAGCTATTTGTGCACTCGTTACAGGATCTAAGCCCGTTGTAGGCTCGTCATATAGAATGTATTTGGGTTTCATTGCCACTACTCGAGCCAAACCGACTCGTTTACGCATGCCACCACTCAATTGAGATGGAAATTTGGTCCCAACATCCACAAGTCCGACGCGCTCTAAACTTTCTTTTGTGATCGTCGCAATTTCTGATTCTGAATACCGATTATATGCTTTTATGCCAATACCCACGTTGTCATAAATATTCAAGCTGTCGAAAAGGGCTGCTGATTGAAACAACATGCCAAATTTGAGTCGACATTTTTCTAGTTCTTTTTGATTGAGAGTGCTGAGATCATCCCCATCAATATAGATATGACCTGAATCGGGATGCAATAAGCGGGTAATGAGTTTGAGGAGTACGCTTTTCCCCTGCCCACTTTTCCCCATAACCACAAGACTTTGACCATCTTCAACTTTGATGCTAGCCCCATTGAGAACAGTAAGGTCGCCAAATGATTTATGGAGATTTTTAATTTCGATCATATCGATACATTTCTGAATCAGATCGTTTTCATGAGATTAGATGTCGTCCAGTTCTGCTCTGAACTCTTTTACATCCTCAAATTTACGATAAACGCTGGCAAAGCGGACATAGGCAATTTCATCAAGACCCTTGAGGTGCTTCATCACCAGTTCACCCACATCTTTAGCATGGACTTCAGAGGATCCAAAAGTATTTACATCTTGTATGACCAAATCAACTGCTTGGTTCATTTGGGCGCTGTTCACCGGTCTTTTGCTACAGGCGATAGCTATACTTTTAAGAATTTTTTCCCGATCAAAGGGTTCACGACGTTGATTGCTTTTAATAACCAGTAAGGGTTGGGTTTCAACGTATTCGTAGGTTGTGAAACGATATGAGCAACTTCCGCATTCACGACGACGTCTTATGGCCCGACCATCTTGAGTGTGACGGGAATCAATCACTCTCGTATCACCCTGCTGACATTGGGGACAATTCATAAACCCTACTCAACGTCCTGATAATGAGGAAAATCTTTGACAAGTTCTCGAACTTTGGAGCGTACCGATTTGTTGACACTCTCATTGTCTGGGTCAGTAATTACATCATTGATATACCCGGCAATCAATTTCATTTCATTTTCTTTGAAACCACGAGTTGTCAATGCTGCAGTTCCAATTCTAATACCACTGGTTATCAGTGGGCTGCGTTGATCAAAAGGAACCATATTTTTATTGGTGGTCATACCAGCATCTTCCAGGAGACGTTCGGCCTTTTTGCCACTTATATCTTTCGCTGTTAAGTCAATAAGAAGTAGGTGGTTATCGGTTCCACCTGAGATCAGCTTAAAGCCATAGTCATCCAGGGCAACACCCAGTGCCTTGGCATTTGATATGACCTGTTTTGCATAGGTTTTAAATGATGGTTTAAGCGCCTCTCCGAATGCTACTGCTTTAGCTGCAATAATATGCATAAGTGGCCCACCTTGTATTCCTGGCATCACAGTGCTGTCCAGCAGTTCACTCATCATTTTTGTGCGACCGCTTTTTGGCGCAATAATGCCGAAGGTATTCTCAAAATCTTTGCCCATCATTACCAATCCACCTCTGGGCCCACGAAGCGTTTTGTGGGTAGTTGAGGTGACCACGTGACAGTGAGGCATGGGGCTTGGATGCTCCCCTGCTGCAATCAATCCAGCAGGATGGGCTACATCAGCCATAAGGAATGCACCTACTTCATCGGCAATTTCCCTGAATAGCTTAAAATCATAGTGTCTGGGGTATGCGGAACCACCTGCGATGATCATTTTAGGTTGATGCTTTATGGCCTGGTCACGGACCATATCATAGTCTATATACCCTGTCTCAGCGTTCACGCCATAGGCAACGATTTTATAAAATTTACCAGAGAAGTTTACGTGAGACCCATGGGTCAAATGTCCTCCATGGGATAAATCCATACCAAGTACAGTGTCGCCAGGATTAACTAGTGTAAAATAGACAGACATGTTTGCCTGGCTGCCAGAGTGGGGTTGAACATTGGCATATTCTGCATCAAAAAGTTGCTTCACACGATCTCTGGCCAGGTTTTCAGCAGTATCTACAGCTTCGCACCCACCATAGTAGCGTTTCCCAGGATAGCCTTCGGCATATTTGTTTGTCATCACACTGCCAGCAGCCTCTAGTACTGCTTTGCTGACGAAATTTTCTGAAGCGATTAACTCCAGGGTTTCGTTTTCGCGATCACGTTCAGCCATGATTGCAGCATATATGGCTGGATCAGACAATTTTAAATCATTCAGCATCTTGACCTCGAGAATTTAACTCAATCTTGTTAAGTCTAAGCGCGTGTCTGTCACCCTCCCAGGCTGTGGTTAACCAGACAGAGAGAATATTTTTCATGGAATCAATGGATTGTGTTCTGGCACCCATACATAGGATATTTGCATTATTGTGAAGTCGACTTAGTTTTGCCAACTCCTCATTAAAGCAAAGGGCTGCACGAATTCCTTTAAAACGATTCGCAGCAATGGACATCCCAATACCCGTACCACATATCAAAACCCCACGATCCGCTTCGCCAGCTTGGACCTTTAAACTTGCACTGGCAGCAAAGTCTGGATAGTCAACAGATTCCAGACCATATGTACCCTCATCGATGATATCATGACCGTTGGACTTGAGATATTTAACTATCTCAGTCTTTGCGTCATAAGCAGCATGGTCACACCCGATGACTATTTTCATGGCTAACCTATTTTAGGCCTTGGGAGCTGTGACACTGCGCTTTAACCAGGAGTAACATTCTTTCTTGGGGGCAGCTTTTCCTGATTTGACATATTCATCGCGATTGAAGAACCAGTCACCCTGTTGTGGAATACGAGCTTCTTTTAAAAAGTCGATTTTATTGGTCGCTTTGAAATAACCTTTATCTTTGGCTGTTAAATAATCTTCGTATGCCATCATAAATACAAGCTTGTCATCAAAATCGGGTATAGAACCTGCACATGCCATCCCTGCCGCTTCATAGACAGTAGCACGATTAGCATATGCCTGACCGTTATTGGAGTCCATATTAATGGCCTTATCAGCCCAGGACCTGGCAGATATGAGTTGTCCATCAATTATATACGCCTGTGTCATATCAAAGTAGATACGAACATCTTCAGGATTGGCTGTATTGAGCTTTTTTAACCAGCTGATAACTGTTTTTGTTTGACCTAATTCTCGATATGCTTCAACAAGAAGCTTCATAATATCGGTCATCCCAGGTGATCTATTAAGAATGCTCTCTAGTACCAGGATGGCTTTGTCACTCTCGCCTGCATCACGAAGTATTTGAACCAGATCCCTTGAATTTGAAATATTATCAGGATTCTTATTGTATTCTTCCTCCACGAAACCTCTCACATCTCCACCTTGAGCTTCGATAGATTCTCGAACTATATTTCTGAGATTTTTGCTGGCAGGATTAGTAGTGAGGAGATGATCCGCCATGTCTTTTGCTTCAGGATACATTCCCAATCTGATATAGTCTTCTGCGAGTTCTTCACCGAGAACCGAATCTGAAGGAAAAGCAGCATACATATCTACTTTGGCATCAAGGAGTAAATCTTCATCATCCATCATTTTCAACGTGAAAAGCTTATTTTCCCATAGATACTTATTCTGAGGAATAACACTTAATCCTTCATCATAATAGATCAGTGCAGTATCAAGATGGTCTAATTCGCGATAGGAATTACCCATATAAACGTAAACGTTCTTGGCCATTTTCTCATCTACACACTCATATTCAAATAATTTCTTGTAATTAAACAATGCATCTGGATAAGCTTTATTCTTATAGTACTCCGTAGCAAAACTCAAGTGCTTCATACAGTAACGAGAGTTGGCTTTGCGAACTGAATCTTTTCGAGCTTTTTCCATAGCAGCCAATTCTTCTGCTGTGGCTTGTGGAGGCATGCAGGCTGACAAAACCATGGTAAAGAGCATGATGCCCATAGTAATAATTGACACAACTTTTAACTTCATGAGTTAACCCTCATCTTCTTTTAGCTTTTTTAAACCATGTATCATTAATTTGAATTCCAAATTTTACCCGAGCGAATAATTCGTCAGGCAGACTCTCATCCCCCCCGCGAGATCCCATTTCCCCGGATATCTCAAACAAACTTCTTCCATTCCTAAGACCAAGATTAACCCCTGTAATCAAGGCATATTCGTAGATCATGTTTTCACTGGCTGGTGATAGATAATAATTTTTGATGGATACACCCGCTTGCCAGCCAGCTCTGTTAGTCCAAGATCGTGAAGTTCTCTCTCTAGGTAATTTTTGCATAGATAATTGAAAGGAGGCAACGGGTACAGTTTTCCACCCGGTAGGTAAAGCAAATACTCGAGCATCTGCAAAACCTGAATCATTAAATAGCTGCTGTGCAATGCCTGCCATAAAATTCGTGGTTTTGGAGTGATGGTAGATAACACCAAACTTAATTGTGCTTGGCCAGGCATCCATTCCCTCAGAAATCTCAGAATATACAGCAGACCCTGAAAGGCTATCTCGACCAGATAAAGTGGGTTTATCAAATGGAAAATTCACCGTTAAACCGAGCGAGACCTTTTCTCTCACGTTGGATATAATGCCACCTTCAATACTATTGCCAGAGACATTACCTTTAATCACGTACATTTCTGCAACGTCATCGGTCAAAAGTATGATTTCACGTCTTAATTGACCCTGAAATTTGTGTAGCTTAATTCCCAGCTTCATACTTGGTGATACTGTAACTCCTAAACCCAGATGGAAATCCCAAATTCCACCACTTGACTGCTCTGAAATCGATCCCATTTCCAGAGTCGATTCATAATCGGAGGCAAAATCTGTTATGGCATGGGTTCCAAAACTCATCCCGAGACGGGAGCCTACTGGAAATGTAAAAAAGATATTTTCCAGCCTGGTGTTGTTAGAGACCACATCATCAATTGACCTGAATTCTGATCCTAGACTCGCCCCAAAATGAATACGGCTTGAACCACTCAGTGCAGCTGGGTTATGTATCGTGACATGCCCAGAGTCCTCTAGCGCAACCACACCATGACCGAGACTGCTTCCCAGAGGGTCTGTGGTTGGATAAATATCACCATAGCCCAGTCGGTAATAAGCGGATTGTCCCATGATGGAAAATGCCAGAACGAGTATAAGTATTAGTTTCCTCATGGTTTCACCGCCAAGGAAGAATGTACATATAGAGCTGATGCACTAACATTTTTTGAAATTGCAATAAATCCTGGATTAAACCCAGCATTGGTGGGCCTCAATACCAATTCTATGGTATCCTCCTTATCATCAATGGCTGATTGAATGAGCGTCTTTATCTCATTGGTATTAAATCCACCCGCCCCTCCGTATTCAATGGTGGTTGATAATCCTGAGTTAGGGTCTTCAACGATCATACTAAACCTATAGACACTATCAACACTGTAAAGGGAGGAAGCCATATCGTCGATTGCTGGCAGGATACTGGAAGAAAGGATGTGCTGGATTGTATCACCACCAAAAGTAAAGCCTTGAAGATCAACTGTCATCTTGAGTGAATCTTTTTTTAACTGATTGATATAGTCAAATTGGGTTCTATCAAAAATCCCAGGTTTTTCTATGATGTGCATAAAAAGAGTATCAGCATCATATTCTATTTTGGTGGCGGAGTCGAGGCCAGCCGTATCAGGTTCATGAAAGAAAAAGTAGAGAGATGGTCTTGATCCAGAGCCACCTCCAAAGAATGATGAGAGATTTCCAGCTTCAGCTGGAAAAACACCCAGACTCACAATGGTATCACCCTCTGCAATAACACCAGCAGGTAAGGTGTAGCGTGAGGTATCCAATTGAGAAATATTTTTGGAATCGGTCCCAAGAATATTGCCATAGAAGGAATTCTCAATATCTATGGCCTGGTCCATGGTTTCGTATATTCCGAAATTAGAATAAGTTGCAGTGAGTGTATCTCCCCCATCCTCAGGATATGTCAGATAGTGAATAAGCTGTAGTTGGATACTATCAACATTAGCTAAATCCAAGGAAGAATCTGAGAATACGAATTCAACTGTAAAACCTGATTTGTAATACTGAGTTTCACCAACCCAGGCTCTGAAACTTGATCCCCACTCAATATCAGCAGCTTTCGCTTCAGTCGCTGTAACGCTGTATAGCGTATCCTCTGTAAATGAGAATGGGTTGTAGACAAAACTAGCATTGTCATAAGATATTGGGTCATCACAGGACCAAAAAAGAAGTGTTGTGATAACAACTGCAAAAGGAATCCTGGTTTTCATAAGCCCCTTTAAAAAAAGAGTTAAGCGATCAAACACTTAACTCTGTTGGTTTAGAGTCAACACTGTCCATATTCAGAGTTTTAATTCTCAACTCCAAAGAATGTTTCCAATTCCAAATTGAGCCGTTGCCATTCCTCATCACTTTCATCAGAAATCGTAAAGTATTTCACTTTTTTTCCAGCAGATTTTAATGCTTTCTGAATCTTGCTATTCTTTTCAATTTGATCTTTATTGCTTTTGCCATTAATAGATATGCTAATAATCTCATCGGCGTGCTTGATAGCCAACCCAAGGAGGTTGTCCTCATAGCCTGCATAGTCGGCTGGTTCAAGACCTGCCATTTCGTATTGCTTTGCACCAACCTTGCCCATTTCTTCAATGTTGACAAGATTGAGTACCGTTTTCATCTCAGTAAAAAACTCTTCTTCGGCATAGACTGTCTTAAAGAGAACAGGGACCATGGCTGTGGTCCAATCATTACATAGGATATAGTCTGGTTGCCAATATAAATAGGTCAGGTTCTCAATAGCTATTTTTGAGAAATAGAAATACTTCTCAGCGTTTCTCAAATTGTATCTATTGTCAGCTACTTTATACAAAGTTTTGTTTTTACCACCAAAATATGGCTGATATTCCATAAAGTAGACCTGTACTCGGGTTGAGGGAACAAAGGCTGACTTGGCAGCTCCAAATCCCACCTCACCTTTATATTCTACTTCAATTTCCTTAAGACGAATAACTTCACGAATTACATATCGACGTTCGCTGACAAATCCATACCGGGGAGTAAAGATTCTGAAATCCTGTTTTTTTTCTTGAAAATAAGTTGGAACCTTATTGGAAATTTTAGCAAGGTCCGTTGCCTCAGAAAATGGAGAAACTTCTGAGGATAGATAGTAAATTTTTGGTGGCATATAATTCTTTTTTTTTATAACCTATTTAT
>JABMOS010000004.1 GCA_013203185.1 Fidelibacterota bacterium | reverse complement strand
CCGTACCCTGAACCAGGATGGAACTTTCGGTGAAACCACCAGGTCTGGCGGCAGTTGGATAGACAACATTTTAGCCTGGCTTGGTTGGTGATGATTTAGCGTCTCGTTTTGGAGTAGGTGAAAATTCTTCCCCCCTACTTTACCTTTTGAAAGAGTACTCTGGCATATGAAATCCTATCACCAAATAATTCAACATCAAATCGTTTATCGTAATAAGCTTTCATTTCCAGCAATTGCTTGATTTGCTTTCTAAAAAATAGCTTAACCAGCCATAATTTCAATTTCAGATTGCCCTGGGCATATTTATCCAAAAGACTATATGGTTTTCCAATGAATTCATCTACCATTTTTGCACAATAATCCAGAGTGGGTGTGACATTGGAAGTTATATCAATCCGTTCAATTTGAGAAAAGCCATAGTTGGCTGCGGCATCGATGTAATCTTGCTCAATATGGCATTCTTTAAACTCAGGAGTATCCGAATTTCGAAAAAAACCAGAAATTAATAAATAGCCATTTTCTTTTACAAATTTCTTGGATTGGGATAAGCCAGCATCGATTGAAAAATAGTCCTGTGATTCACTCATGAGCACCAAATCAAACTGCTTGTCTGATGTGAATTCTTGAATTCTCGTGTTATGAAAATCAATTTTTCCATCGACTAAACTTTTAATATACTGCCCATGATTCTGATCCGGGGAAATGGCTGTCACCTCTAACCCCTTGGAGACCATAGCTGCCGCATTATCACCGATGCCACAACCCACATCAAGGATCGTTGACACTGACTCGGGAAACATCTCAAGCAATGTTGTTGTGTAATCGGCTTGAGCTTGTCGAATGCTATCTAAATCAATTTTTGTTGGGGGACTCTCCCAGTACCCATAATGCAGGGATTGCATGTTCAGTAGCTCTGTAACCACGAGGAGTTCCAGGTCCAGTTCAGGTTTAGTCCAGAATAAGTTGGGCATTTTCTCGTTCCTTTTTAATATATTTATTTGTTGGTGTAATAGAGAGTGTGGTCATATAGCCAGGATGATCACTAAGTGATGTGATCTCTGCGTCAACCACTAGTTCTTCTTGGATTTCAGTTGTATTAACGATATCGAATAAATTAAGACCGTCCTGGATTGCAAAAATGTGATCCAACCCTGACTCCATATCCATCAATCGCAATAAGTTGCCATTGTTAACAAGGGATTGATATTCAACATCTCCGTCGAGGCAATTAATGTCTCCTATTAGGATAGCAGGTGAATGGCTGCCTTTTGTCTCGCGGACAAATTTCACCAGATTGGTGAATTGATTTGATCGAATGGCTTCATAATCTGAATTATCATAATCAGCTTGGGTATGGGTGTTGTATACCTTCAAAAATCCAGTATCCAGGGGTAATTTTATTTTTGCCATGGCAACACCCTTTCCTCCCCACCAATCTGCCTCCCACACCTTATAGAAGGGATTGCTCGCCGCAAAGCGGTGGAAAGACTTATCTACTATTTCGTAAGCACTTGATATAAGTAGGCCACTGCCAGCAACCGGACTAGGGTAGTATTGGTGATACTGAAGACGTGATCCACTACTTAAACTATCTATGAGTACCTTGCGGTCGGAAGCTATGAAGGATTCTTGAAATCCCACAATGTCAGGATCCAATTCGCATAGTTTTCCTGCAATTGCTTCCATACGTTCTTGACGATTAGTACCTACAATATAGGTATCCTGGATATTGAAAGTCACCATTTTGAGAGTCACATGTTCAGACAGGGAAACCTCTCTAGGGTCAGCCTGCACCTGAAGCACGCTGTGCCTTGAGCAACCACTAATTATAAATAGTATTACAACATATAGACCAATTTGCCGCACCGTATCCTCCAGGAAAGATTGTTAAATCAACTGGGCCTATATTATGGTGATGTGGTCAGATAGCTACCGAGCCGATAAGCCTGGCAGTATTTTATAGAAAGGAGTGTGAGTTTTATTCTATAGCTGTTTCTTGAATTCAGCTGGACTCATATCTGTAAACTTTTTGAATGCAGCATTAAAGGTTGAAATCGAATTAAACCCGATTTCGTATGCAATTTGAGAAATGTTCATTTCGTGATTCTCGGCCTCAGAAATCAGGCTCTTCGCTTCTTCAATTCGAAACATACTAATGAAATTAAAATAGTTCATACCGAACTTTTCATTAATAACCTGAGAAACATGGTGGGGTGGAGAATCGATTGATTTTGATAAACCGGGAAGCGAGAGATTACTTTCCTTGAATAATTTCTCTGACTTCATCTTCACCATCAGATCATCATATATGCTTGTCGACACTTCTTGGGTGAGTGCGGATTTCTTGTACTTCCTCTGGGGTCTCTTTAACTCTAAGACTGAGTATATGTCTGTTTGCTTCAATCCCAGGTATCCCATTAGAACAAGGAGAGCAACATTGGCTATGGGCACGAAGCTCTCTGTGAATTGTGAGGGCTGAAGAAAGTCTGTTATCATTGAAATACATGCAATAAAAATGGTAATCAATATGATCCGCTGGATCCACTCAAACTTGTGGGTGTGGAGGACCACATTCAAATTAGAGCTAGACCTATAGAATTTCTGTATCGCAGTGAGCGAAATTATCAAATAAAACAGGTAGTAACTTTTTAGGACCCCCTGAACTAACATATCCTCTATTGACAGTGCTTTCGACTGGTTTGCCTTTTGAATGATCATTTCCTGGAAAGTGGTCCTGGACTCCAGGTAGAAGGGCAAAACAATGAGGAAAAATACCAAGAAGGGAACTAGGTGAAATAGATCCTTTTTCGTAAACCTTAATTTTTTGTTAATAAGGGATTTTACATAGAAAAAGAACAATGGTCCCAGGAGGAAAAACACGTGTGCCTTCATAAAAAACAGGTAGGGGTAGTTAATGAAGGCATTCCGCTCTTCAAGGACCACATATGCCAGCACTATTGTTGTGAGAATTAAAACGGAAGCCAATAGACGGTTTGACATCTGCCTCCCGTCCTTGGTCAGGACCAGGGCAAAGGCCAACAGAAGCCCTTGAAAGATCCCGATTATACAGATTATTGCAGTGATAGATAATTGCATGAAATCAAAAGTAATTGGAGAGTAAGTCAACTACAACGGTCATTTCTGCAGATACATTTTGTCCAGGAGAACACGGCCAGAGCCCATGGGCTCCATGAGCAATAGAGTATGTTTGAGTAATTTATGGTATAAAAAAAGCCCTCAAGTATCGAGGGCAAGGAAGGAACGGTTGGTGATGATTAAAATGTTTTAAGCGCTGTGCTTCTTGTTCCATTTCTTGGTTTT
>JABMOS010000150.1 GCA_013203185.1 Fidelibacterota bacterium | reverse complement strand
CGTTGCCGGGGGAGGATTCGAACCCCCAATGAAGGAACCAGAGACCTTAGTGATACCATTTCACCACCCGGCAAAAAGCTTAAAGCGCGGCGAATATAAACAGCGGCCTAAGTCATGGCAATATTATATTCCCATCTCAAATACCATTGTTCTCCAACCAAGGATTCAAATTGCTGACCGGTCTGTTGACCCATGGTATAAACAGTTAAATGAAAAATGGGCAGGTAAATATTATGAAAGAAGCATATTGCATGGTTACGACTACAGTTGACAGTGAAATAATTGCCAACACAATTTCACAGGGTGCAATTGCAGAAAAGCTGGCCGCATGTGTTCAAATGATCCCAGGTGTTATCAGTCACTATGAGTGGCATGGTAAATTAGAGAAGACACAAGAGTTACTACTTCAATTCAAAACCACAGAAAACCTTGTGGAAAATTTAATGCAGTACATCAAATCGTCTCACACATATGACACGCCAGAGATAATCATGATTAAGATAGGCGATATAGATCCAGACTATGGTAAATGGCTATATATGGCCGTGAATAAGGATTTACCATAATACCATGTTAATATATATTATGTCGAGTGTTAGTTTTATGTAAAAAGGGTAACTCTACCCTTCTTACGCTAACTCAATATATTCAGTTACTTCACTACTATATTAACAATCCTATTGGGCACAACGATTTGTTTTACAATGGTCTTTCCCTCAGTATGCTGCTGCACTGAGTTCTGCTCATGAGCAAGTATAAGTATGGCTTCCTTGTCAGCATCTACCTCTACCTCGATCTGAGCTCTCACCTTACCATTTACCTGGACAGCAAGTATAACCATGTCTTTGACAAGAAGCTGTTCCTCATAAGCTGGCCATTCTGAATAAACCAATTCTTCATCATGTCCCATCAGTGACCATATTTCTTCAGCGATATGCGGTGAAAATGGGTTTAGAAGCATTAGAAACACTTCAAGTGCTTGTCTGGGAACCAATTCTAAGGACCTTAAGTGATTAGAAAACACCATTAACTGTGATATTCCAGTATTGAAAGCCAAGCCCTCCAGGTCACTACCAACCTTTTTAATGCTGGCATGCATCAACACCAGCGTCTCATTTGCGGGTTGAGAATCACTTAACTCAATAATATCTCCGTCCTCATTTACAAAATGTCTCCACAAGCGGTTTAAAAATCGATAAACACCCTCTATACCACTGGTATTCCATGGTTTAGTGCGCTCTAATGGTCCCATAAACATTTCATACAACCGCATGGTATCAGCACCATATTGAGCAACGACCTCATCAGGATTGATGACATTTCCTCTGGATTTGGACATCTTTTCCCCATCCATCCCTAAAATCATCCCCTGATTCACCAACTTCTTGAAAGGTTCACGGGTTGAAACATACCCTAAATCGAATAATACCTTGTGCCAGAACCTTGCATATAGCAGATGCAGCACAGCATGTTCGGCACCGCCAACATACAGATCTACTGGCATCCAGTACTTCTCTTTATCTAAGTCCCAGGCTTGTTCATCATTGTGTGGGTCGATGAATCTCAGATAGTACCAACAAGACCCTGCCCATTGCGGCATGGTGTTGGTTTCTCTCACATAAACCTTACCGGATAGCGGGTCAACTACGTTCAGCCACTCCTTGGCGTTGGCCAGAGGACTTTCCCCTGTTCCTGAAGGTTTTATGCGTTCCAGCACTGGAAGCGTAAGAGGTAAGTCACTGTCTGACAGTGGGATAACATCATTGCCATCATGTAGAATTGGAATAGGTTCTCCCCAATATCTTTGTCTGGAAAACAGCCAATCTCTAAGCTTATAGTTAACTGTAACATGACCTTTGCCAGTAGACTCCAACCATTGGCCTGTTTTCTGTATCGCTTCTGAAGGTTTAAGATCATTTATGGAAAAACTTCCATCTGCAGTAGCAGAGTTGATCATAAACCCATCTTCGATTTGAGTATAAGCCTCAGTACTTATATCTCCACCTGACACGACTTCCTGAATCGGTAGGTCAAAAGTTTTTGCAAACTCGTAATCTCGTGTATCATGGGCTGGAACCGCCATGATAGCGCCAGTTCCATAACTCATTAATACATAGTCACTAACCCATATTGGAATAAGTTCATCATTAACGGGATTTATTGCATAAGCACCTGTAAATACCCCTGATTTATCCTTGGCTAGTTCAGTCCTGTCCAAATCGCTTTTATATCCAGCCTTTATAGCATAGGCCTCAACTGCTACCTGTTGCTCCGAGACCGTGATTTCTTTTACAAAGGGGTGCTCAGGTGCCATCACCATATAAGTAGCCCCAAACAGGGTATCTGGACGTGTTGTAAATACTTTTAGTGACAGGTCATGACCACTTAAGGGGAATTCGACCTCTGCCCCTTCGCTCTTGCCAATCCAGTTGCGTTGCATGTCCTTGATGGACTCTGACCAATCTAATTCATCCAGGTCAGAGAGCAGGCGCTCTGCATATTCCGTGATCTTAAGCATCCATTGCCGCATGGGCTTTCTTACAACTGGATGCCCACCCCGTTCAGACTTGCCGTTAATAACTTCTTCGTTGGCCAATACAGTACCAAGTTCGGGACACCAGTTGACTGCGACTTCCGCCTCATATGCCAATCCTTTGTTGAATAACTGGAGAAATATCCACTGCGTCCACTTGTAATAGGCTTCATCGGTGGTATTTACCTCGCGGTCCCAATCATATGAAAAACCCAGGGATTGAATCTGACGCTTGAATGTGGCAATATTTTCCGCAGTCTTTATTGCAGGAGGCGTACCCGTTTCAATGGCATATTGTTCTGCAGGCAGACCAAATGCGTCCCAGCCCATAGGATGAAGCACATTAAACCCACGCATTCTTTTATAGCGAGCGAGAATATCAGTTGCCGTATATCCCTCAGGGTGACCAACATGCAGGCCAGCACCTGATGGGTAAGGGAACATGTCTAAAATGTAGTATTTAGGCTTATTGATCTGATGGTCAAGAGCCTTAAAGGTCTTATTCTCATCCCAATGTTTCTGCCACTTCGCCTCAATCTGATCAAAAGGGTACCGCTCTGCCATAATTTCCTCATTTAAATAAAAAACGCGGACTCACATCCGCGCTGTAAAATTTCACTTGTCGGGGTGAGAGGATTTGAACCTCGGAGCTCTTCGTCCCGAACGAAGCGCTCTACCGTGCTGCGCTACACCCCGAAATGCCCTTAAAGCGCGATAGTATATCAT
>JABMOS010000149.1 GCA_013203185.1 Fidelibacterota bacterium | reverse complement strand
GCTTTGCGGCTTTGCGACTCAGCGATAATAATCAATTTCTCCACAGGCAACACTTCATAAACACTTTATTCCCTCTCACAGAGAACGCTAAGACGCAGAGATTTATTTAAAAATGCTCTTAAGCTCTGCGGCTTTGCGACTCAGCGAGAATAATCAATTTCTCCACAACCAATACTTCATAAACACTTTATTTCCTCTCGCAGAGAACGCTAAGACACAGAGATTTTAATGCCGATTTTCTACTAGATTATTGACTATTCGAACAAAACCATTTTTTAGGAGCTTTTCGTTAAAGTTGATGAGTAGCCCAAGCTGCAAACCTGTTAGCTTTAGGTAAGTTAAAACCTGTTTTTTATGAATACTGCCGAGCTTCTCAACTGACTTTAACTCTATGAGAACCTTTTCATTCACAATTATATCCGCCTTAAACCCGTTACCAAATTTTTTCCCATCATACTCAACAGGGATATCTGCCTGAGAAATAATTTTCAAACCTGCTTTTTCTAATTCATAGCATAAGATTTTTTCATAGACCGACTCAAATAGCCCTGGGCCTAATGTTTGATGAACTTTAATACTCAGATCCAAAATGATTTTTGAAATATCATTTTCATGCATGTCCATCTCCATTCTATGCTTGGTGAAACTCTTCTAGCTTTGCGACTCTGCGTCTCAGCGAGAACCGATCAACTTCCAAACCACCAGCAATACTTACCTATGCTCTTTATATCATCTCGCAAAGAACGCG
This sequence comes from Fidelibacterota bacterium, assembly GCA_013203185.1. GTDB lineage: Bacteria > Fidelibacterota > UBA8477 > UBA8477 > JABMPR01 > JABMPR01. The sequence goes on along the minus strand of JABMOS010000149.1, from coordinate 18,123 downwards.
AAGGCGCAGAGAATTAATGGTGTATATGCCTGGACATTCTTCAAACTCAGCGACTCAGCGAGAACGACCAAAATAAAACCGATTACGACCTGACCTCGAATAGCGCCTGCACATAACTTGCTGCATCGAAATCCTGAATGTCCTCGCGCTGTTCACCAATTCCAATGTACTTCACTGGAATATCAAGCTTATGATGAATGGCTATAGCTATGCCCCCCTTGGCAGTCCCATCTAATTTGGTTAGAAACAGGTGATCTACTGGAGTCACCGCAGAAAACTGTCTGGCTTGAATGAGTCCATTCTGGCCTGTAGTGGCATCAATGGTAAGCAAGGTTTCGTGGGGAGCGGAGGGAATCACTTTTTTGACGACGCGTTGGATTTTATCCAGTTCTATCATGAGGTTTTTTTGAGTGTGCAATCGACCAGCCGTATCAATGAGAACCACATCTATCCCCCGCTGACGAGCACTTTGAAGCGCATCATAGACTACGGAGCTTGGATCTGCAGCTTCCTTTTTAGTCAGTTCTGCACCACTACGCTGAGACCAAACTTCCAATTGCTCAATGGCAGCAGCTCGGAAAGTATCACCAGCCACCAGCAGGACGCTCTTCCCCTGATTGGTGTAATGATATGCCAATTTACCAATTGAGGTGGTTTTCCCTGTACCATTTACACCCACAACCAGAATGACATGAGGCTTTTCTGTAATTTTAGCAGGTACCGCTTCGACTTCCATCCGCCGTATGAGATCAGATTTCAGAAATTCTACGACTGAATTCATTTCAACAACCTGGTTTAGTGGAAAATTTTTGCGTAAATCCTCGATGATATCTATGGAAAGCTCAACCCCAATATCTGCTGAAATTAGAATTTCTTCAATTTCTTCGAGTAACTCATCAGTAAGAGGAACTGATCCCGTAAATAATTTACTAATGCGGTTGTTAAACTGTGTACGTGAGCGGCTTAGCCCTTGCTTAAGTCGATTAAATGCAGACGAAAATATCATGTGTGAACACTTTGCTTAATGATTAGGGTTGAGGTGTTACGAGGGGTTCTTGACATCAACCTGATAAAGATGGTAATACCGTTTTAAATAGAAGCCCAGGGAAAAAGATCCGACTACAACTGTTAGATAAAGCAAATACTCGGCCCATGGATTGAGATCAAATATCATGAGAATAAAAGTGATGGAGGTAAGGAAAATAGACCATTTACCAGTTCGATTTGCCTGCATTTCGCGTTTTGAATCCTTGCTGACATAATATCCTAAACCAAATATTAACAATTCTCTAATGACAACAAAGGCTACAAACCAGCCCGGTATTGCCTGAGAGATTGGCCTGGCAAAGAACAGCACGCCAAATACAACAATTTTATCTGCCATGGGATCAAGGAATTTCCCAAATCGACTCACTTCATGGTAGGAGCGTGCAAACCACCCATCCAGATAATCTGAGAACATAGCCATGATGATCCAGAAAACTGCCCACATGGGAAATTCTGCAATACCGCCTTCCCATGTATTTAGCAAATACACAAGTGGAAAGACCATAAAAGCTCTGGCCAGCGACGTTACATTGGCGGCGGTGAAGAACTTTTTCATTGATGCAAAAGTTACCATTTATTGACTAAACCTGACTCCATAATCATCTAATTTAAAGAGAGGGTCAGAGATAAGTTCCTGAGTTCTACCCACTCTGGCAATTTTTCCATTAATCAGACAGATGATATCCGATGATTGTCTTACAAACTCAGCATTGTGCGAGATGACGATTACCCTCGCATTCTTGGCTGCCAAATTATTTAATTTTGATAGAAGCACCATGTTTTCTTTTGCCGTCACACCAATCTCCGGTTCATCGAGAATCAATCGCTCTGGTTCCAGATAAAATGCGCAAACCAGTGCCATACGTCGCCTTTCCCCCCCGCTCATTAGCAGAAATGGGAATTCTAACATGCTTGCTCCATGAGAGAATCCAAGCTCTTCAAGTAGACCAATCAGTCTTGATTGATCAATGTCCTGTGAAAGCAAGGCGGCAAGTTGCTCGTTCAGGTTTTCGGCAAATAAAAAACGATGGAGATGTTGAGGCAGATAATACCATTTTTCTCCAGGAGAATTTGATGATAATTCAGCCAGAGTTTCCCCATATGTACTTTTACCTGATCCATTATTCCCAATAAGGCAGGTATAGCCATCTCCCCCAAGCTCAAGCTCATTTGAATTCAACTCAAAGTTATGATTCTCAGGATACTGCTTACGTAAAGGCGGCAGGGTGTAGGTCATAAGGTAACCAGATCCCCATTGCCGTTATCTAAATCGATGACATGGGTTCCCCACGAAAGCTCAGAGGTAAATTGTGTGACATGAAGGATCGTTTTCCCAGATTGATGCGCTTTCTCCAGGAAGGTCTTTAGCAATGCGGCCTTCCCCTGATCCAGATAGGAACTGGGTTCATCCAGTATGAGTAAGGGTGTATTCTGTGTCATGAATTGAGCCAAGGCCAGGGATTGTCTTTCTCCACCAGATAGACTTTCAACGTGTCTGTCCATGAGCATCTCCAGCCCCAGGGTTTGGATAATCTCACGAAACTCAGGATCGGAAAGTTGATTCCCTTGATATAACAGCTCTTCGGCAACGGTTTCTGAGAAAAAAAAGTCCTCTATCTGCTGCGACAAATAGGAAATTCTGTTGTACTTCAAAGCTTTTGGATACCCAAAGTTCACCTTTTCATCACTTATGTGGATCATTCCTGATTGTGGGGTTTCCAAACCAAGGATGAGCTTAACCAGGCTGCTTTTACCACTGCCATTAGAGCCAAATATGGTGACAAATGCCCCTGAGGGAATACAAAGGTTTAAATCCTCAAATATAGTTTTTTGAAATGATTTCCAGCGATAAGTGAGTGCCAGATTTTTGATCTGGATATGGCACTGCATGGTTTTATTTCTCTCGTTGAATATTGAAATCAATAAATTGAATCATGGAGTGCTTAACAGGTGAATCAGGAAAATCACTTAGTGTGGCCTTGGCTTTATCGGAATAGTCCTGAAGTCTTTGTTTGGTGTATTCCAATCCTCCAAAGCGATTTATAAATGCCAGAACATTCTGCTGGATTACCTTGTCACTACCCTTCTTGGTCATTCGTTTGAATTCCCGTTGTTCCTCTTTACTACATTGCTGTAAAGCATGTATCAGGGGCAAAGTAACCATGTTGTGTTTGACATCTAGGCCAATAGGTTTTCCAACGGAGGAAGCGCGTCCTTCAAAATCAAATAAGTCATCTTTAATTTGAAAGGCAATCCCAAAGTTCCTGCCATATTCATAGAGAGCATCCCACACCTTTTGGTCACTTGATGTGGTCATAGCACCCAGTTTGCATCCCGTAGCCAGGAGTGAAGCCGTTTTATCCTCAATCATGTCATAGTAAGCATCTTCAGTCATGGTGTCAGAACGGGCACGATCGATCTGGTCAATTTCACCTGTCACCAGCTTGTCAGCAGTATTTGCCAGTAGTTCAAGCATCTCAGGATGCTTCAACGCCACCATTTTTACCAGCGCTTTGGAAAAAAGATAATCACCAATGAGCACACTTATTTTGTTACGCCAAATTGAATTGATACTGGGGAGACCCCGTCTCGTTTCAGCTTCATCGACAACATCATCATGTACCAGAGTGGCAGTATGCAATACTTCAACCAGTGTGGCTGCAGAATAAGTCTGTTCAGTACATTCCCCACTTAGCTTTGCCGATAGCAATAGGAGCATGGGGCGCATTTTTTTACCCTTCTGGGCAATGACATATTTCATGACCTGATTGATGAGAAACACATGGGATTTGAGAGAATTCTCAAAATAATGCTGAAAGCTGTTTAACTCAGCCTGAATAGGCCGTAGGAGATCATCCAAGGAAATCTTCAAGTAACTCGTCCTCTTTATTTATTCCCTCAGATTCAACTTCTTCCATATCCGAAGCTTCCTGCTTTTTTTGCTTCACAAGTTTCGCCACAAAAATGCTGATTTCGTAAAGGAGGATCATTGGCATTGCCACACCAAGCATGGTAAATGGATCAGCAGGTGTAAAAACGGCGGAGATCATGAGGATGCCAAGATATGCGAACCGGCGTATTTTCCTGAGAATGTTTGGGGTCACAATACCAATCTTTGCCAGAATAAAAACAACAACAGGGAGTTCAAAAGCCATTCCTGTAAACAAAATCAGGATGGTGATATAGTTAAGATAGTCGGTGATAGTTACATAGTTAACAAGGCCCTCAAGGCCATAATTCAGTACTGCAAAAAATTTCAGGGACCAGGGTATCATGACGAAATAAGAGAATAGTCCACCAATGACAAAACTCAGGATAGTCGTGATGATGAGCATAGGAGCAAATGCTCGTTCGTCATCCAGGAGCCCCGGTGCAATAAACTTCCATACCTGGTGAATAATTACCGGGAGTGAGAACACAATACCCAGGACCACCGCCACGCGCATTTTAGCCAGGAAAACACCCAGGATGGTCGTATTCAGCAAGTCTAGCTTGGGTTCAGTGTTTTCAATGGGAATACTTAATATGTAAATGAGTTGGTTGGAAAATACAAATCCAATGATGGCAAAAAGAAGAATACTGCTAAAGGCTTTAATTACCCGCCATCTCAACTCTTCCAGATGATCTAACAGGGGCATTTCAGATTTGATTACTTTTGACATAGTCGATTAAGATAAAAGGATTAGAGGTGAGAAAAACCCCAATTGAATAAAGATGCCAACAATTCTGTGTTCTCGTCAACTTTCTTATGAAATCTAACTTCGACACTTATTCAGCTTAAAATGAGATATTTTTCCTTATTAATAATTGGAATTATTGAATTTGAATTACCCTATATTCTGATTTATCTTGCCGGCTAGTAATGAAAGAACAAAGAATACATAAGAATCGACAACCTGTAATAGCTCCAGTTGCTTCCAGAACTAAATCTGTTGCTGGATTTAGTTTGGTGGAACTTATGATTGTCATCCTCATTATTGGAGTCCTTGCTGCAGTTGCAACGCCCATATATCGGGGTGGTATTCAAAAAGCCATCAGAGCCGAAGGTGAAGCAGCACTGGGATCAATACGCAATGAAGTTCGAGCCTACTATGGCGAGTGGGGTGTATACCCGACAGAAGACCTAGGCAAAATCATGACTCAGGATTGGCATAGTATCAACCCAGGTGAACTGAATGGGAATAATTTCACAGAAGACTCTTATTATTACCAGGGTGGTGGTTCAATCTACCTTATCGGTGTGCACCGGGGACAGGTAATGGAACTGCACCGATCCCTAAACCAGGATGGCGTATTTCAAGACTGGGATGTTAATGTAGATGAATAATTCTTGATCGGTTTAACAGCAGTTATTATCTAGGCCACTCCTACCCCGCTTTTTACTTCGACCCACCCTTCAATAGAGAAGCCACAATTTTTCCAGGTAAGATGCTCATGACATTTTCTGTAGTCATGGCTTGATCCAATAGCGTCCTTCGCTCTTGGGTCCAAAATTTGTGAAGCACGTTTTCATCAATATGAGATTGAATTTTAAACTGGATTCTGTCCCGGAAATTTTGCCGAATGATGCCATGCTCATCTAAAAACTCACGATGTTGTTCGAGAGCATCTGTCAGTGTGGTGATACCTTCATCTTTGAGTGCGCTCGTTTTTATGACCTGGGGCGGCCACAGTCCTTTTTCCGGATGTCGCATCTCTAACATGGATTGGATCTGTGCGAATGCCTGATTGGCTCCTTGGCGATCTGCTTTATTTATAACAAATAGATCTGCGATCTCCATGAGACCAGCTTTCATGGCTTGAATATCATCACCCGATTCTGGAACCAGCACAACCAGCGTGGTATCAGCTGCTTTGGCGACATCCAACTCCACCTGACCCACTCCAACAGTCTCGTAAACGATAACATCATAACCTGCTGCATCGAAAATATCTGCAGCATCCTGTGCCCTGAGAGCCAGACCCCCATGATTGCCACGTGTGGCCATAGATCTTATAAAAACACCTTTATCAGCATAATGGCGACCCATTCGCACCCGATCTCCAAGGATAGCTCCTCCTGTGAAGGGACTGGTAGGATCCACTGAAATCACTGCAATCCGTTTGCCCAGATTGCGCCAATAGCTAATAATTCGATCAACCAGTGAACTTTTACCAGCCCCTGGCGGTCCAGTCACACCAATCCGATAGGCACGTCCGAGATGACTGAATAAGGCATCTGTAATCGCCATATCAAGATGATCCGTATTTTCTACAAATGAAAGCGCCCGGGATATTGCCAGGCGCTTGGAATCTAATATTCCGTTTAAATCAAATTTCATAGGGATTCTAATCAGAATTTGAGCTGATATATTTCCTTAAACTTGCTGTATTTGCGAATGATTACCTTTTGTCCATCACGGATGAGCCAATTTTTCTCTTCAAGTTTTTTCATCATCCGAGAGACTGTTTCCCGCGTGGTTCCAGCCATGTTTGCAATATCTTGCTGCATGGGCATGTTACCCAGTGTGACATCACCCATCTTGTAGGTTCCGTTTTCTTCTGCTAAGCCAATGAGAATCGATGCAATCTTGCCCTCTGCATCACTAAGAGTCAAATACTCCAAATGCATATCTGTTTTTCTAAGACGCAGGGCCAATTCCATAAGGAGTGCAGTGGCAACTGAAGGATGGTGCTCCAAAAGATCCAGGAATTCGCGACGGTTGATGGTTTGAATTCTACATTGGGAAAGGGTTATCACGTTTGCAGATCTAGTCTCACCATCCAGAATTGCCAGTTCCCCGAAGAAATCTCCTTCACGGAGGAAAGCCAGGACAGCTTCACGCCCATCTTCAGCCAGGCGAGTAATTTTTACAGATCCTGTCTCAATTACAAAAAAGTTGTCACCGGATTGCTCCTGATGAAGTATATGTTGATCTTTGTCGTAGGTTTTTTCCTGGCAGACCTCGGCAAGATGTGCCAGCACTTTATCATTTAGATCTGAAAATAGAGGAACCATCCTCAAAGAATCTTTGATCTCTTCTAACCGTTCGCTCATCCTATTTTCCTCCTGAGTGACGACATCGTCAAAATTTTTGAGCTACTCATCATATTCAAAGCTCTATTTCCTGTCAACATTATTAAATATTTGATAAAGTAGGAGGAAAAGGGTCAAAGCAAAAACAGAAATTTCAAAATGGAAAATTAATTAGGATAGCTTGATCTCAGAGAAAGGCATGCAAATGCTTGATTTATATTTCCACTTAAAGCGTTGACAGACGTATGGTGGGCATCTATATTCGCGGGCATTTTTGAGGAGAAAGAAACAATATGCCTGTAAAAAAGACCATCGCGAAACGTATCAGACAAGCTGAAAAAGCCCGCATACGCAATAAGCATTATAGTACAATGATGAAAAGCGCTATCAAGAAAGCTATGGCTGCTGACAATGCTGAGAACGCAACTGCTCTCGGTACATCTGCCATGGCTGTTATTGACAAAGTAGCTGCTACTGGAATTATCCATAAGAACAAAGCTGCTAATCAGAAATCACGTGTCGCCAAACATATGGCCACTTTTTCTTAAGGCGCTCTTTCAGATTTTTATAGTCATTTCGACTATAGCATTATTTAGGCCGGTGATTCACCGGTCTTTTTTTTTGTCTTTTAAAAAGATTAACGCTCATCTGGACATTGAGGTTCCTTGTGGGGGCCTAACTAGCAGAGTGAATACCCATTCAAATGTCCAATGCGACCACAGGTGTTTGGGCTTCGAGAGCACTTCGACAAGCTCAGTGTGACACCTCAGCCACCGGGGGACTGGACATTGAGCTCGTCTGCGAGGACGTGGCTCAATGAGCGCAGACTCATCGAGAGGGCCATGTAAGGATTCAAGAATCACATGATATCAAATTAAGTGCTAGTATACCTCGTTGGTCAAACAATGAACAGAACCACCAGCATACCGAAAGCTGGTCAGGGGTGTCACATATCTTTGAATGCCCATCTCAGCCAATTGATCTTCAATCCCTGGTGTTGAAAACAGACTGCTGTTGACCATGATCCCTGGGGCGATAAGCGCATTCACGGCGTATTCACCCAATTTATCATCTATACCAGATGAATCTAATTGAGATACTTCCATAACCTTGACACCCAGTGAGCGTATGGCCTCCATGCTTTTTTCACTTAGCATATTAGCCGTTACAATCACGGCCCTCATTTCATTGTCCACGGTGACCACTGGTGTGAAAACCGTATCCAGATGATAGCCTTCTGATTCCACCAGGATATAGTGATCTGGACGAATAATGCTCCGTACAAAATCATGCCCAGCCTTGTTTGAACGCGATAGGCCACCAAAGTAGAAGCTCCCGCGACTTGTTTCGAGATAATTGATATCTCCTCCTTCGAGGAGAGCACCTTCAGGAAGTGTAACCACCGTCTTGCCGAGTTTGGATTCGATTAATTTGGTATGAAATTCACCCTCATAAATCCTATCCTTCACGCTAAACCGACTCTTAATCCAGATTCCCCTGAAGATCATTCCCCCATCTCGAATAAAGACTGCATCATGATACAGACTATCTGGCTGATTCAGTTCATCAGGGAAAGGTACAATATGCAGGGAAAAACCAGCAGTCAAGAGTGTATCAACAAAATTTAACCATTCTTGTCTGAGCAGGCTTTGATCCGGCACAATACCGTTTTCCTGAGCATAGAGGGTGGCAAAATTCATGCTTGCTTCGGTCTCCCCCTGGTGAACGGGGTAGCCATTGTGCCACATGCCTTTGACTTCCTTCGTAACAGGTGCCAAACCCAGCAATATTATTTCTCGATTGTGTAAGTGTGCATTCATGGGATCAAGATAGCTGGATAGTCCATGAGAGAAAGCAACTTCTCTTGATAGCCACCAGCAGAAACAATTTCAGTCAACAGATATCTAAGCATTGGAGATCAAGGTGATTCCGATTTAATTAAGTGCGATGGATATTAGCAAGATATTAAGCGAATGGCCTTTTGACCCTCTCACCATAAGTGCTAGAATAATTAGTGCTGAAGATGGTCGTCAGCTTGTGCAGATGCGCGTCGACCTGGGGCTCATCCAAATGGAATATACGGGTAGGCCTGACGGCTATCGTCCTGAAGGGTTTGAATCATATCTGGATTATTACCGATCCCTTGCTGCCCGCGAAAAAGAGTTCACACTTGATCCACGCCAATCTTTCAACCTGAGACAGGAAGGGATGCAGTTTTACCATCGTTATCTCAGCCTCCATCAGCTGAAAGACTACAACGGTGTTATTCGTGATACCCGCCACAATCTTGATATTCTCAATGTCCTGGCAAATTACGCCGGAGCAGTAGAAAATATTACGAGTCAGCAGCATCGGCCCTATGTGATGATGATGAATACATCAGCTAAAACCATGCTAAAGCTTGAAGTCAATGACAAGATGGAAGCCTTGAGAATCTTAAAGGTGGGGGTTCGTCAAATCAAACATGTCTACAAAAATGTGCTTGATGATCCTGAACCCGATTTGAGTCCTGAAATATTTCAGCTTCGTGAATTACAACACCGCATCACTGATGATGGCGTTCCCTCTGAATTGCCCGTTCAGGAAAAGCTGGAAATCGAGCTTCAAATGGCTTTACTTTCTGAAAATTATGAGGAAGCGGCCATACTTCGAGACCAGATTGCCCGATCTTCTAAATAATCAGCCTTTAAAACATCTATAAATTATTCAGGGAGAATTAGCGATCGGTAGGTCGCCAGATTTACAATTGGTGGTTTGAAAAGATCTTGAAGAACCATCCCCACTGCACCCAGTGTACCAGCTCGAGTCTTTAATGAACCAGCCTTAATTTCAACGACTTCAGCAGGAATTACCAGGACATCTGCCTTGGCACTTCGTACGGCTGCCGCAAGCACCATGGGACACTGGTCAATCACTGGTCCACCCATTATTATCAATTCAGGATTGAAAAAATTAATCACACCTATAGTGAGGATGCCAAGTATTTCACCAAACTCATTTAGGGCATCTAGTGCGAGGGCATCATCATGTTTTGCTGCAGTTGCAATACTATGAAGATTAATTTCAGAATTTTTAAGGCTTGTCAATCTTCCATTGGCGCTCACGGCTTGTTGCAGGGAATACTCTAAATGAGGTGTCGTGAGAATCTCACCAAAGCGGCGTTGATCCTGATACAGAATTGGGTATTTGCCCCGATTGATCCCTCTGGCAGAAATTTCGGTATATCCCACCTCACCAGCAGAGGAAGTAATACCGCGATAAATGTCACCATTGATAATGATACCGGCCCCAATTCCTTCACCTAACCAGATGTAGACAACATTCTTCGCCTGCTGACCTGCGCCCCAATGGTATTCACCAAGGGTGATGGCCTTCACGTCATTTTCCATGTAGACTTTGGTGTCCAGGGCTTCCTCGAAATAAACTTTAATGGGGAAACCTTCCCAATCTTTCAAGGAGTGGCTGGATAGAATTGAACCATTTTCATAATCCATGAGTCCAGGCAAAGCAATACCCACGCCTAGAATCGATTTCATTTTCTCTTTATCACCAACCATTTTCTCGATGGATTTGGTTATTCGTGTCAAAATGGCTTTGGGGTTGGTATTATCATTAAAATTTACCACACCTTCATGCAAAATTTCCGCATTCATGTTGGTGATGAGGATGGTTGCCCGGTGTAAATGTATTTCAATCCCAACAGCAAGACCAGCATCAGCATTAAACTCCAACATCACAGGTCTTCTACCACCCTGGACTGTGGAATCACCTTTGCCAATCTCGAAAAGAATATTGGTTCCAAGTAATCGGCGGACAATACCACCAATGATCACTTTTGAAACTCCCATTCTACGTGCAACTTCAGATCTGGAAATAGGTCCTTCATCCCGAACAATGCGTAACACTGAGATTTCATTAATTTGACGAACGAAATGGAAATTCGATTTTTTCATAAGTAACTCCAGAATCAAACAAACTATTTCATCCCATGATGAATGTTTGAGTTTGTTGTGTCCTACTTTACGATCTTAGGTTCAGTTCATATTCCCAGGCCAGTAAGTTAGTCTTATTTACATACTAATGCTATCGCTTTGTGTATTGATTCAACTGAGAGCTTGCTTAGATTCAAGTGAATGTCATTACATGCTAAAATCCTATGTTTCAAGAATCTGAATAATTGGGTGAATGCATGGGTGATTCTCCCGACCGAAGTGGCTGTTTACAAATAAAACAGGATACAATTATGAGCGCACATATATTATTTGAACCTGAGAATCTCTCCCCCTTCGCTCCTATATCGCTTCTCAGATCTGTTGCTGAGCTACGCTATGGAATCTTTTCCAATATTGAAAGGGCTCAACGAATGTTTCCTGAGGATTCTGTGCAATTGTGGGTTCGCCCTGTCCTTGAGAAGCATCAATCTGAAAAATTTCCCGCAACGCCCATAAATAAACATGCTGACAAAGATGCCATCTTTTTGAATGCTGCCACCCCTGCATGGATGTATCCGGCGGCACTAAATATTTTAAAAGAAACCAATGGTGCAGCAGTTGTCATTGATGGCCATATCATCGCTGCTCGACCTGGCTCAGAAGTGAAGTTTTCACAAACCTTCCATGCTACACTTGAAAAATTACCAAAAATTGAATGCGATGCAGAGATATGCAGTCACCAACCCACCTGGATTTGGCAATATCTGGATTTAATCGATTCAGCCATGGATTTCGATGCGAAATTGTGGCAGGAAGACAATAATATTCTGACCAAATTGCCATCAGATCTTTCAACGGTTACTGATCGTAACATTTTTATCCACAACACAGCTCAGATAGGGAAATTTGTTCACCTGGATGCCAGCAATGGACCCATCGTAATTGATGAGGATTGCAAAATTGGTCCCTTCACCTCAATCGTAGGCCCGGTCTACCTGGGAAAACGAAGCTCGCTTAAACCTTCTACATCTATAAGACAATCTGTGGTGGGAAGAATTTGTAATCTGGGCGGTGAAATCAAGGGTTGTATTATTCATCCCTATTCAAATAAGAGTCATGATGGATTTCTTGGGGATTCAATTCTAGGCTCCTGGATCAATCTGGGGGCAGGGACCACCACCAGTAACATGAAGAACAATTATCAGAATATTCGTATATCCTGGGATGGGAATAACTATGAAAGTGGCCGTCAATTCCTGGGGTCCATAATAGGGGATCATACCAAGACAGCCATTGGGATTCGATTGAACACAGGGACGCTAATCGGCCCATTTTGCAATGTCTTTCAGGCCGATTTCCCCCCTCGGGCCATCCCCTCTTTTTCATGGGGAAATGGAACCCACGAACTGGAAAAAGCAATACATACAGCCGAGCTTATGATGAAGCGACGGAGCTTAACCCTTTCTGAAACTGAGATTAAACTGATTCAGGATCTGGCAACAGATCACACACCCTTTATTCATTTTTAAATATTACCAAGGGCATACCATGAATACTTCCAGGATATTAAGGCTTTCTGCAGCATCCCTTGCAATTTTCATATTGGTTACTTGTACAAGTCAACCTGCTACAGTGAATTCATCACCCTGGGTAAGGGCAACACTCAAGAAGTTAACCCTCCGTCAAAAAATTTCCCAGATGATGGTGTATTCCATGAGTCTAGACTATATGTCAGCGGAATCAGCCCGGTGGCAGGAAATTGAAGGTCTCCTGGAAACCGATGGTATTGGCTTCATCCATGTCTGGGGTGGCGAAACGGCCTCAGCATTGACGCTCCTCAATCAAATGCAGTCACAATCCATGGTGCCAATCATGGTTCAAGCGGATCTGGAATACGGCGTTCAAAAAAGATTTGGTGCAGGAACTCAACTCCCCTGGCCCATGGCCCTGGCTGCAACAGGGGATCCAAACATGGCTTTTGAAGCAGGTCGAATCACTGCTGAAGAAGGGCGCGCTTTGGGTATTCACCTGGCCCTGGCGCCAGTTGTTGATGTGAATAACAATCCAAACAATCCAATTATTAACACCCGTGCTTTCAGTGAAGATCCCGATGAGGTTTCACTTTATGCCATCAGTTTTATGCGGGGTCTGCAGTCACAGGGCATGTTGGCCACTGCCAAACATTATCCAGGACATGGAGATACTCAGACTGATTCACACATATCTCTGGCTAAGATTCCTTCTGATTCTGCCCGTCTGTGGGATGTGGAGCTTAAACCTTTTCAAGCAATTATTGATGCTGGTGTTGAGTTGGTGATGGTAGGTCATCTGGATGCAGGTGAATTTCAGATGGAGCCAGGCATTCCCTCCAGTCTCTCCCCCTATTGGCTTCACGACATCTTAAGATTGAAGCAGGGCTTTAAAGGAGCTATCATCACCGATGCCATGGCCATGGGAGGCATCACCAGAAATTTTCCTGATCGATATGCTTTGATCCAGACCATTAAGGCTGGCTCTGATATCATTATTCAGAATAGGAATTATAAGGGCTCAGTGGATTGGGTTGAAGAAGCGGTTAAGGATGGTTTGATCAGTGAAAGCCGTATTGATGAATCTGTGGTACGGATTTTAACCCTTAAGCAAAAACTTGGTCTGGACAAAAAGAAAACGTTAAGCCTATCTGACATGCAGTCTCGACTGGGCAACATACATAACAAGGCCGTCGCTCAGGACATAATGAGCAAAGCCGTTACCCTGGTCCGCGACAATCAGCATCTCGTGCCAGTGAGCATGACTGATTCACAACAAGTCTATATCGTTGATATCCGTGACTGGGCCCATGATCATGACCAATCAACAGTCATGAATGAGCTTCAAAGAGCGCTACCCAATTCTTCGTCATGGATATTGGATAATACAGATGATGGCTTCACCTATGACCAAGTTTTAGGGAGCATCCCAGATTCAGCAAGGGTCATCGTCAATATTTTCAGCCGAACCAAAATGAACAAGGACCGCGTGCTCCTGCCTCCTCTTCAAAGTGCATTTATTGATTCCCTCTCAGACAAGACGCCCCACTTGATTGTAACAAGTTTTGGGACTCCCTATTTAATCAGGGCATTTCCAGACATCCCCACCTATCTCGTCACATATAGCGACCAAACAGAGATGCAGAGAGCCTTGGCCAGAGCTGTCCTTGGGAAGGCCGACATTACAGGCAGGCTCCCTATCACAATTCCAGGTATAGCGGAGCACGGTGACGGTCTAATTAGAGCTGGGCTTTCCACATCCAGTGTGAAAACCAAGGTCAAACCCAAATTTCCACCACCTATTCTGCAACATGTGGCACCAGAAGACATAGGAGCTGATCCTGGAAAAATAATGCCATTTGTGAACCAAGCGCTTGAGGAAAATGCGTGGCCTGGTGGTGTGCTACTGGCTGCGAAAGATGGCAAAATTTTCATGCATGAGTATTTTGGTGAGCACACTTACGATTCTGAACGGCACACCTACCGCGGCGATATTTTTGATCTGGCGTCTGTCACCAAGGTCATAGCAACGACGTCAGCCGCCATGAAGCTGTATGAGGAGGGGAAACTGAACCTGGACACAACAGTAGTTTCCTATCTCTCGGAATTTGCAGGACCTGATTCAACAAATGATTCCTTAAAACAAACAATAACTGTGAGAAATCTGCTTACCCACACTGCAGGGATGCGACCCTTCAAACAGTTTTTTCGCATGAATGCCCCCAGCCGGGAAGCGTTGGTGGATAGTGTACTTCAATCAGAGCTGGATACACTACCTGGCACCAAGTATATGTATTCCGATATTGGCTTGATCACCCTTGGGAAGGTGATTGAGAAACTGGCTGGAGCTGATTTAAAAACCTTCACAGATAGTGTCATTTTCAGGCCCCTGGCAATGAACGCAACTGGCTATCTACCCAAGGAGAGAATTGATCGCATTGTCCCAACGGAAATAAGTGAGTTGGATAGCATGTTGGTACATGGTTTTGTCCATGACGAAAATTCTCATTCTCTGGGTGGGATTACGGGCCATGCCGGTCTTTTTTCTACGGCCATAGATCTGGCTAGATTTGCACAGATGATGTTGAATAAAGGGTCACTGGGAGATACAGTCATATTTAAACCAGAAACCATTGAGCTATTTACCCGCCGGGCAAATATGCTTGAAGATGAAGAAAATTCCCGCTGTTTGGGATGGGATAGTCCGTCTGAAACCAGTTCAGGTGGGGTCTATTTAAGCGCCAATAGTTTTGGTCATACAGGCTTTACGGGGACCTCCATCTGGATTGATCCTGATAATCAAATTTTTGTCATTCTACTCACCAATGCAGTACACCCCCATCGCCGTTATAAATATCCCAATTATTTTGACTGGCGCCAGCGTGTCCATTCAGCTGTGTATGAAAGTTTGGGATTTACTGAGATTACAGAGGGTCTGGAATGGAGAGACCGCTGGATAAAAGAAGAGCGTCGTCGGAACTCCTGGTGGTACAAGCTTTTTCATTAGGTTACGGTGATATTAGAATTGTGATACACCGAGGTAACTGAGTACCTCATCGCGAGGAGACTGGAAGTCGACGAAGCGATCTCCGGGTTCGAGATTGCCACGGATCTCCGATCCTCGCAATGACATGATTGATAATTTCAATTTATTAGGAGCACCAATGCACATAAAGATTCGACCACATAATCCTTCATCTCGAGAGCGCTATGAGCAGCATGGCCATTACCATGCCGGAGATGCAGGTCTTGATTTGTTTATCATGGATGATCAGATCATTAGAGCTGGGGAAACAGCACCCCTTAAATTGCAAATATCCTGCGAGACATCCACAGGGCAGCCCTACTATCTCATGCCTCGTTCAAGCATCTCCAAGACCCCTTTAAGGATGTCAAACTCCATTGGCCTTATCGATGGCGGATACCGAGGTGAGATTATCGGTATGGTAGATAACATCAAGTCCGAGGATTATCAAGTTTCTGCCGGTGATCGTTTATTCCAATTGGTGGCCATGGATGGATCACCCATCACTTTTGAGCTGGTGGAATCCCTTAGTGAAACCAGTCGTGGAACAGGTGGCTTTGGCAGTACAGGAGCTTAATTCCAGAATCTTGCTCTCAGGCGCTACGGGTTAAAAACTTTCAGTCGCTTCAAGGTGTCAAAAATATTTCCAATCGCTTTCTGGATTTTCCCATCAATTGAATATGAACGGTAATAACTTATATTGCTGTTTATATATAGGTTGCGTACAATTACATCCGTCCCACATCCGGGGATTTTTACTTGGAGTCAGATTGTAACCCGAATATTTTTTGGCGCTCTAATGCCTTGAGTGCTAATAGAGCATTTTATTGATTATTTTAGGTCAGTGCTTACTGACAATCCTTTAAAGTGAAACGAGAGGAACAAGAAAAAAATGGCAAAATACATCGAATTTGATCAGGAAGCCCGGTCCAAACTAAAGACTGGTGTTGATATTCTGGCAAACGCTGTAAAAGTAACCTTGGGACCTAAGGGTCGTAATGTGGTTATCGACAAAAAGTTTGGTGCACCAACAATTACTAAGGACGGTGTAACCGTTGCGAAAGAGATCGAACTTGAAGACCCACGTGAGAACATGGGTGCCCAGATGGTTCGCGAAGTTGCATCTAAGACTTCTGATATTGCTGGTGATGGAACCACAACTGCTACTGTATTGGCACAGGCCATCGTGACACAGGGCTTGAAGAATGTCACCGCTGGTGCCAACCCCATGGAAATCAAGCGGGGTATTGATGCTGGTGTAAGGCAGGTAGTTGATTTTCTGCAGACATTAAGCAAAGATGTCAAGAGCAGCAACGAGATTGCCCAGGTTGGAACCATTTCAGCCAACAATGACAAAGCCATCGGTGATCTTATTGCTGAAGCCATGGACAAAGTTGGTAAAGATGGTGTCATCACTGTGGAAGAATCCAAAACCATGGATACTCACCTTGAGACAGTTGAGGGAATGCAGTTTGATCGTGGATACCTCTCCCCTTACTTCGTCACCAATGCTGAAAACATGGAAACTCTCCTGGAAGATGCTTTGATCCTGATCTATGATAAAAAGATCAGCACCATGAAAGACTTGCTCCCCATTCTTGAGAAATCATCACAGACTGGCCGTCCCTTGCTTATCATCGCTGAAGATGTTGATGGTGAAGCCCTGGCTACTCTGGTTGTAAACCGTCTCCGCGGCACCTTAAAGGTTGCTGCTGTGAAGGCTCCTGGTTTTGGTGATCGCCGCAAGGCCATGCTTGAGGACATTGCCGTTCTCACTGGTGCAACCGTTATCTCTGAAGACCAGGGATACAAATTAGAGAATGCCACACTTGAGTATTTGGGTACTGCCAAAACTATCATCATTGACAAAGACAATACAACCATCGTTGATGGGGCAGGCGAAAAAGAGAAATTGACTGCTCGTATCAATGAGATCAAGGTTCAAGTTGAGAACACAACTTCGGATTATGATCGTGAGAAGCTCCAGGAACGTCTGGCAAAACTGGCAGGTGGTGTTGCTGTGTTAAATGTTGGTGCTGCTACTGAAGTTGAGATGAAAGAAAAGAAAGCCCGCGTTGAAGATGCTTTGCATGCTACACGTGCTGCTGTCGCTGAGGGAATCATTCCTGGTGGTGGCGTTGCACTACTACGTGCTGCAGAAGCTCTAGATCTTACCCTAGAAGGTGATCAACAGCTGGGAATTGACATTCTTCGTCGTGCATTGGAAGAACCTATCCGTCAGATCTCCAAGAATGCTGGCTGGGAAGACTCCATTGTGGTACAAAAAGTTAAAGAAGGCAAAGATGACTTTGGTTTTGATGCCCGTGCTGAAGATTTTAAGAATCTTCTTGAAGCTGGTATCCTTGATCCAACCAAGGTTGCTCGGACAGCCCTTGAGAATGCAGCTTCAATTGCAGGTCTCTTGCTGACCACGGAATGTGCCATTACTGATAAGCCTGAACCAGCTGCTGGCGGTCCTCCTATGGATCCAGGTATGGGTGGTATGTGCTGTATGGGTGGCATCTACTAAACACTCCGCACAACTGCACTATCTTAAGGCCGGTCATTTGATCG
>JABMOS010000148.1 GCA_013203185.1 Fidelibacterota bacterium | reverse complement strand
GTAGGAATCTTTCGCTGGTAATAATGTTTATCATGGCGGGAAAGATATTCAAATCTCATGCCTTGTACATATGTATGTCTATAGAAGTGTAAAATAATTTCAAATAGGAGAACAAAGTTACTTGCTATTCTGACCCATGAGGATTACTTGTGACCCATGAGTCATATAATGAATAATCGTTCAAAAGACACAGTTTTAAGTCGCAAGGAAAGAGACAAACTACGGAACAAGGAAGACATCCTTAAAGCAGCAGTTCATCTCTTTGCACAAAAAGGTTTTGCTGAGACAAAACTTGAGGATGTAGCAGCCCTGGCAGAGTTTGGGAAGGGCACCCTCTACAATTATTTTGAGAATAAGGATGATCTGCTCCTGTCTGCATTTGACTATGCTGTGGGGAATGTGCTGGATTTCCTATATGATCAACTTGCTTCAGTTTGGGATCCACTCGAGCGAATTCGCCTCATTGCAAACTCTCAATTTAACTACTATCGCAACAATACTGATTTTATGAATGTGATAATGACAAATCACCAGGTATTGATGAATCATGCCTGTAGCGCTGAAGTCTTTAATCGTTTTCAGGATCTGAAAAAGCTGGTGGTTATAGAAATGCAGGCTGCCATTGATGCAGGCCAATTGCGTCCAGGTAATGCACAGCACTATGCCAGTTTTTTGAGTGGGATGATCCATGGGCAGGTCCGTTCACTAAATACAGGGGATATGCAAATGGACGAAATGTATGCCGATGAAATTATGGATATTTTTCTAAATGGAGCCAAATCATGAACAAGATAATACTGGCGCTGCTCATCAGCCTTAGCCTTCTAAATCCAGTGAGTGCTGAAGCAATGGACCTGGATATAGACCAGGCCATCAAATTAGCCTTGAAGAACAACGTTCAAATGCAGAATGCCAAAGAGGATCTCCTCAAGGCAAAGGCACAACGCAAGGAAGCATTCTCATCTGCACTGCCAGTGGTCTCTGCCTTTGGACAAGTTTCTCATAGCTTTGCCATTGGTGCTCAACCATTATCATTTCCAGTCCCATTTGGTGTGATAGATGCCACCGGGAACCCAGTTCCATTAATGGATAGATTCGGAAATCCCGTTCCATTTATTGGAGCAGATGGTATTGCAGTACCTGGCCAAAATTTGCAAATGACTGGGATACAGATGGTTCCACTTGAAATAGCTTTTGGTTCAGATAATACCATGGTCTACGGCCTCAGCCTAACACAACCCTTGTTTGAAGGACGGGTCATTGCTGCCATTCGCGGTGCAAATGTCTATGGAGACCTGGCAAGCTCTGCAGTTAATGTCACTCGTCTTGCTGTGATTGAGAACACAAAAAAGGCGTTTTATGGTGTCTTGCTTGCCGACCGGATGGTTTCAGTCATGCAGAACTCACTTGAGGTCATGAATCGGAATTTAGCGAATGTAACTGCGCTGTATGGCCAGGGAAAGATAGCAGAGTTTGATGTGATCAGGGCAGATGTCCAGGTTGCAAATCAAACGAGCATGGTAAGCAATGCTCGCAAAATGAGAGAATTGGCATATGCCGGGCTAAAACGCAGCTGTGGCCTTGATAGTGAACAAGAAATTGTGACCCAGGGTAAACTCCGGACTGAGATTGAGAATGATCTCGTTTTGGATGAACTGGAACGCAAGCTCCTTTCCAACCAGCCCCTGCTTTCTCAAATGGATGCCAATGTCAGGCTGATGAAAGAAAACATTCTCATGGTCAAGGCTGAGTTCATGCCCTCAATTGCCCTGACAGGATCATATCAGGAGATGAAATCATATAATGATGCAGGCTTTGATGACGCTAATTTTAATGAATCTTCATCCCTTGCTGTAGGTGTGAATATGCCCATTTTTAACGGGTTTGGATCTACGGCTAGAGTGCAAAAAGCCAAAGCAGACCACCGGAAATCTGAATATCAGCAGCATGACATTAAGCAAAATTTACTCCTTGAGCTTAATAATATTTACCTGAGCATCCAGGAGTCTGCACGAAAAGTTGAGGCTGGACTAAAGGGAGTTAAACAGGCGCACAAAGGTGTTGATATGGCACAAAGCCTTTTCCAGCAAGGCATGGCTAGCCAGCTGCAGGTTTTAGATGCCCAAAATGCCAGCGACCAGGCAGACCTTGGCCTTTACCAGGCTTATTATGAATATAACAGCGCTCGTGCTTCGTTGGCACGTGCCCTTGGAGAAGAATAATGAAATCGATGAAGAATTGGGTATTCACACTGCTAATCATAACAAGCCTATTCGTCTTGGCCAATTGTGGTGGTGAGGCTGAAGTAAAAGAAATTGTTGAAACAAAAGTCCCAGTGGCACTGGATACGGTTAGATACCAGCACTTCCAGATTGATTTCCACAGTATTGGTAGAGTGGTTTCTGAAAACCAAGTGAGTCTGCTATTCCAATCCGCAGGACAGGTTGATACGATCTGGGCCAATATTGGTGACTACGTATTTAAGGATCAACGTTTGGCCAGTATTAAGACAGATGTGTATTCCACCATGTATACACAGGCAAAATCCATGTATGAAAAATCAAAACGCGATCTGGAAAGCTCAAAAGCCCTTTTCAATTCCAATGTGATTTCATCTGATCAGTTTGAAATGGCCCGGATTGGACTGGACAACGCCAGAGCAGCCTACACACAAGCGAAGAATTCCATGGATAACACCGTTCTTCGAGCACCTTTTAGCGGGTGGATTGTCGCCAAAAATTTAAATATTGGTGATCTTGTGTCTCCTGGCGGAGTCATGCAGCCCCCCATGATTCTAGCAGACATGAATCGATTGAAAATTATTGTACCTGTACCAGAATCGCGTATTGGGCAGATCAGAAATGGTCAATTTGCCCAGATTGAGTTTAAAACTTTCCCCGACAGGGTTTTTGAGGGCGCCGTGCTCCGTATAGGGATGGCACCTAAGAACATGTCCAACAACTATGATGTTGAAGTTCGAATGTCCGGCAATATGAGGGGCATGAAATTGGGCTTGGTTGGTGACGTACGAATTGTACAGGAATACTATGAGGATGCCCTGGTTGTGCCTCTCAATCTGATTCAGGACGATGGGAACAAGAAATTTATTTTTGTTGAGAAAGATGGTCGTGCTGTTCAAAAAGAGATCAATATCCGTGCCCTCTCAGGATCACGGGTATTTATTGAAGCCGATGTTGTCCCCGGCGATGTGCTCATTGTGAAAGGACACAATGATGTCAATGATGGTGTACTTCTGGATATCGTGGAGTAGGGAAGGATCACCTTATGAAAATATCAAAACAAGCCATCCAGCATCCCATGGCTATAATATTTGCTTCCCTGGGAATATTTATTGCCAGCATTGCAGCATATTTTACGCTTCCCCTTGAGCTGGTTCCCGTCATTGAAATTCCCTATGCTTTTGTGTCGGCAACCTATGTAGGAGCCGCACCTTCTGAAGTGGAAACTGAAATACTTAAGCCCCTTGAAGAAAAGCTGGCTCAACTGCAGGACGTTGATGATATCACTGGCTATGCCATGCAAAATGTTGGATTTGTCACTATTAAGTTTTCTCCTGAGGCTGATCTAAAATTAAGTATTGATGATCTCAAAGAGAAAGTTAACGAAGCCATCCCTGAACTGAGAGAAGAAATCGATAATGTCACAGTGACAGATATTGACTTCGCAGATACGCCAATCAGTATTCTAAATATCTATGGAGATTTCTCACCCCACGATTTACGAAACCACGCTGAACTTATCAAAGATCAGCTCACCAGGGTATCCGGTGTAAATCAAGTCGAAATGTTTGGTGGTGAGGAGCGTGAAATTGCTATAGAAGTTGATCCCAATCTACTCCTGGCAAATAACCTTAGCATTCCCCAGGTACTCATGGCTCTGAGAAAGAGCAATATGAACTTTCCTGGTGGTACCGTTAAGCTCAAGGGACAGGATATATTCGTTCGGACCGTTGGTAAGTATGTTGAGATCGATGATATAGAAAACACCATTCTTGGTGTAGATCAATCAGGAAACGTAAAGCGTATTCGTGACGTAGGTACAGTTACTGATGGATTTGAAATTCCTTCCAGCTATTCCAGATTCCAGCAACAAAATAGTGTGACGTTGCTCATCTCAAAAAGGACTGGTGCTCACATTGTAGAAGCTACCGAGGAAATTGAAGCCGTGGTCTCTAAACTCGCCTCCAAATTTCCATCTGGAATGAAGTATGAGTATACTGCCAGACAAGCCACAGATATTGAGAGGCAGAACAGTCAACTCAACCAGAATGCAGCCTGGGGAATCCTATTTGTTATTA
This sequence comes from Fidelibacterota bacterium, assembly GCA_013203185.1. Lineage (GTDB taxonomy): Bacteria > Fidelibacterota > UBA8477 > UBA8477 > JABMPR01 > JABMPR01. The sequence continues at coordinate 12,832 of JABMOS010000148.1, read as the reverse complement.
TCGTGCTATTTGCAGGGATCGGTTTCAAGAACGCTCTCATCGTGTCAATTGCCCTGCCCTTTGCACTCATGTCTTCCTTTCCTTTGATGTATGTTTTTGATCTGGCCCGCACAGGTATTTCCATGTTTGGTCTAATTATCGTACTGGGCATAGTTGTGGATGGAGCGATCATTGTAGCGGAGTCAACCTACCGACACATGGAAGAAGGTCTGGGTCGGCGGGCTGCAGCCTTACAGGCCCTTGATGAGGTCGGTGTACCCATTATGACCTCAGTACTTACCACAATGGTGGCTTTTGCACCTATCATTTACATGACTGGCACCATGGGGCAGTTTTTATCAGTGATCCCAAAAGTGGTAATATTCACGCTGGTTGGTGCCTTTCTGGCAGATCACTTTCTGATCCCAGTGCTTGCGTCAAAAATGATGACAGTAACCAAGCGGGCTGGTATGCTTAGCGGTGAATGGATCGGGAAGCGTTTTTATACCAGAATGGTTAGTTGGGCTTTGAATCACCGAATAATGGTCGTATTGGGAATCACAGTTATTTTCTTTATGTCCATTGCCGCAGTTGGCATCTCAGCCGTCAGTGATACCAAATTAGTCAAGTTGGAAATCTTCCCTAAGGTCCCTAAACCCAGAATTATTGTGGATATCAATACTCCTGCAGGGAGTCAACTCGAATATACCGATGCGGTTGTCAAAGAAATTGAGGAATACCTGATTGGCTTTGAAGAAGTCGATCGAATTGTTTCCACAGTGGGTGAGAGTGGTGTACAGAATGTCCGGCTGGCCCAGGGTGGTGGCAAAGGTGCTGAAATTGGTCAAATAAACGTGGATCTTGTTGATGCAGAAGATCGTGATATTTCCGTGGATGATCTCATGGCAATCATGGATGCAGAACTGTCTCGTAAACCTGGTGTTGATATTGTGCTCCAAACTATCGTAGAAGGACCACCCATTGCCAGTAATGTCATAATAGACATTAGTGGTGATGACCTGGATGCCATTGGCTTTGTTGCTGAGCAGGTCAAAAGGGATCTGGCCACTGTCGAGGGCGCTCTGAATGTGGAATCCAGTTTGGGTGTACGGAGAACCGAATTTCAGGCAATTGTGGATCACGATCGAGCAGCAAGTTATGGATTATCCAGCCAGGAGATAAGCAACACTTTAGCAGCAGCCATGATCGGGCTGGAAGCAACCACATATACGGATGGCTTAGAGGATATACCCGTTGTCGTTCGTCTGGCAACAGATGGCGATGATGCAGTGGATGCCATTAGAAATTTGAATATTATGAACCAGATGGGTCAAATGATCCCCTTTGAGAACGTTGCCTCTCTGGAACTTGGTAGCAGTGAAACCCTGATCAAACATCAGGATTTTAAGCGAAATATCTCTGTATCATGTGATCTGGCAAAGGGTGTTGATGCGACAGATATCCGGAGGCGTATGGACCCCTTCCTTGCACAACTGGCCGTTCCCAGTGGTGTAAGTGTGGAATATGGTGGGATTGAAGATGAAGCCAGTGAATCGTTTGCAAGTCTTGGGAGAGCCATGATTATAGGCTTCATCATTATTATGATCATTCTCAGTGCCCAATTTCAGTCCATCAGACAGCCTCTGATTATTGGACTGGCCATACCCCTGTCATTTATTGGCGTGATCTTTGGGCTGATGGTCACCCGAGTTCCATTTGGAATTATGGCTTTCTTTGGTGTGGTTGCGCTTATGGGAGTGGTAGTGAATGATGCCATTGTCCTCATCGCCTATGTCAATGATCTTCGCAAGGAGGGTATGCGGGTTCGAGAAGCTCTGATTAAGGCAGGCAGGAACAGACTTCGCCCAATCATACTTACAACAGTGACGACATTGGCGGGAATGATTCCCTTGAGCTTGAACCTCGCTGGAGGAGCGGAATACTGGAGACCCCTTGCGGTAAGTCTGATTTTTGGTCTGGCAGTATCATCCTTCCTCACACTCATAGTGGTTCCCGTTTTGTATTCACTCATTGAGAGTCGTGGAGAGAGGAAAAAACTGGAGAGCGCAACCTAGAATCTTTTTCAGTGCCTTCCCATTTATTAAATTTCTTTTACAAAGGGCTTTGTGATAGCACAAAGCCCTTTGCTTATATATCTTAGTCAAAACTTATCTGGATCAGTCAGTTTCAAAAATAACGGAGAGATTGTGATGAAAAACAAAACAGTAAGCGTATTGATGATACTCCTTGCATTATTCGCAGTAGGTCATACTGCAGAAAAACTGGTACTACTCGAATATTTCACCAACGCTGGCTGACCAAGCTGTGGCCCCACAGGGGCAGAGTTGGACGTGTTCCAACAAAACAACCCTTCCTATACAACAATTGCCTACCATATGTGGTGGCCAGGCGGAGATCCCTACTGGAGCTATAATACCACAGATCCAGTTACTCGTATGAATTTCTATGGTTTAAATTGGGTTCCATATGTCGCTATAGATGGAAATAATGGTCTCAATACTGGCGACGAATCTGTTTCTGTCTGGGAGGCAGCACTTACAGAACAAATGGCAATAGGTACAGCTCCCCTGGGCATATCAGCCACTGGAGATATGAACTACCAGGCAGGTGGCTATTTAGATATCACCCTGACCCCTGAAGCTGGGGTTACTGGAGATTATACACTTCATGTCGTCCTGGTTGAGGATCACTTATATTACATGGGATCCAATGGTTACCCGGATCATGAAGGCGTAATGCGCCATATGTTTCCTGGTGAGGGAACTCCCATAAGTCTGGAAGCGGGAGTTGAATTCAACACTTCTGTCGATTTGCAAATAACTCAAAATTTTGCCATGGAAAATTGTCGTCTTGTGGTCTTCGTTCAAGGCTCTGACCAGGCAATTCTAAATGCAGCAACTTACGATGTTATTGATTTAACACCTGTCAATGTTCCAAAATTGTCAACTGCTGCTCAGGAGTTGTATGTTGTGGATGAAAATGATGATGGCAAACTCAATCCTGGTGAATCTACCAGCTTTGCTGTAACCGTTTTAAACCAGTGTGACTGGGGTGAAGCAACTGGGACGACCGGCTATCTCTCCAGTATCAGCCCATATGTTACCATTACTGATAGCATAGGGTCCTATGAACCCATTACAGCCTGCAATACGATGAGCAATTTGACTGATATGTATGCCTTCAGTATTTCTGATGATGCTCCTGTCATTACAGAGATGGCCTTCAGTCTGCGTTTGACATCAAATCAAGATGGTGCAGTGCCGTATGAAATAACTTTACCCCTCACTGTAGGCATGGATATGTTCCAGCATCACTTTCCTGTGGCAATTGATTATGGTGTGGTAAGTGGCAGTGCTGTGGTGGACCTTGATAATGATGGCGTTCAAGAAATAGTGTTTGGTGGTCTCGACAGTATGCTCCATGTGGTCGCACTTGATGGTCTTGAACTGGCTGGATTCCCTTTCTTGGCAGACAATAAAATTACCTCCGCTCCAGCAGTTGGGGATATTGATAATGATGGTAGTCTGGAGATCGTTTTTGCTTCCTTGAGTGGCGGTATTTATGTCGTCCAGGCTGATGGTACAGGTGAATTGGTTTCTCAAGCAGCGGATAATATTCTTGGAACGCCGGCTATTGATGATCTTGATGGTGATGGAGACCTCGAAATTGTGACAGCTGGATTCGGCTACGACCTTATGGCCATTCATCACGATGGCTCTACCATGACGGGCTTCCCTGTTCTTATTGAGGGCGAGCGTATGGAAGGTGCTGCAGGTATTGCAGATATTGACGGTGATGGTTCAAAAGATATCATTGTTGGCACGAAGGGCGATTTTCTCCATGTCTTTGATGCCAGTGGCAATAGCCTTGCGGGATTCCCCGTTGATTTAGGAAGAGATATTAAAACACCTCCTGTTATTACTGATCTCACAGGGGATGGAATCCTGGAAATTATTACTGGTCAAAGAAACGGAATCGTTTATGCTGTCTCAAATACTGGTACGGTTCTATGGAATCACCAACTTGCTGCCGTTCCTATTTTGACTGCTCCAGCTGTCTTTGACTATAACCAGGATGGACTCATGGAAACCGTTTATGTATTGCCAGATGGTCGAGTAAGTGTATTGGATCACGCTGGTAACATGTTGGATGGCTGGCCACAGACGCTTGCTACAACCTGCTACAGCTCTCCCATTGTAGCTGATGTAGATGGTGATGATATCCCGGAGATCATTCTTGGGGATGATCTGAATAATTTGTATGCATTCCATATTGATGGAACGCTTCTACCCAACTACCCAATTGCCCAGGGGTCGAGAGTGCATTGTGCAGCAACAATCGCAGACTTGGATCTTGATGGGAATATGGAGATCATTGTAGGTACAGATGCCGGTCTAAGTATTATTGATATGCCAGAAGACAGCCAGGTTGGTCCAAATTGGTTCACTTCAAGAGGAAATTACCAAAGAACGGGCTACTTCCCCAACAATATTGCCAGCTCTATTGATCAATCAATCCTCCCTGGCGTTTTGACATTGTCTCAAAATTACCCAAATCCATTTAATCCGACTACATCTATTGAGTTCGGAATTCCAGAAGCTTCAGAAGCAAGCTTATCCATTTTTGATGTGCAGGGTCACGAAGTTACCCGCTTGATCGATGGGAAACTAGCTCCTGGAAATTACTCAATGCTGTGGAATAGCCTGGATCGTGGTGGCAATTCTGTCGCCGCAGGCGTTTACTTCGCACGAATCCAGACTGCTAGTGGAGAGCAAGTAATTAAGATGACACTTATTAAATAGTACTTCTACACATGCCGCAATTATGAAGAAGGTCACCCCAGTGGTGACCTTCTTCATATTCAAATCTCTGGTGCATTTTTCAGATGCTTATGCTAATAAAATTAAATTTTACTAACGTTTCTTTCACGGGGGGCTTTCTGGTGGCACTCAGCCCTTTGATCATATATGTTATGGGATGCTTTTCTTAGGCATATAAACATAATTCAATTTGGAGAGATTATGATTAAAAACAGACTCGCAAGCGTAGTGATGATACTGCTTGCGTTATTCGCATTAGGACATACTGCCGAAAGATTGGTCTTAGCAGAATATTTTACCAACGCTGGCTGACCTTCCTGTGGCCCCGCAGGGGCTCAGTTGGACGTGTTCCAACAAAACAATCCTGGCATACATACACAAATCAATTACCATATGTCTTGGCCGGGCACAGATCCTTTCTACAACTATAATAGCGCTGACGGTAATACCCGAAGGAGCTACTATGGATTAAATTGGGTTCCCTACATGAGTATTGATGGAGATAATGATGAAGGTAGTACAACTGCCTGGCAGAATCACATTCTATCCAATGCAGAAACAACAGCACCTCTGGCAATCACCCTTTCTGGAAATTTTGATTATCAAACTGGACAGGGAAGCTTGCAAGTGACCCTCGATCCTGAAGCAGGAGTCAATGGTACCTATTCCCTCCAGGTCGTGTTAGTTCAGGATGGTTTATACTATATGGGCAGCAACGGATATCCAGACCATGAAAACGTAATGCGAGATATGTTCCCCAGCTCGTCTGGAACCAGTATTACACTTGCAGAAGGCGTTCAATCTGTAGAGCAAGTAGCTTTCCAGGTACCATTGGAATTTCCCATTGATGATTGTCGACTTGTGGTTTTCGTGCAAGCAGCGGATCATACCGTATTAAATGCTTCCACTGCCTATGTTGGCGATGTTGCTCCCTTGAACATCCCCAATCTCACAGCGATTTCTACAAATTTGACCCTTGTGGGAGATGACGGCGATGGCAATCTAAACCCAGGTGAATCAGCTGAATATATGGTTACGATTCAGAACAGTTGTGATTTTGTAAGTGCCTTTGATGTAACGGGGTATTTATCAAGCTCTAGTCCATATATCACGATTACTGATAGTATCGGTGTCTATGGTATGATAGTCTCCTGCGATTTCGTTACCAATTTTAGCGATAAGTTTGCCTTCTCTGTAGCTGCTTCGGCCCCAGATATCTCAGATTTTGATTTTAATTTGAGGATGGTTGCCAATCAAAGTACAGAGGATCCATATGAAGTCATCATTCCTCTTACTGTAAGCATTGATCTGTTTCAAGCGAATTTTCCAGTTCAGCTTTCTCACCCAATTATGAGTGGAAATGCAGTGGTGGATCTCGATGGAGATGGTACCAATGAAGTGGTTGTGGGTGGTACTGACAGTCTTGTTCATGTGTTCACACTTGAGGGCACTGAGCTGGCCGGTTTTCCATATGCCACAGGTAATTGGATCATTGGTGCACCCGCCATTGGTGATATTGACGCTGATGGAGATCTAGAAATCGTCGTGACTTCCAGGGATCGAAAAATCCACGTGATTCAACATGATGGGACAGGAGTCGACATCGTTGAGGCTTCCAGCTATCTCATGGGCACCCCTGCTCTTGAGGATCTGGATGGTGATGGAGATTTGGAGATCATAGCAACCTCGTACAGCTATGAAATTATGGCTGTCCATCATGATGGAACATCAATAGACAACTATCCTGTCATTATTGAAGACGGGAGAATGTCCACAGGTGTATCCATTGCCGATTTAGATGGTGATGGTAGCAAAGATTTTGTCATGGGAACCTGGAGTGACAGCATTTTTGCTTATAATTTAAATGGTGAGCGATTACCCGGTTTTCCAGTTGATCTAATCAACAATGTTGCTGCCTCACCAGTCGTTGCTGATATAGACGCAAATGGAACCCTTGAAATCCTCTGTGGTCAAGATGCTGGTAAGTTTTATGCAATTGCCAACGATGGAACCGTACTCTGGATTCAACAGGTATCCTCTGCCAGTATTCGTACTTCTGCCGCGGTTTGTGATTTTGAAGGTGACGGATTCCTGGAGATCGTTTATACTTCACTTGACGGTACTATCAATGTCCTTGATTATCAGGGAAACTCATTGCCAGGCTGGCCACAAAATCTTGGAGGAGCCTGTTACAGTTCCCCCGTTTTTGCAGATCTTGATGGTGATGATGTTCCTGAGATCGTAGTCGGTTCAAATTCAGGCGATCTCCATGCTTATCATTCTGATGGCACAAGCCTGGATCTTTTCCCACTTGAATTGTCTGGACCCATACAGGGCACACCTACTGTGGCTGATCTAAGCCAGGATGGTACCATGGAGATTGTTGTTGGGACGGATCATGATCTGACCATCATTAATCTAAAGGCACCCTCAGATGTGGGCAACTGTTGGTCAACCTCCCGAGGTAACAATCGGAGAACTGGTTACTACATTAATCAGTTTGTAAGCGTTGATGATATTGAAATGCCTGAAACGCTCCTACTGAAGCAGAACTATCCAAATCCTTTCAATCCAACCACAATGATTGAATTTGGTATACCTGCCAATAGTCATGTGACTCTGAAAATTTATGATGTTTTGGGTCAGGAAGTGAATAGCCTTGTGCAGTCAGAACTTGCACCTGGCACCTACCGCTATGAGTGGAATGGTACTGATGCTTCCGCCAATGCAGTTGAGTCAGGTATTTATTTTGCCCGGATCAACGCTGCAGGTTCAGAGCAAATCGTAAAAATGATGTTGCTTAAATAGACATCACATAATAAATAGAGTACCAGGGGGCTATCCATGGGATGGCCCTCTGTTTTTTATGGCGATACGTCCAATAACTGACATATTTTATCAGGCCTGAACCCGTATATATTTTGGCATGACTCCTCAAGTCATTTCAAAGCAAATTCATTGGGAGCTCAAGAATGGAATCATCTGGAAAAACAGTAACTGGCAAAGCACTTCTTGAAAAGATTCGCTCAGACTTTATTGGGTTGGACACAAAGTATGAGACCGTAGGAGGCAAACAGACCAGACGGGTATATCTGGATTCAACGGCCAGTTCGCTTATGTTGCGAGCAGCAGCACAAATTACAGCTGACTTCATGCGCCATTACTCAAATACCCACAGTAAACTCCACCATTCAGCACATATCTCCACCTCAGCATATGATTGGGCACATGAAAGAGTACTGAGCTTTCTGGGTGCAGATCCAAGTATTTACACTTGCTTTTTCACTGGTTCAGGCACCACTGGCGGCATCAATCGGATGGCTCGAGTATTTCGTGATGCCCAGCCCGATAAAGACACAGCAATTATCTCAATTATGGAGCATCACTCCAATGATTTGCCTCACCGAAAGCATATGAAATATGTGCATCATATACCTGTTGAGGGTCTAGATGAAAACCAAATGTGCATCAGTTTACCTAAATTGGAAGCCGCACTTCGTGATGGCGGTGGCCGGGTGAGTTATGTCTCCATCACTGCAGTAAGCAATGTGACAGGGATAATTAATCCTATTCATGATATTGCAAGACTGGCACATAAATATGGAGCGCTCATCATGGTAGATGGTGCCCAGAGCGTTGCCCACCTCCCGACACAAATGTTTCATCCTGACGATCCGGATGCTTGTATTGATGCCCTGGTTTTCTCAGGACATAAAACCTATACCCCTGGGTCACCTGGGGTCGTGGTGGCTCGCAAAGATCACCTCTTGTCCATTGAGCCTGAAGAGGTAGGCGGGGGAATGGTAGATCGCGTTCTGGAGGATCGATATCTAGTGAAGGAAACATTTCCCGATCGGGAAGAGGCAGGCACGCCAAATATTCCAGGAGCTATTGCATTGGCGACTACCATTGAAATCCTCGACCGAATTGGTATGCAAACACTGTTGGAAGAAGAAGATAAAGTCATTGAAGGGGCAATCAATAGAATGGCTGAGATACCAGACATCATCGTTTATGGTGGCACCAATCTTAAAGCTTGTCCAAGAGCAGCTTCAATTTCATTTAACATTACTGGGATTGACCATGGACTGGTCGGTGCAATCCTGAACGACTACTTTAATATTGCTGTAAGGAATCAGTGTTTTTGTGCCCATCCCTATGTGAAGGAGATGATGTCTGATGTACTACTCGCCGAGTTTGGGGAAATTGATTTTGGTAATATGAGCCCTGAGTTCATGCGCAAAGCAGGGATGGTAAGAGCCAGTTTTGGGGTGTATTCAACCCATGAGGATGTTGCTCTGCTGATTCGAGCACTCAAGGACATAATTAAAAACATTGATACCTACAAGTTGGAATACAAGCTAAACTCAGAAAATGATTACGTCCACAAAAGCTATAAAGTGGATAGTGAGGGAATCTTTAATATTTTTGGAGCTGTCAACCAGTATATCGACGAATAGCGTCTATTTGAGCAACAACAGCTTGCCTGTTGAAATATTTTCGGAGCCAGATCTGATTTGAAAAAAATAGTTACCTGAGTTTAATGTTTTTCCGTGCTGATCTTGCCCAGACCATAGAAAATTATAAACACCACCCCCGCTGACCCAATTCTTTTCACTGAATACGAATTGACCCCTCATATTGAACACATCCAGGGTATATGTGCCAGACTCATTGGCATATAGTGGTATCACCGTGCTGTTGTTAAAGGGGTTGGGATATGCGTGCATCAGCAAGAGTTGCTCTGGCTTGAAGTCATCCTTCACTACTTCATTCGTAAGGATATCTGCGTGAATTTCCGTACTGCCATCACCCCTAAAGATCAGCAGGTTGCGATCAGGAAGCTCAATCCATGGCAATTCTGATACTGTTCCACCTGAGGGAGGTGTGCTCATGACCACACGATGGTTGCTATTCGAAAGGTGAGGGGGCAGATCTGCAGCCTGGCTGGCATCAAAATAATGAATATCACTCATAGACGAACGACGATAGGCATATAGATCAGTACCATCGGAAAACAGGAAGTTTTTTAGTTGGAATGGCTGCTGGTCTTCGAGAACCATAAGCGCTTGCCTGATGCCTTCAAAGACAGAACCTAAATCCTCAATATTTTTTATGATCCAGAAAAAGAATAATTCTGAGTCGACAACATTGTCCCAACCTGACCCATCCCAGGGTCCTCCACCATAGGTCTGTGGTGGGTGGAGGGCTAACCAATCATCTCCGATAAGCTCTCGGACCTCCTGCTTTCCTACATCTCCATTGTGGCCAAAACTGAAATGCACGCCACTATCATTGGTGTAAATAAAGGGGTGAGGATTTTCAATATTATTTGCCCCAGAACTGGTTTGGCGAAGATGTCCCAGGAGTATGGGTATCTGGCTTTCATCCAGGAGTGAGGAAGTACCATCATAGTAATTGGCATCCGCATAAGCTTCAATTTCAGACCGTACGGTTTGCATCTCAATTATATCCTGGCCCACGGAATAGCTTGTCATAGCCCATCCGTCTCGATTGTTATAGGGCCATCCGCCTGAGCCACCTTGAAGGCGAAATTCCTCAAGCTCTCCCATGAGATAGGGGTGCCAATTGCCATTTATATACGTATCACTCAGAGACTCGCCTGGCAGTGCTATGACACCCAACATACGGCAGGGTAGCAGAGGTGTCGCCAGCAGAAGAAGGATAATTCCTCTCTTAAAAATTGATGTGAGCATGGTGAAAATGTACTCCATTCATCTAAGGATTGAAAGGAATTGGTTTTCTGCAATTTGAATTTCCATAGAAACGATGTCACTTTACATGGTTGCCTTAGGACTGCCGCGGGCTATTTTCAATTCAATGAGAAACTTTCAGCCTAGCCCTTTTCAAGCTGCAACCTGGCTACCCAATGGTCATTTTCAGTCAATTTTTGCATCCCTGGTTATGCCGGTAAAAATCCCCAATTATCGCCGTGAGATTTTGGATCTTCCAGATGGTGATATCATTGCTGCTGATTGGGTTGATGGGGATCAGGAGGCACCTGTTGTCGTCCTTATTCATGGGATGGAAGGCAGCTCTCACAGCAGATATGCCAGATTACTGATGAATGAATGCGTGAAGCGCAGGTGGCATGGCGTGGTGCTTCATATGCGAAGCTGTGGGGGACTCATCAATAAGCACAAGCAATTCTATCATGCTGGTTGGTATGAAGATGTTAAATATTTTCTTGATGAACGACTTCCTCACTCAGGAATGACTGAGCCAGTATTTCTACTGGGCATTTCGCTAGGCGGAAGTCAGATAGCACATTATCTCGCAAAGGGCAACTCACTTGAACGCGTGAAGGCAGCGGCACTCATATCTTCCCCACTGGATCTTGGTGCATCAGCAGATTTCATGAGTAACGGGTTTAGCAGAAATTATGTGATAAAATTTCGGAAGACGCTCCTGGAGAAATACCATCTCAAAGCAGAGCTCATAGATGATAGTAGCATGGCTTTGAAATTGGCCAAGGCGAAGACCTTCTGGGAATTGGACAATGCTGCTACTGCTCCTATCCATGGTTTCCGAGATGCGGCTCATTATTATGCTGAGATGAGTGCAAAAAACTGTTTGAAGGATATCCACGTACCCACACTTTATCTGGCCTCGCGGGATGACCCCTTTGTTCCGGAAGCATCGATGCCCCAAATGTCAGAGGGATTCCTTACTTCGTTATTGACAGAAAAAGGGGGCCATGTGGGATTTGTAAACCAATATGGGAAATCATGGATGGTTCCCACCATATTCAAATTTTTGACAGATTATTAAGTAATAATCCAAATACAGAAAAGAGGATGGAATGAAAATAAGTTTATCAATGGTCTTAATAGTGGGTCTTACCCTGTTATTAACTTTTTGTGAGAAAGAAGCAGAGGTCTCAGCAGAACGACTACAGGTATTGGTGGATACCCTTGCCCTGGAACTGGAATATGATGTGTGGATGGATCTCAGCTTTGAATTGAGCAAAAATTATCCAGAGGAATATACAGCGGGCATGGCCATGGTGAGATCTGCTGAACGTGCCATCATGGAACGTGACGAAGATCGTTTTCAGAAGATTTTCAAATTATTGAAGAATTATCCTGAAACCGGCTCCTTGGAGATTACTGATCAGATTGCTTTTGGGAACAGATTGGCCTGGATAATGTCAGACCAGATGTTGCTATTCAATGAAGCTCCTGAAGTGATAGAGTATACGATCAACAAATTTCAAGCTGAGGAAGAGGGCTTAAAATGGCGCGATGAATTGGGAGCCATGATCTTCGATACTCAAGCCAATATATATGAAAAACAGAATGAGACAGAAAAAGCTCTAGAAGCTTATGGACTGGCACTTGGGTACATTGAACAGCCCGAAACCTTACTTCGTCGTGGACTCATTTATGAGGCACGGGAGAATTATGAATCAGCCCTGGAAGACTATATCGCAGCACTGCAACTGTCACCTGGCAAGGCAGAGATCAATAACAAAGTGTTAGAGATATATACGAAACTCAATCCTAACGAGGACTCGCGTGTATTTATGAGTGACCTCCACACCAGTCTTGATGAGCGCCGAAGAGAGGAAGTTCTCTCAGAGATGTTTCATCTTGATGCACCAGCATTCCAAATAACTGATTTTAATGGCAGATCGTTAAACAATGCAAATATGCTTGGTAAAGTTGTTTTCTTCGACTTCTGGGCCACCTGGTGCAACCCATGTCGCCGGGAATTACCCGAATTCCAGGCCTTCTATGATCTCTATAAAAATGACCCCCGCATCGTGTTTGTCGCAGCATCTACAGACCAGGAAAAACAGAAGGTTCAACCCTATATCGATGAAATGAAATTCACCTTCCCTGTCGCCTTCGCAGAAGATACTGCCACAAAATTTGGGGTGGAAGGTATCCCAAGTCTGTTTATAATAGGACCACAAGGAAAAATCCGTTACAAGATAGTGGGATTTGATCCAGACAAAGACTTTGTCAGAGAGATGACATGGCGTCTGG
>JABMOS010000147.1 GCA_013203185.1 Fidelibacterota bacterium | reverse complement strand
GCTCAAGCGAGTTTCGCTGGTATTTGCTCTGGCGATATTACTGTCTTTCGAGCCAAGGGTGAACTATCACCCAGGTTGCTTCCATTTATTGTGCAGAATGAGAACTTCTTCGATTATGCAATCAAGCATTCAGCGGGAGGACTCTCACCGCGGGTGAAATTTAAAGATCTGGCTAACTACGAATTCCTCCTGCCCCCCAAACCCCAGCAAGCTGAACTGGCCGAACTCCTCTGGGCCATGGATGAGGTGATAGAGAGAGAATTGGAGTTGCAGAGTCAAGTTTCGCTGAGTAGGCAGTCGTATTTCTCTGAAACTATTGAGAGAGAAGCCGGGAAAACAGTGCCCCTTTCAAAAGTGTTAATTCCAAAAAAGGGAAAAAGTCAAGTCCCGCATAAACTCGAACGATACATTGGGCTGGAACATATAGATTCAGGATCATTTTTGTGCGATAAATATGATAATTCAGCGGAAATGCTCGCTCAATGTAATGTTATTAAGGAGGGAGATTTATGCTACAGCAAGTTGAGGCCATACTTAGATAAGGCTTTCATAGCTACTTTTGATACAGTATCGACAACCGAACTCTTAGTCTATGATACGCTGAGTGTCTCAAAAGAGTACATACTTCACGTACTCCATAGCAAATCCTTCATTGAATATGTTTCAGGGAAAGGGTTTGGTACTAAAATGCCCAGGATAAATCAAAAGATCATTGGCGAATTTAAAGTCAAAATTTTAAAGAATGAAAATATATTGATGAAATCAATCAAAGGATATTTAGATGCTGAACAAAAGGTGAAGGAGAAGATTCTTCAATCTAGAAGCCTTCAAAAATCACTTATCAATCAGGTGTTCTCATGACCTTTACCGAACTCAATGCCGTCGAATATTATTTTACCCAGCGTCTGTCCGGCGTCAATCTCAATGCCACGAACCAGGCAGATGATCCCAAGCCCGTTTATGGAGCGACATGGCAGTACATCTCTGCCCAGGATTTAAAGCGCAGTGTCAATGAAGTCCTCCTGGAACAGGAGCTCAAAAATACCCTAGTTCGTCTCAATCCCGAAATTACCCAGAATCCAGGTTTAGCTGATGAGGTGATCCATAAACTCAGAGCCATCCTGATTTCCGTTAATCAAATTGGTCTGGTCCGGGCCAATGAAGAATTCTTCAAATGGCTCAGTGGTGACAAAACCATGCCCTTTGGTGAGAACAACCGCCATGTCCCCGTCCGCCTCATTGATTTTGATGATTTGGCCAACAATCGATACATTGTTACCAATCAATTCAACGTCCATGCCCGGGAAACCAAGATCCCCGATATCGTCATGTTCATTAATGGCATCCCCGTTGTGGTGGGGGAGCTTAAAACGCCCATTCGTCCTTCCATTTCCTGGTTGGATGGTGCCCATGAGATTCATGACATCTATGAAAACAGCGTCCCCCAACTGTTTGTCCCCAACATTCTCTCCTTCGCCTCTGAAGGGAAAGAGTTTTACTACGGTGCCATCCGTAGTCCTTTGCAATACTGGGCACCCTGGCGTCTGGAAGGTGAAGATGGAGCTGTGGCTGCCAGCCTGGGCTTGTCAGATGTGGGCAAACAACTGGATGATCTGCTGAGCCCTCAGCGGCTCCTGGATATCCTTCAGCATTTTTCCCTATTTGCCAGCAACAAGCGCAAACAACGCAGCAAACTGATTTGTCGTTTTCAGCAATATGAAGGCGCCAATCTTCTGGTTCAGCGAGTCATAGAAGGTCGCATTAAAAAAGGTCTGATCTGGCATTTTCAAGGCTCTGGGAAATCCCTGCTTATGGTCTTTGCTGCTCAAAAGCTGAGACGTTCTACAGCTCTAAAAAGTCCCACCGTTATAATCCTGGTGGATCGTACCGATCTGGATACTCAGATCAGTTCCACCTTTAATGCCGCCGATATTCCCAATGTGGTCACCACCGATAGCATCCAGGAATTGCAAGGTCTGCTGGAAAACGATACCCGCAAGATTATCATTTCCATGATCTATAAGTTCCGCGATGCCAAACCCAATATGAACACCAGGGAGAATATCATTGTCATGGTGGACGAGGCCCATCGTACCCAGGAAGGTGATCTGGGACGTCAGATGCGGGCATCTTTGCCTAACGCTTTCCTGTTTGGTCTCACTGGAACCCCGGTGAACAAGATGGACAAAAACACCTTCTGGGCTTTTGGCGCAACTGAAGATGACGGAGGTTATCTCTCCCGTTACACCTTCCATGATTCCATCCGGGACAATGCCACATTGCCTCTGCATTTTGAACCTCGTCTGGTGGATGTCCATGTGGATAAGGATGCCCTGGACAAAGCCTTTGATGCTTTCAAAGAAGCAGCAGCTCTCAGTGATGAAGAAGCCGATGCGCTGAATAAGAAGTCGGCGAAAATGTCCGCCTTTTTGAAATCACCGGAGCGTGTTTCCAAGATCGTTGAGGACATAGCCAATCACTTCAAAGAGAAGGTGGGTCCTCATGGTCTGAAGGCCATGATTGTCACGCCAGATCGCCAGGCTTGCGCGCAGTATAAACTTGAACTGGATAAGCACTTTCCTGAAGTGGCCAGTGTTGTGGTCATATCAACAACGGCCAATGACCCGCTGGAGTTCAAACAGAAATGGGGCATCACCAAAGATCAACAAGACAAAATTATTGATGCCTATAATGATGCTACCTCACCCCTGAAATTCATCATCGTGACTGCCAAACTGCTCACTGGTTTTGACGCGCCCATCCTCCAGACCATGTATCTGGATAAATCGCTGAAGGATCATACGCTGCTCCAGGCTATTTGTCGCACGAATCGACTGTATCCCCAAAAACACTTTGGTCGCATTGTGGATTATTTTGGTGTTTTTGATGATGCG